>CAXRJK010000001.1:0-18675 GCA_964230865.1 Winogradskyella sp.
AAATCCAATATCCACTCCGTTTATATGGGAGTCATCTGATAGTCCTAGATTTGTCCCGATTTCGCTGATCTCAACCCAATCATAAACCGGTGCACTCTCATGTCCAGAGTTGGAATCATAAAAGTTATAGGTATAAACTGAGAAAGATTCAGGAATTACATAATCATTTTGAATAAATTCTGATTCATCATCACTTGTAAATATCAGCTCAATTTGCTTTTGGAAATATTGAGGTTTATTAAGATAAAGCTGTAATGCCTCCCCTTCTGGCACGCCAGTAAAATCAATATCCATAACTCCATTCTGGTTAGATAATCCTTTCCCAATCAATTCTCCGTTGTACATCAAAGCGCCCACTACATCCATGATCAAATCTCCTGATTCATTGGATATAACAGTGTTAAAGTGAGATTGATTTAGAATAGGATTTTCTTCAATATCTGCTGATAAATCTCCCGGTTCTTTGAGCCAAACCGGGATACTCGGGTCTCCCAGTACACCATAGACATGGTGATAGAATTCAGCAATGTTCTGACCGTTTACTGAGTAGTCTGGGAACTCCTTCTGAATTGCTTGCTTTCCTGCGTGAAGAGCAGGACCAAGCTCAGGAACTCTCTCCTCCAACATCTCATCCCACATCACACCACACATAACATTATTGAATCGGGTATCTGTATCTAAATCAGATGGACCAATCATAGCGGCAGCTCCTTTTGGGAAAGAAGGTGATCCCGCTTTAAGCATATATTCCCCAAAACATTGATCTATGGAATTACCGAAGTCTCCTGTATTACATACAAAACTCATAACGATAGGTAAATTCCATCCATTAGTCAGTTCATCAATGTTTTCCCGGTGAAAGTAGGGCTTGTGCCATCCGTTTGCGTCACCCCATCCCCGATAATTGATAATGCCCACCCCATTACTCCAAGAAGTTGCGATCTGGGAATTTTCAGTGTTTTGATTATCTAGATGAAAAAATGCTGTATCAATTTGAGAGTATCCATAGTTTTGCAACTCATCTGAAAGCCATAGAGATGTCCAAAGGGGAGTAACAGGCCAAGTGTTAGGCGCATCATCTTCACCGTTATAATTTCCTGCAACCAGTAGCCCCTTATTCAAATAGCTATAATCTGTTATGTTATCCATTTTTATATATTGAATACTTCTCGTTTTCAAGCTGATAAAATCTTGAACCGTTCTAACAGACCATCTCCCTATGAAAAATTTAGCTTCCATAACATCCTCATTAAAAAATGAATAAGGATAATCGGTAACATCATCATCATTTTCATTATATGAGCCGATAATAAAAGATGGTATTGCATAATTACCATCTACATCTCCAACAAGTAAAACGTATTCCAGCAGAGAATCTTGTTCTTCGTAATAGTATTGAAGATATGATTTTAAATATTGTGCTTCACCGCTTGCGATATCATCAAAATTTTGGACTACTACATTATATCCCTGAGTACGTTTGAACTCAACAAAGTTCCCTGTATTACTATCCGTTAAATAAGTTTCTAAACTCGGGTCTGATAGAATAATCATGTAGGTTCCCCGTGAATATTCATGTCCCTGATCCTGACCATGAAAATATCGTTGAGTGAGCGGGAGCATGTCTGATTTTAGAGTTGATAAAAGCAAAAAGACAATTGCAGTAATTCGGAGTAGCATTTATGTTTTCCTTATTTTAATATTATCATTTTTTTGATTTTTGTTTGGTTCTTCATTTGAATAGAATAAAAGTAAATTCCACTTGACAGATGATTTGCAACAAATTCGACGGTATGAGTCCCCTGATCTAAAAAAGTATTTTCTTTAACATGATCCACAAGTCTCCCGCTTAAATCATAAATTTTAAAATTTATTTTTGTATCTTCCGGTAGTGTAAAAGCAAAGTGGGTTTTCGCATTAAAGGGGTTGGGGTAGTTCTGTTGTACAATGAAAGCAGTTGGATAAACGGGTTCAACACCTAACTCTATATCTACTGTAGAACCCTTTATCAAAATAAGAGATTCCATTTCAACACCACGGTAATTAACCGTTTCATCTGACTTTAACCTGATAACAGGTTTATATACATTATCTGCATCCAGAACTGTCGGAACATAGTCGGTATGATCAGACCAATTCTGATCGGTCCAGTGCTTTAACCAAATTGTTTCGTTTTGATTCACATTTAATAATCCCAACGATAGGGTGTCATGATCCCATTCTATTTCATATTTCATGTTCACTTCAAAAACAGCCTGGGTATCTTCACCTTCCTGTAATATTTGGCTTGCTGTCAACATAGACTCCAAAGAACTATCATAAACCAAATCTGTTTGAGAATACAATACACCCATAGCATTCCACCAAGGGTCTCCTGTCCAATTATCAAGACTCTCAAACTGTTCCTCAAAAATTATATCCCTATCCGATAAAGATATAGTGTGGCTTTCATTTTGATAAAAATTAAGATCAATGATGGAAGGTGCAAGTCCATCACCCAAAAAAGTAAGTCTATAATTATTTTCATACCATTGGAAAGATGTGTCACCACTAATTATTTCCAAAGTATCAATATTAATAGTAGTTGCTTGAATAAGTTGAACAGAACCGGTAAAATATTCCGGAGTTTCAATATTCAAGTCTAATGAATGCCTCACCAACTGTGTCAACTCTACATCATGTTGATGAATAGTAGAATTAGAAGAATAAAAAGTATATTCATAATCTTCATATCCTTCAGCAGAAATACTAAGTGAAAAATTTCCTTCATTCAGCAAGCGTCGATATCTACCAAAATTATCTGTAAATCTAGGTGTAAGGACACCTCCATCCATTTCCAATATTCGTACACTGGCATGAACAGGTGCTCCTGTTATTCCATCTGTTACAATACCCGTGATTTGAAATTTATCAGCAGATAAGCTGGAATTATTGGTATTTCCCCATGCCCTATTCAGCAAATAAAAAGCACCCATAAAATTATCTTCAATAATTTGAGATACCTTAACACTGTCTGAAGACTGCATATTTGCAGAGCCAACCTCAATCAGATATTGGATAGTCCCGGTTTCAGCATAAAACCAATCGTGAGCATTCCCTTTTCTACTTTTGCTTGTAGTTGGTGTATATGTTGAACCATCTGTCGCGTCTCTCAAAATCAAATTGGAAATATTGATACCTATATCATTAATAACATCAAAGTCTGGAGAATACTTTGTACCACTGCCCCACTCCCATGAATAGATCACTTTTTCTGATACATTCCCAGACCTTGAACTATGATATGCAATAGAAAGTAAAAACTGCTTTTCTATAGAAAAGTCTCTTATTGCCTGGATCTCAGTTTCAGAAAAAGGAGCATCACCTTTGTAATAGTCAAAATGGGAGCAGTAACTACCAGCACAATCTTCCACAAATTTATCATCACCGAAAATCCAGTTCAAATCATAGTTTCGGTTTAAATCTACACCATCTGAGTCGTTTCCTGCCTCGACAGTATTATCAAAGCTAAAGAATCCATCACTGTTCACATCTCTTTTATTTTTCCGATAGCTCACATCCTGAATCCATGAGCTACTGTCTCCACTGGACTCTTCATATCCATGGACTACTCTCAATCCCTCTGGATTATGCGTTGGGATAATCCATATTTCTAAATTTTGTAGATTTGAAAAAACCTGACTGGCAATCTCTGAATTGAAACACTCCTGTAATCCGCCGGTGCTAAGATTTAAAAAACAGTTTATCATTGCCATTGAGATTTCCACTCCATATATTTCCTCAGCATGACACTGACCCAATATTAAGACTCTGGGTTCGTCCTCATCCAGATCAGCATTGTCAGAAATTTTCACACCCCAAAATGGGAGGTTATCTTTTGTAGAATATCCAATCACTTCTTTGTGAAAAATGATGCCATTAGCTCCAGATGGTGTACTACCAAAATTCTCATCCCAGGCATTCAACTGAGTCTCAATATCATCATATGTATGATAAAATTCAGGGAGAGGGTTATCTTGTGAAGATAATATTGCCAAGGTCATGAACACCAAAGATGGTAGCTTGAATTTTATCTTAGATAAAGTCATAAATATGTTACTTTATAAGCATTAGTTTTTTCACTTGCGAGTTATTTTCTGTTTCTAGATGAAGAAAATATATACCGCTTGAAAATTCCTTGGCGTTCCAGGTTAAAGTATGAAGTCCGGCTTCCATGTTTTCGAATTTCACTAACCTTTCGACCAAAGCACCCTGAATATCATGAATAGATATGGATACTATTGATAATTCAGGAAGAGTGAACTGAATGTTTGTTGTTGGATTAAATGGATTTGGAAAAGCTGGTAGCAAAGAAAATTCCGATGGAACAATGGGAGAAACTGATTTTCTTAAAACAATAGTTTCTGATTCTCTTTTGAAATCAAATTCTATAACACCTTCACAATGAAACACATTGCCAGATTCATCTATTAATTCCCAATTATGTTCATCTCTGATTTCACACTCAAATGACAGTGTCGACTCAGGAAAACTCATAACTTCAATCAAACATTCATCCGAGACACAAAGCTTTGTGTCTCCAGAAAAACGTATATCTTTAGCACCAACCGGAGGCTTTGGAGGTAAACCATAACTCAATGAACTTTCAACTAAAATTTCATCACTAAAATATAAATCCATATTTTTTACACGAATTTTATTCGCCTCAGCCATTTCATTAATAACGGGGGTTCTACCTCTTTGTGAATTGGAAGTAATTACCACATCTCCAGCAGAAAAAGTTCTGATCCAATATCCCTTTCCTGCTTCTAAGATAGACACCTGCTCGTAGGTTCCGGAAAAACCATATAACGTTCCGGGAATTATGATTTCTTCTGGATCTTCAATGGCAGATATATTAATAGTTTGATCCAAACCGGATATCAGATTCCAATCTGACAATAAACTGACTGTCACATTTGCAATTGACTCACCCGATATGCTTGTACTCCCTGAATTGGTAAATCTGAGCCAAAATCCTAGACCATTAATAAGTTCGTTTTCTTGAAAATAGGTGCCGTCAAATCCGAAAAGCGTCCCAGAAATTGCCTCGGGAAATATAGATGTGTAAGTTGCATCCTCAACAACCAATGGCAATCCCACAAGGTTCCAATCGTTCAGGTAAGAAATAGATAATAATCCTCCTTCTTCAACAGTTACAGATTGACAAAAAATATTTGTCAATTCAGCTTTCCCTGTGCTTCTCTTATCATCCCAATAAATGACATAAGAATTATCAGACTCGGAGTACAGATCAATTTTAGGATTCATCTGGTCAAATGGCGCATCACAGACCACCACCCCATTATCCGCGTGTACAAAATTACCCCCGTTTAATTCCTGGTAATATATTTCAGTATCTAACCCATTCACACGGTTCTCCCATGCAAGGAGATAGGATCCTGATTCTGAGCCATATACATAGGGATTCATTTCTTCGTCTCCTGTCATAGCAATAACTACTAACTCACCAATACCGTAGTTATTGACATTAATCGATGAGCAACTGATATCAGCGTTTTCACCGAATTGATTATCCTCCCAACATACCAGGATCTCATTCCCATTTTTATTTAATGCGGAGGATGAGTTGGTCTGATCGGCAATATATCCTGCAATTTCAATTCCTTCTTCATCTCCTAATATATTTCCTTGCATTCCAATAAATTGACCATATATATCGTAATCTGACCCTCTTGCATCACGCCAGGTAACGAATATATAATCATCTGTGAATAGAGATGATTCATAAAACTGATTTATAAAGGTTAAACTGGTTAGATCAATTGACTCTGAAATTTCTCCCTGAGAATCAACGCTTATGGATTTCAGTGATGTAAATCCTGCATAACTGTATTCATATATTATAACGCAACCACCTTGCGAACTTGGGTGAACAGCTTTTACAATATCATCGGAATATTCTCCATTAGTTATCTGAATTGAGGATTCCCATAACGCATTACCTTCAGCATCATATTTTTGAATGAACAGATCAGTCAAATACTGCCAATAGTCTATATTTTTTGTGTAAACATAATACACAGAGCCATCTACCCCTGTAGTTAAATCGAACGAATGATGTGAGTCTGTATCGGGACCAACAAGGTGTCCCTCTCCAGCATCGAGGTCTAGATTAAGTACTTGATAAGAAGCCAGGGGCTCAGCCTCATTATTTAAATATCCCAAAAACAAATTACTCATATTTTTCAATAATTTTGCTTCTGTTTGAAAAGGGTTAGTGCAGAGCATCGTACCATTATCCAGAGCCTCATTATCAAAATTTGAAGATATTTTTTGACCATAGGTTAAGCTTCCGCTCCTCAGATCCTGCCAATAAAGTAAATTCTCATCCTGGCCAAGATAAATTGAGCCAAAGGAATAGGAGTGCCCCCCATTGTCTGTACCAATTCCATAAAACTGTTCCTCTCCATCCTCAACAAAACTTAACTCCTGAGAGCTATTCAAGTGCTGCATAAAAATTGCACCACTGCCAGTTCGCTGATCTTCCCACATGACATATACGCCTCCTGAGCCATCGCCCTTTAAAAGAGGAGCTCTCTGTAAATAGTCAGCTGAACATATTGAAATACCGTTTTCAGCTAGTTCATTATTTGACCCATCAATATACTGTAAATAAATCTGAAAATCTGTCGTTCTATTGATACGCTCATCTTCCCAAGCAATGTAAACTCCCCCCAATCCATCTGGAGTGAGCCGCACCTGCTCTTGTTTTCCTTCAAAAGAAACTATTTGCCTCCCATTTTCAGTCCAAAAAATTGAGCCATCCATATCTACTTTCTGACCAAATACATCTGACGAATACTGCCAGTTTGGGCTTTGACGCTCATCTTCCCACACAATAAATGCAAAATTTCCATCTGACTTCACTCTGGGAAGTTTCTTTTCCCAATTCCCAGCAGCAATTGGAATTCCATTATCATCAAGTAAATTATTTCCATTCTCATCTAAAACCTGAAAATAAATATCATTTTTTGAGTTTCCAGAGACACCATTGGTGCGATTATCTGCCCATACGATAACAGTATTGTAATTATTAAAATGGGTCACTCTCGGGCTGATCTGGTCTTTCAATGAATTACAGATATGTTTTCCACCATCTTCTGCGGCACTCCATTGACCAACAAGCTCTCCGTTGCTATGTGAGATTTTTTGAGCGAATAGATCCACACCATTCCATTCTTCATACCATTCTCCATCGTCCCAGATACCATTTTGATTGTCATCTGTAAATGGCTCACCTTCATCATATACTCCATTTCCATTTCCAAAGCGCTCATCCTGCCATATAAGGACTGCACTCCCTGGACCACCATATTCTAAACTAGCATATCCCTTGTATGAAGGGTATGCAACTATTGGGTAACCTTCTCCCTCATTCAAAATTGTTCCATCTGGCGATATATGTGTCCCATAAATATGTCCATAAGAGCTGGGTTCAAAATCTTTCCAAATCGCAAAAACTCCCCCCTCTCCGTCTTTACACATATTTAGAGATGTTTGTCTGCCCGATTTATTTGTCAGTGCCCTGCCAGTTTCTTCCCAGGCTAATGTACCATTAGATAAAATATGTTGACCATAAACGTCCCCCTCTGTATCTGGCTCATTTTTATAATCTGCCCAAATCACATATGCACCTCCACTATCATCTGCAATGAGTATAGGATCCTCCTGCCTTCCCTCAGTTGTAACTACAGCAATTCCGTCCTCTCCCCACTGTTTTTCACCGTCCGCATTTACTTTTTGTGCAAATATATCTCTGATCCCATTACGCGTATCTGACCAGGCAAATATCATTTCACCATTAGGAGATCTGTCACCTGTTCGTTGCCATTCAATGTGAACACCCTGTCTCAAGGGGACTCCATTATCTATCCAGTCAAATTGAGCGGATGCAATAGCTATTAAAAATTGTATAATTAATAATTTTTTAATCAAATTCATAGTTTCACCTTTCTATTTCAAATATATCAATTCCGTCTTCTGTCGCAACAAAGACACGATTATTATTTAACTTAATTTTATTGGCATAGCTGGTGCTGATTTTTCCAAGTAAACTTGGAAGGTTATTTCCATCCCAATCATATAATAAGACACCATCATGCCCGCATGCGAGCGCTAAAACATTGTTATTAAAATCAATTCCATTTACTGAATATCCCTCTCCAATTCTGTAGTGATTCAGTAGTTCTCCAGTTGTTTCAATAAATTGAATGTGGCAGCCATTACTTTTGGAAAGTCCCGCCAATATTGTACTTTCAAATGAGTAAACAGTTTTCACCTCACCAGGAGTATCAAACGAAGAGAACACTGATGGATTGAATCCTCCAGCTGGCTCAAACTCGCCTCCTAAGCCATCCTCTGTAATCCAGGGACCAGGAGAGGGAGGAGTGGTGCAAAACTCCCGGTCTTCATCGTAATTTCCTGTTGGGATAAACTCTGAAATTTCATTTCCGTATTCATCTACACAGATATTTTGGGAGGTCTGCTTTAATATTGAAACACCCAACTCTCCATTGGCGATACTTAGCAACCCATCAGAAAAATAAATTTCTGTGGGAAGTACTGAAAAATTAGCTGTGTATTCACACGTAGGTACACCGCTATTTGTAAACACATCTTCAGAGTTTACATCTGTCAAATTTTTCCAAACTAGTGAAGTGGAATATTGGTCATATTCACCTACTGTTCCACCCGTATCACTCTGTGCAGAGCTGTGTTTAACCAATGAGAAAATACCAATTCCGTCCTCTCTGTCATCAAGAGCTGTGCTTATCCAAACTCCATTATAGCAATCTTCTACCCAGTTATCCAGGTACTGAGTTCCATTCAATTTATGCATCCAAATTTTATCATATTTATCCAAAATAAATACAATCCCATGTTTTTTTGAGATAGCTATTCTCTCAGCTCGGTTATCTCCTACTGTTGGGTCTAAGTCTACTCCATGATAGATCGTATCTAAGGACTGATTTTGTTCATCAATTGAAAGGACAAAAAAACCATTATAGTTAGCAGCCGCCACAACCACAGAATCCAATACCTCCAGATCAAGGCACTCTCCTCCTGTATCAAATGTTCCCCATTGAAAATATGTCAATGGATGTTCTTCAATAATTGGATCTGCGGGTCTTCTGCAGGACAGAAAAACACCTCCTATGCTAATGAGAATTAAAATCAACTTCATGGAATCAATAAAATAAGTCCAAAGCTATATCATATGAGAACTCAACCCAAATCAGGTGTTTTGAAAAGTCTTTAATATCCTCAATCCAGGAAAAACCTCCCAGAGGATTTGAATCTGCATCCCTATTTCTGAATTGATAAGAAATCTTAAGGCCAATATCATCATGTACATCTATAATACTCCAAAATGATACACTGGATTCAAAATAAAATTTCCAATCATCAATATTACCCCCTGTCGAGCTCAACTCATATAAACGCTGCTCAGCTGACAGGGCCAAACCAGCTTTTTCTATTCCTGAGAAGGACTGCAAACCGTGAGAAAAACTTAAAATCAGTTTATCCATCAGATAGGAGCGATCAATATGTGCTGATATCAATTCTGAATCGTAGGTTATATTCACACTATTTTCATGAATGATAGAAACTGAATATTTTGTCCTTTTAGATAATCCCGAATGAAAATCGAGCTGTCTAATTAACTTTTGTTGATCGAACTCTGTAAAATTAGAATTATAAAATTCGTTTATCCCCTTAACCTTGAATCTAAGCCAAGACATTTGCCAAACTGGAAAAGAATAAGATATAAAAATTTCTTCACTAGATAAACTGCACGGGAATCTAACATTACCAGTTATATCATGGTCAATATAATCTCGAATAAAATATTTAGGTAGGTTGCTATACCCTATTTTTAACCAGCTATATGGTCCAAGATGTTGTCCATAAACTAACGAATAACGATTGTAAGATTTTTCATTCAGTTGGCCGTACAAAGAGTGTGAAAAAGAAATTAAAAACTCGGACTCATATTTATCAGATAATACTGGACTATAAAGAATTTTCAATTTTGGTTTTATAATCTGGCTGTCAAATGTGGCAGACCTTCCTAGTATTTCTGTATTTAATGTTGACTTTTCTATTTCACTACCGGATAATTTCAAAATATTTGAATCATAACCAAAGGATATAGATGGGTAAATATAGATAGGCACTAATAATCTGTTCTTCAGAGATTGCCCTAAACTAAAACTTAGCAAAAAAAATATGGTTAAAATAAGAAAACTAAATTTCATATTCCATTACCCTTAAATAAACAGAGCGTTTCTCATCAAGTAATTCAAATGTATAGGACCCCATGTCTAGTTCAATATCAATACTTTTAGACACACTTATATCCAAGGGGATTCCATCTAATTGCAAAAATTCAGAAGATTGCTCGGTTTTAATAAAAAATGTTTTTAAAACTTCGCCTTCTTTAGATAGCTGCAATCGATAATTTTGTTCTTTGGACATATCCTCAAAATATTTTAAGCGACATATAACCTTGATTCTCCTTGTACTATCAATAGAAAATTTCATTTGATTCCAATAATCAAGTTGGAGATAACGAACTTTTTTTTCACCAAAGTTAATATAAAAAAGTGGAGTTTCTGAATCAGGGAGAATAAACTTTCCTCTTCCCTTGTCTCGATTCTGTGGATGAATAATCATACGCACCATTACCGGACGGCTTGATTCTGAGAGAGGAAGCATCTCTATCTTATGTTTACCAGGAAGAATCGGAAAAGTATATATTCCAGCGCTAGAGTACCCATGGCGTTTATGCTCCGCTGAAGTAATTTTTGAATAAATACGTTTATTAAAGGATGTACTAATTGTATCTTTTTTATTCAGCACCAATTGATATCCAAAAGAATGCACCTTGCGATCTCTCGCGGGGATCGCTTTACGAGCATATATTTTTATTGTGTCTGGACCGTAGACTACAAAGTTGAGGGGCGAACTGAATAATGAAAAATATTCCTGACGATTTTCACCAACTATTAGAATCTCACGATTTGATATTTCTTTCGGATCAACTGCCTTTCCGGATGATAATCCTATCAAACTGAAAAATAATATATATTTATAAGATAGATTCAGGTTCATATGAGTCTCTCTGTTGGGTAATTTGGTTGTGGGAGTGCACCGCGACACCAATTAGACCGCTCAATGCAATACAAAGCGCGGTCAAAGTTATAGAAAAATTATAGGCATATTCAGAAAATAATGCCCCTTCACCAATTGGAGGAAAGGGAACAGGAGCAAACTCTACACCATATCTCTCACATAATTCTCTAATGTTAAGGATATGAATTACAGGTGTTCCCAGCGATGAAAAGTGCATGAGAACACTGTTTTTCTCTAGCTTATTCAAATCAGAAGGAAAAGCAATTCCAGGAGGGATTTCTCTAGCTTGCTCTAAAGTTCCAACACTCGCTGCACCACCGCCAACATTTATATAAGCTGAAAATTCACTAAGTTCAGTAAAATTATCATAAATATCTATTCGAGCTTCTATGCTCTCACTAAGTCTCTCAGTTTCAATAAATTTAGAAACTTTAGACCTTTCAAATGCCTCTTTGATCTGATCTCTTCCCACCTGGCTCATTCCTCCTCCATTATCACTTTTGCCTCCATATGATGCAGCTACTGACGAGTGATTGAACATCCCCTGTGATACCAGAGTATTTTCCATATCTATCCATGTAAACTGGGGATCGGTCGCTCCCCAATGAGATGACCCAACAGAACTGATGATTGCAGGAACAATTCCCATGACATGACAAGCGCTCATTACAGCTAAATTTGCCCCTGGCATAGAGCCAGTAAATGATACTGCAATTTTATCACCTTGAGAAATCCCAGCTTCCAAAAATAACTCAACGATCAATGCTGAAAAGTTTGGATTTAAGGTCGAGAGTTTACTATCAATGTCCCCTTCTCCTGTTGAGATGTGACTGAATTTTGGTCCTACCAAGCCTGTTTCATTTGGGTCATTAATTGCATCTAAAAATACAGAATTAGCACCATAACGATACTCTTTTAAACTTTTCATTGCAGATTTCATATGGGTTGCTGCCTGTATCTTATAGTCATAGCCAGCTGCCTCAACCTCACCAGTAGATTGAGATGCCCAGATAAATAATAACAGATTAATTAAAGCCAAAGAAACCAGTACCCTTGTTTTTTGAATAGCAGGTCTAAACATTGGGGGTCTCCAATCCCAATAGCATTAAACACAGCTGAACAATTGAAGCAGTTATCAATACAACACTCAGTGTTCGAATTACGCCCTGTCTGTCCATCCAACTGGCGATAAGTCCAGGAATAATATTACCAATGACTGACAGATCCAGATTGGAAGCAGGAAATCTGAAATATATCTTGGATAAATATCCAAGGAAAAAACCAAGTAATAGACATAAAACAAGCCTTCTCTTACCGTAAATCATCATAAATTTGGATAAACTCCAAACAATTACAAATACAATTAAGCTAACTCCAAATGTACTAACTACCTTCATGGGTTCGTGAAGATAAAGGGCGATATATCCAGGGACAATGACCCCACCTGCTGTAACACCTACAGTTTCCGTCAATATAAGACTTAAGACAATTCCGATACCTATTGCTATCTCAACCATTGACTCTGTACTTTTTTAATGCGGACACAAATGATTCACCCCAACCAACAATATTTCCTATCCCAAATATAAAATTATGATTTAATGTTTTCAATTCATTAATTAACTCATCTGGGGTTGTTTTCATAGAGTGGATAGAGACCTTCCCCTTAGCTGTTTTCAGCTCCTGTTTGATTATTGGTTGAAAATCCTCTCCTCTAATAATAAATGTGTCTGGTTTTATGTGCTCATTCACCAATGAAACTAGCTGCTGAGTTCTCTGTCTTCTATCTGCACGGGTATTTAAAAATACACACACAGATTCTTTAGATAATCTTTCCCGCACTAAATGCCATATTTTTAAGGTTGATTCAGGATCATTCGCAGCAAAAGCACTTACAAATTCATTGTGATTATCTTCAAATTGAAGTTCCCACAAAACTAAAGCTCCTGGATCTGGATTCGTATGTATCATCCCTTCCTTAGCTGTCTCTGGATCCACACCCGCTAATTCACACACCTTTAATGCCAAGGCAACGTTCTCATCATGTTCTAGAAAAGGAAACTTTGATAGATAATCTGAGGATATGCTATCTGCATCAACTTCGTGAAACCTAGTGTCCCTGTTTGCAGAAACTGATTTTAGATAACCATTGTAAGGGCTAGGGACTGTTAAGATATGCCCATTACAGGGAACCGTATTTGCCAAAGAACAGGTAACATCCTCCATAGTAGGCCCCATTTCTTCCAGGTGGTCCGGTCGAACATTCGTTATGACACCTATATGAGATTTAACCATTTTATGTTCTGCAACCCATTGATATTGTGGGTCCACTGCCATACATTCCATCACTACAGCATCAGGTTTTTGCTCGCTGAAATACTTGATATATTTCACCTGCTCACCTATGGATGGTGTTCTGAGACGGTGAATGACAAGGTCTTTTCCATTTTCATCAATTATTCGTGGAGCAGATCCGGTAGTTTTTGCTAATACTTTCAATCCACCAGACCGCAAACCCGCAGCTATAAGTCTGGTAACACTTGACTTACCCCTGGATCCGTTAATATGAATCCTCATAGGAATATTACTTAGTGATTGAAGGTGCATTGAATTCTCTAGCCAACCAAATACAAGCAATGAAACCAACACCAAAAACAAAGTAAATAAAACAGTGGAATCCATTGAAATTCAGAAGTATAAGTTTTTTAAAAGTAAAAACCCAGTGGTGATACTAAAAACGTAATTTATTTAATTAACATAGCTTTGATCTTTTGTTCAAAACGACCAGATTGAATATAGATAAAGTACATCCCGCTAGGGTGACTTCCCGCATCCCAGTTCAACTGATGAAGACCAGAGCTCAAATATTTATTCAATATTGTCTCAACTAAAGTTCCATTCAGGTCATAAATATTAATAACAGTTTCACTATAGATTTCCATTTGAGGTAGAGTAAACTGAATATTTGTTACTGGATTGAATGGATTTGGATACGCCGGACGCACATTAAATTTATTCGCTAAAGTAGATACATCTGCCTCTCTCAATACAAATTGAGTTTGACCTGAGGGGAGAATTATTTCTCCACTTTCAGCAAAGGTGACAGAAAAATCACTTTCATTCTCTATTAGCTCCCATGTTTTTCCATCTATAATTTCAAATTCAATTGTCTCCCTTTCATTTGTACTTATGAGATTTAATAACCCGCTTGAGTCGCAGACCCTACTTTCATCACCAAATCGAGCATCTAAAATAAACGAATTTTCTTCCATCAAAAATGGAGGGAGTGGAGGAAGACTAAACATTAGAAGCTCCTCTTCACTCAGTTCAAGCCCAAAATAAAGTTGGATTTCATATCCGTTATCTTTTGTTATTTTTAGTGTGTTTGCTTCCCCAATTAAGGATTTTTGATCTACTAACCGAAAACCCTCCGCATCAGAGCTTAATTCGATTGCCCCTTCTCCAGTTGATCTCACCCAATACCCTGTCCCTGGCTCCAGCATCTCAGCCTGAAGATAGGTACCATCAAATCCAAAATAAGTAAAGGGTACAATAATACCCAGAGGATCACTGATTGAATTCACATCTATTGAATAGGATAACCCAGAAATTAAATTCCAACCATAATTGAGGTTAACCTCTAACTGACTCACTGAAGTTCCTGTTACATATCCACTACCTTCGTTGGACATCCGAAGCCAATATCCATCTCCATTCTGCATATTTTCCTCAGGGTTATAACCCTGATAAAATGAATACATTGTTCCTTCCAAACCGTCAGGATATAGATCCATATAATAGTTCCCCGAAGTTATAACTGGAAGCCCAACTAAGTTCCACCCTTCGCTATAGGTTAATTCCAATGTCACTTCTCCTCCTGAAACAACACTAACTATGACTGGGATAACAACCGTAGGTTGTTCACTATTGGTAATGTGAATATTACCTAATATTTCACCTTCCGTTAATTCCAAAGAATTTACCTCTACAATAAATTCTGCTTCCACTCCCATTTCCAGCGTACCTGCTAGTCCATGTGTTTCTGAAAACAAAGAAAGCCAATTTGCGCCAATAATTTTGCGAAAATGAAGAGACATTTCACTTTCTATGTATTCATCATTAAAAACAGTTAGAAGACCACTACTACCATTAGAATTTTGAATTCCAACTGTTGCGCTATTTAAATGTCCTTCCATAGATAGATAATTGACATCAATTCCACCGTTTTCATGCAATACAATTTGAAAATTATATGTACCTGGATAGTTTGCAGAGCATCGAATAACATTATCAAACCATATGATTAACTTATCTTCATTATTTTTAACATAAACATTTCCTTCAAACGCAGGACAACCACCGGGGTCTGTGCTTACGGGACTAAGGTCATCCCAAAAGCCAAAAACAGCAGGCCTAGGAGCTGAAGCTGATGGAATGGATGAATTTTGGTAGGCCGTGTTATCCTCTCCAAATCCAACCCACCCATTAGGATTGATGATACACTGTGAGTATGTTTCACCATAAAAAGGAAATTCAAATCCAATCTCTATAGGATCTGATGCTATGTCATTGTGAGGAAAAACAATTTGCTGATCGCTAATCGAAATTTCTTCCCAATTAAAATTGAGCTCAGGAGTAATGTTTGAATCACCCCAATAATGACCGAAACCGTCTGGCCCTCCACCTGGCGTTGAAAAAGGGAGCTCAGCTTCCGGATATTCCAATTCTAAGCTATACTGAAGTGTGGATTCTGGCTCTCCCTGATTGGAAATCATTAGTGATTGAGATGCAGTTTCATTGACACCAAGTGTGAAATTAAAGGTCTGGGGCGTGTAAATCAGGTGTGGTACTGGAAGAGGGACCACAGGATTTGTTGTAATAAAAATTGCTGAACCATCATCCAGCTCTGTAGCAGCAGATGCATAATTATTGTTAAAAGTATATTCTAATCCATCATTGCTCAGGTGATTTTCAATCCCCACTGTTGAATATCCTCCATGAATTGGTGTATATCCAGAATAATTACCTGAAGATGTATTGTTAAAGATTTTATATTGAATCTTGATTTCTCCATCCCCATAAGGAGGGGCCTGGTTATTATATAAAATCACCTGAAAAGTCTCAACTGAATTCTGATTATGAGTCCGCATATCTGACCACTGGATAACTACAAACTGATTACTAGGGTCAAAATAACGAAACACATCACCACCATTAGATGTTTTCAAATCATCCCAAAAAGCCGCAATCATAGATGAAGGACCTCCAGCGCCCGGAATTGGATAATTTCTGAAAGATTCCATATCTGACTCTCCCATTGCAATCCAGCCATTAGAGTTAACAGTAATTTCATGATACTCAATACCATAAAATTTAAATGTAAAAGGCAAATTGACAATTTCAGATGAGTTGGAAAAATTACCATCCCCACTGTCTGATAAATTCAGATCTGTTCCCGAACCTCCATATCCTGGATCTATTTCAATCCATTCATAATCGGGAGCAAAATCATAGTCAGTATCTTCCATATCATAAATATAATATCCATATGAGTCTGGGCCCATTGGATCTGATTCAGATACCTCTCCTACCTGCAGTGTGAGGGTCTGTCGATTATCATATCCGTCAGAATTATAAAATCGTAGACCTAAAGAAATTAGAGTTCCATTCACCATATTATTTCCTGCGTATATGCTAAAACAATCAAAGCA
Source organism: Winogradskyella sp. (assembly GCA_964230865.1). Lineage (GTDB taxonomy): Bacteria > Fidelibacterota > Marinisomatia > Marinisomatales > AB-629-J13 > AB-629-J13. Next base: position 16,911 of record CAXRJK010000001.1, read on the forward strand.
TACAATCGTTTCATTAGGCTGTAGAGTCCCCCAAGATCCGTCAGTATCTAATATTTCAATTAGCTCTCCATTGTAACTTAATTCTCCCATTAAGTTATCTACTGTAATGGTTCCAGCATTTTGAACAGAAACAGGAATATCTATCGACTGATTCTTTTCTATGTAAGCATCATTTGTTATAATTACATAACCCCCATTTGCCAACAGAGATACTGAACCAGTCCACTCCTCATCTGTATCATCAGTAATATATATCCGAAGTTTTAAGTCCTCTCTGTCTAATGCAGATGGGTCTAGGGATAGAGTAAATCCTCCTCCAAGTGATGACCCTCCAGGATTGATTGTTCCATAATCTGAATCGCTATCTATAATAGTTACATACTGAGAATTTGTTTCCAATATAGCTTGAACCCCTGTCACATCTCCCATTCCAAAATTTTTCAAGGGAATTTGGACATCGGCTGTTTCCCCTGGGTTTAAAATATCATCTCCATCTATACCATCATCTAAAACTATTTCTTCGGCGGGGTCTATATTAATTAATTTGCCAGTGGTCGTAATTTCGAACGTACCAATATAAGGTATGAAGTCTTGTTTTGTAACGGTCAATGTAACCTCACCACCATAATTATAAAGTAAATCCAAGGTTACATTTCCGCTTTCATCTGTAAAATCATTATAGAATATTTCATCATTCCCCTTCAATATTGTCACCATAGCGTCTTCAACAAAAATACCATTTGAACCGTATACCTCTACATCAAGAAAGTTGGTCCCAAATGGGACCTCTTCTTCAAACTGGACAGTTAGATATTCAGGGGTATCCGTCCAGAGATGAGTTGCAGGGTCACCCATCAAATTATTCCACTGAGTAAAAGCATTAACCCAGTTATAAGGGTTAGTTGGATATGCATTGAACAAAGCTAATTTACCATGTGCGAGTCCACCACCAGCGGTTGCTATACCTTTAGCAAGGATGCCATCATAAATTCCCATATTTACTATATTATTAAATAAAGTATGTGTGTTCCATGTTGCGGTTGATATCCCTGCGATTCCTCCCTTAGGATTAGACACAGAACCAGCTCTTAAAAATTTCTCAGCTATACAGGTTTGATCTTCAGCAAATGAACCCGTTCCACATGTTAATACAGTTGCAAGAGGTAGCTTATATCCATTATTTGCTGCATCAATATTTGAATTACCAAATCCGCTGACACCCAGATATCCGCGGTAGTTAAAATAAAGAACACCTTCATTTAATTGATTTTGCATCCAGCTAGACCAGCTGCCTCCTGAGGTCTTAATTCTCACATCTTCAAATCCATAGGCATTCATAGTCTCCTCAATGTATTCATTTGTAATGGTTGTTGACATACCTGAAGAACTTGGGTCTCCAACCAGAGCTGCCTTTTCAAAATAAGATAACATAGATGATGCGAAGGTGCCTTTTTCATAGTGGAGAATTTTATTAACCACAATTGCTAAATCAGTTGTAGAACGAACAGAAACTCTCCCGATCAACACTTCAGGTAACAAGTCTGTACCATCTAACTGGCTATATGGATGATCTCCCTCGCACTGGTTTCCATAGTGGTCATGTCCCCAATCCTCATAGTAGGTAGGGATATTATAGGAGCCACCAACATCTCCCACCAATGCTACATATTCAGGGGGAGGACTAAAATTATTATATGCATTTTGGATGTAGTTCTTGATTGCACTGGCAGAGCTCCCAGTTTCACTCAATGATGCTGTGTACACT
>CAXRJK010000002.1:0-5144 GCA_964230865.1 Winogradskyella sp.
AGTGTACACAGCATCATTGAGTGAAACTGGGAGCTCTGCCAGTGCAATCAAGAACTACATCCAAAATGCATATAATAATTTTAGTCCTCCCCCTGAATATGTAGCATTGGTGGGAGATGTTGGTGGCTCCTATAATATCCCCACCTACTATGAGGATTGGGGGCATGATTACTGGGGTAACGCCTGCGAGGGCGACCAACCCTACAGTGAGTTAGTTGGCAATGATCTTTTTCCTGAGATTATTATCGGAAGGATATCGGTTAGATCTAGTTCAAATATTTCCAATGTTGTAGGTAAAATCATAAATTATGAAAAGGCAACATATTTAGGAAATCTAGATGGATTTTATGAAAGAGCTGCAGTAATGGGGGACCCTAGCAATTCAGGTATATCTACTGCAATAACAGCTAGATATGTTGAGGGTATTTTAAAAACATACGGTGTTGAAGATGTTGCTCTAAAGATATCAGGTAGTGGATATTCCTCATGGATGGAAGATCAATTGGAGGAAGGAGTTTTGTATATGCAATATAGAGGATTTGGGGGTGTTAGTGGAATTGATAATGGAGATATCAATGACGCAAATAATGGGCACAAACTTCCTTTTGCAACTTTCCTTACATGTAATACGGGTGATTTTGCAGTAGATAACACCTGTTTATCCGAGCAGTTTCTAATTGCCGGTAGTGTTTCTAATCCAAAAGGAGCTATCGCTGCTGTTAGTACTGCAACGGGGAATACACACACCATGTTTAACAATATAATTGCTATGGGAATGTACGATGGTTTATTTCCTAAAAAGGTAGGTACCGCTGGCGCATCTTTAGTTAATGGTAAACTAACTTTATTTAATGCTTATCCCGATAATCCCTATAACTGGGTGAATGCTTTTTGTCAGTGGAATAATCTTATGGGTGATCCATCAACTCATCTCTGGACAGATACTCCACAGGTATTAGATGTATCTTTTGAAGATGACATTCCATTTGGAACTAACTTTCTAGAAATTGAAGTGCTGAATAGTTCTGGGGATCCTGTAAAAGGAGCAATGGTTACTTTGTTAAAGGGAAATGATGAAATTTTTATGAACAAAATTACCGATGAAAACGGAAGGACAGTCATTAACCTTGAGTATCAATACGGTGGTGAAATGACACTCACAGTTACAAAGCAGAACTCTAAACCTTTTATTGGGACAGTCACCATTATTACGGATGGAAAATTGGTAAATGTAGATAATCTTGAACCTATGGAAATTAGTGATAGTGGAGGTGATGGGATTTGGAATCCGGGGGAAACAATTGAGCTAGGTATCCCACTCCATAATTACGGATTGGTTGGAGTTACCGATGTTACGGCAGAGATATCTTCCAATTCAGAAAATATTGAGATTCTTGATGGAGTTTCAAGCTATGGATTCATCGGAGCTGGTGAGATTGATTATGGAGATGTATTTCAACTTAGCCTTTCTCCCTCTTCAATGGAGAGAGAACCTTTGCAGCTGTTCCTTTCAATTGAAGATAACAGCGGAGATGAGTGGTTTTCTCTTATCGATCTAAGTTGTTTGGGTACTCATTTAGCTGTTACTGGGACATCTGTATCTGGATCAAATTATCTTCAGCCAGGTGAAATCTCAGATATGCGATTGACTCTTCGCAATAGCGGCTCTCTGCCTACAGAGGAATTGATAGGGACTATTACTTCAAATAGCCCTGCGATCCAGCTGCTTAATCCTCAGGCTAATTGGGAATCAATTGAGCCCGGGAACTCAAGCTCGAATCTTGGGTGGTTTACGGTTAAGCCCAATGTTGATTTGATTCCGGGAAGTGTCATTAATCTGGGCCTAAATATCGAAGCTGAAAGTGGTTTTTCCCGTAATTTTCAATTCTCTGTTGAAGTAGGAGAAGTCTCTGTCTCAGACCCATTGGGCCCTGACAGCTATGGATATTACATTTATGACTCGGGAGATTCTGGTTACGAATTTGCACCCAATTATGATTGGATTGAGATTTCTTCAATAGGTAATAATCTTGAAATTTATGATGTAGGTGCAGGTAGAGGAGTATGTTCAGAGGACAATAATATTATGTGCCATAGTGATGCTGATTGCGATCCGTGGGGCTGGCAATATTATGGATATTGTGAATTCGAAGAGACAACAAAAAATGTAGGTTTACCCTTTCCGTTCCAATTCTATGGTCAATCATATGCAACTATAAGTGTTTCTTCTAATGGTTGGATAGCCTTTGGTGACTCTGAAATGGAGTCATTTAGAAACTACCCTGTCCCTGGTGCTGGGGGCCCTTCACCAATGGTGGCGGTTTTTTGGGATGATTTTAAGACATCGAATGGCGGTAATGTTTTTACCTATGCTCCCCCAAATAATCAATATTTTATTGTAGAATGGTCAAATGTAAGAACAGAAAATTATAATTCTCTAAATAGTTTTCAGGCCATTTTATATAACCAGACTGCACCCCCATATGATGACAATGAAATAAAACTACAATACAAGACGTTTAACAATACATCATCAGGTAGTTTTTCGGGTTATACACCAATTCACGGGGGATACGCAACCATTGGGATTGAAAATCATACATCAGAAATTGGTCTACAGTATTCATTTTATAATGAGTATCCAACTGCTGCAATGGAGCTAGATGATTACGAAGCCCTCTTTATTACAACCCGACCAAATGCAGATTTTTCAGAGATAACAATACCCATAGCATTTATGGATGATTGGAATTTAATTGGATTACCAGTGATGGCAGAAAATATCAATTATACAAATCTATTTCCAGATGCTGTTGAAAACACGCTGTATTCTTTTGATGGATCCTATTTAAATCAGGATAATTTATCTCCTGGCGTAGGGTACTGGTTAAGGTTTAATAATTCTGGCTCTGTAAATATAACTGGTGGAAATATTTTAGATTATTCTGTGGAGCTTTATGAAGGATGGAATCTAATTACTGGGGTCTCCCAAACGGTTTATTTGAGCACTATCAATGATCCAGATGGATTGCTTATCTCCGGGACACTTTATGGCTATGGTGATATGGGTTATGATGAATCATGGATGATTGAACCAGGGAAAGGATACTGGGTGCGATCTAATTCAGATGGTACCATTTATATTTCAGGAGGTTTATCTAGCAGAGTTGTAGTTCCTAGCATTGAATTTAATGAGTTACAGTGGGTTAGTATTAATGGTAGGAAATTATTCCTTGATCATACTAGTGTTTCAAGAAATATGATAGAGTATAGTTTGCCACCCAAGCCCCCAGAAGGTGGTTTTGATGTCCGGTTTACAAATGATACAAAGCTGTGTACTTTAGATGAATGTATCATTGAAATCATGAACAATGAACAAAACTTGAATTTTGAATGTAATTTGAGCAACAATGAAAGCTGGGAGCTAGTTGATAATAATGGAAATGTTTTTGAGTGTGAAAACGGAGATGTGCTTGAGTTTTTTAGTAAACAAGAAACTATTGTCATGAGGAGATCTTCAATTATCTCAGTACCTGATGAGCTATCGCTAATTCCAGCTTTTCCAAATCCATTCAACCCAATTACAACAATCAAATTTTCAGTTCCTGAGATGTCCATTGCAAGTGTTGCAATATATGATATTCAAGGCAGAATAGTTGAAACCCTATTGACAGGAGAAGTTTTGAAGGGTAATCATACCCTACAGTGGAATGCTTCGGGGTTTTCCAGTGGTGTATATTTTATTATCATTGAATTCCGTGGTCAAATAAAAATACAAAAAGTAGTTTTAATGAAGTAATTTAATAAAAACAAATATTTTTTAGATATATTTGGAATAATCCGATTTTTAAATTTGTCAAATCGCCGAAGAAAGAAGAATCTTCTGCTTTTTGATATTTATAGTGCGTATTATATAGGTAGCAATCCCTCAATTTGTTCACTGTAATTTGCAATACTCTTAGGGAGATTAATCATCCTTGTTGTAAAATAGAGCATGGAAAAAGAATCTTGTAAATGGAACAATTAGAGTTAGTCAGATCTGCCGCTGAGGGTGATCAGGACTCATTTAGAGAGCTAGTGAAAATGTTGGAACCTGCTGTAGCTTCAACTGTTATTGGTATGCTAGGTAACTGCCAAGAAGCAGCAGACATTGGTCAGGAAACTTTTATCCGCTTTTATAAAGCGTTAAAAAACTTCCGTGGGGATTCAAATGTAAAAACTTATGTGACTCGTATTGCAATTAATCTTTCATTAAATGAAATTAAAAGACAGAAAAGAAGGAGAGTTTTGTTTGCGTTTGATAGTGAAATGTCGGACAAAGGAAGTGAAGATGTTAACTTTAAAAATCAGGAAATAATGAGTGCTGTGCAAGATGCACTAACACAATTGAAACCGAAATTCAGGTCAGTAGTTGTACTCCGGCTGATTGACGGTTATTCTGTACGGGAAACAGGAGAAATTCTTGGTATTCCGGAAGGAACCGTATTGTCTCGATTTGCCCGTGCCCAGAAGCGTTTAAAAGAGCTTCTGGCACCCTTGGTTAAAGGGTTACTATGAAACTAAGTCAGTTGCTATACAGATTGTTTGATAAAAAAATGAATAAAAAGGAAAAACCAAATCTCAGCCAGAGATTATCTGCTTCAGAAGAATTTAAAAAAGAAAAAGCTGATTTTAACGTTTTAAGAAAAATTCTTTCTCAGTCAGCTGAGGACTCATTTGGGGAGGGCTTTGTTGAAAGGGTCATGTTTGAAATTGATCAGATAGATGAAAAACCTCTGTGGAAACAAGTTCAAAATGAAAAACTCTATCTATCGTTCACCTTTTTTAAGCGACAGTATGCTTTTGCGATGGCAGCGGTATTGTTGGTCGCACTGGTAAGTCCAACCCTATATACGTGGATAACCACTACAAAATATATGACTGAGAGAGGTGATAGCTTAACAGTTACCTTACCTGATAATTCTATTGTACAATTAAATGCTGAGAGTGAGATTTCTTATTCTAGAAAATTTAATGAGGAGTCTAGGTTTATTACATTAGATGGAGAAGCATATTTTGATGTACAAAAAGGTAAGCACCCCTTCACCGTTCTCTTTGAAAATGTTTCTGTGCAGGTAATGGGAACTCAATTTAATGTTTATGCC
>CAXRJK010000003.1:0-7798 GCA_964230865.1 Winogradskyella sp.
CATCATATCAATAGATAAATATTTCTTTAACTTCTCTCTTATATAATACCAATGGTATAAATAAAAGGCGTTTCAATTAATTTGAATTGTTTTCCTCTTAATAATTATTCTTTGCAATTCCAGCATATTTCAAAAGATTCAGGGTTAATTTCCTTACAAGAAGGACACTCCCATTTTTCTTTACTTTCATCCAAAGATAAATTATTTTCATAATCAGACATAATAATTTTTGATTTCTTGATTTGATCTTTAGGAACTAAAATATCTATTTGCAACACATCAACAGGAAGTTCTCCAACACCAATAGATAAATTCTCTCCTAAAAGTTTAGATTCTATTGAATATTGTTTTAATAACCCTTTAATAAAATGGGCTTCATGAGAATTTGCTGCTTTATATATTATTTCATAATCCATATAATAATTATATAAAATTAACCAATAAAGTCACAAATGGTGTCGGAGTGAAGAGATTTGAACTCCCGACCCCCTCCCCACTTTCTTACAAAGAGGTGGGAGACCTTAATTGACAATTAAGGTAATTGAACCAGAGCCATTTGTCCTAACCCAATATCCATTCCCTGGTTCAAGTATTTCTGCGTTTGAGTAACCACCCGAAGTAAATCCATAAATTGTGCCCGAAATGATAATTCCATCTAGGTCTTGTATCTCTGTGATATCTAAAGGAGTACTTATGCCTGAGATGAGATTCCAACCTTCACTCAGACTAATTGTAAGTTCATTGATTGGTGTCCCTGAAATATTAGTACTCCCTGCCTCGTCAAATCTCAACCAGTAGCCTTCACCATGAATTAAACTTGTTTCAAGGTAATATCCATTATCAAAAGAGTATAATGTTCCTTCTATTGATTCAGGGAATAAGTAAGTAATTGATGCATTTTCTACTTCAAGTGGTAAACCTACAAGGTTCCAGTCTGATTGGTAGTCTACTGTAATATTTCCTTGGCTACAGTTAGTAGTATCTTGTTCCCCCACATATTCTTCAACACACCATGGATATGGTGGACAAATTTGGTTATAGTTAATATTAAAATTATCAGGGCTACTCCAATTTATATCTAATTCACAAATGCTTGATGGAATTTCACCTGTAAGTTGATTATGAACAAAATTCAACCAAATTAAAGTTGATATATTTCCTATTTGATGAGGGATTGAACCCGTTATTTGGTTATACTCTAAATGTAAAAAAGTTAAGTTCACCAAATTATCAATTTCAGGTGGAATTTCACCTGTGAGTAGGTTCCCACCCAATTCCAATTCAGTTAAATTTGTTAGGTTACACATTTCTGGAGGGATTTCTCCATAAAATTGATTCCCACCCAAATCCAAAATAGTCAGATTCGTCAAATAACTAATTTCAGGTGGAATTTCACCTGTGAGTAGGTTCCCACCCAAATCCAAATCAGTTAAACTTGTAAGGTTACCAATTTCAGGAGGTATCTCTCCATAAAGTTGATTCTCCTTTAAAATCAAAGATGTTAAATTAGAGAGATTCCCTATTTCAGGAGAAATTTCTCCTGTTACTCCATTATAAGATAAATCAAGCTCAGTTGTATATTCAATCGAATAACATTCATTCCATAACATTACCTCGCCCTCTTCACACGATGAACAATCAGTTGTATCCTGGTACCCTATATCTTCTTCAGTTAGACAATCTGGATAGGGTGGACAAAAATTATTATTTTCAAATTTAAATTGATCACTATATGATTCTATAAAAATAATCTGACAGGAATTTTCAGGTATTACCCCAGATAATTGATTATCATTTAAATAAAAACCATGGATATAAATACTATTTTCTATTTCATCTGGAATCTCTCCAATAAACTGATTGTTTGAAAGATCAAAAAAATCTAGTGAAATTTGATTCATGCTCCATAATTCAAGTGGTATCTCTCCTGAAAGTTGATTATTCCCCAATCTTAAGTCTTCTAAACTTGTTAAGTTTTCAATTTCTGAGGGAATTTCACCTGTAAGGTGATTATCGCTCAAATACAAATCACGTAAATATATTAAATTCCAAATCTCAGATGGTATCTCCCCTGAAAGTTGATTATTTGTAAGCTTTACCACGTACAAATTTGTCAGATTGCCTATCTCTGAGGGAATTATTCCTGAAAGTTGATTATTTTCTAAAGTCAAAACACCTAAATTTGTTAGATTGCCTATCTCTGAAGGAATTACTCCTGTCAGTTGATTAACATCATCTAGCCTTAATAAAGTTAAATTTACTAATTCACCAATATCTGGAGAAATCTCCCCTTGCAATAAATCCCCAGTTGTTTCATAAAAATGTATAAATGTAGTTTCTTCGATGCCATAACATCCAGAGGGCATACATCCATTAGTGTGACCACTATTCCAATCATTACAATTTCCCCAGCCTAAATCAGCTTCTCCATCTTCACATTCTAATCCATACCCAATACTCATAAATGAGAAAAGGGTTATCAAAATAATTATTGGTTTTTTATAAATCATAATTGAAAAATAAAGTTATAGGCATGCAGGATATAGTAAAGAAAAATAGAAAAATATTGGAAGATATCATTAACTAAATTTGCAATAAAACAAATTAACAAAACTAATAAAATCAAAATACTTAACTAATGTTAAGACTCACCCATCATCCCACAAACAAAAAAAACACGAATGTGGGACTACTCTTCTTTTTTGCTTGAAGTCTGATTATCTATTTTGTTTTCCCGATTTTTAAACTGAGGTGCTAATTCAATCAAATTAATTCGCTTTAGGTGGTTTATATTGGACAAATCTTTCTACCTCTTACCGTATCTCTTTCATTATATCTGTTATAATAGTAAATCTTGAATTATATTTTGGCTCAAGAAAAGTATAAATTATTAATCTTTGCATAAATTTTTAAAACGTAATAGGATTATAAATATGAAAAATGTAAATCGAATCGTTATCTTAAGCATATTTTTTCAGTTTTGCTTTAATATTTATGGACAAGTCGGTAATTCTAATACTGCAAAATCAAAAAATGGATATGTTGAAATTTCTAAGATTATTGAATGCCTAAATAACACAAAGCTAAGTACTGCAGATAATTCCATATTTATAAAAGCCAAAAAAGGTAAGAGACTTTCTTCGTTTGAAAACAACCGTTTAAATAATATGTATACTGAATTGTGTGAAAGCGAATCAGATTTAATTTCTAATGCAGCTGATACTGAAGTTTCCCAATTCAAAGATAAAAAGCGTAAAAATAAACCTCGCAGAAAAACAGAATTAAATAAATATAGCAAATCAAAAATATCTTACAATAAAAAAAGACGCACCCATTTAAGATCTGAAAGGACTTTTGAGATGGGAGATAATGTTTCGTCAATAGATTTTATCGGAAATTGGGAAATCAAACAAGCATGCGTATTTGAGTCAGGTTTTGAAGGTGATGGTGAATGTGCATCTGGTGAAGAAATTCAAGACTATGTGGACAACATCAATTTTATTGTTTACAATGACGGCACCGGATATTTAGCTGTAGGCGGAGACGTTGAATCTTTGACATGGGAGGAAGGTGAAAATGGTTTCTTAGTAGATATCGGTGATGATGATTTCGGTGATTTTAATCTGTCTCAAGATGGGAAATTAACTATTGCAGATGATTTCGGCTTTGGTTGCTATGATGGATACGATGATGAATTAGAAGATATTTCTAGTGAGTCTGAATGTTCTGAAGCAAGAGGTACTTGGGAAAATGCTGGTTCAATGATTTATGTTTTTAATCGAGTTGAAAATAATGAATTATCAGATGGTAGCGACTCTCGGCTTCAATCGAATCGAAGTTGGTGGAAAAAGTTAAAACGGAAAGCTAAAAAAGCAGCACGAAGTGCCGCAAAAGAAGCCCAAAAGCAGGCAGAAGCCGCAGCCTCCGCAGCTGCAGCTGCGGCAAAGGAAACTGCAAGGTTGGCACAAATAGCATATGATGAATTAGAAAAACAGGCTGAAGCTTTTGCCAAACAGCTGGGAATTGATAAAAGTAATGAAGTGCAGGCAGCTGTGAATCTCGTAGGAGGTGCAATAGATTGTATGTATATGTCCGATAATTATTTAGAATTAGTTGCATCAATGGAAAAAGGCTCTGCACCAGATCCATGGGTTTTGACTGGTGTACTTGAAGATTGTGAAATAGTAGCTGAAATAATTGAAATAATCAATAAAGCCGGAATGAAATCTATATTTTTTGGGGCAAGTGCCAATTCACTGGATCCGACTGATGACAACAGACCTCATGGTTATGGAGCTACAATTGCGGTATCTGTAAAAGATCTATTAATTATTTGGAGGGATTTGGCAGATAATAAATCCCCATCAATTGTCCCAGAGATTGCTTTACAATATTCAAATTCACGAACATACACAACCGATATAATTGGAGGTGGCCTTATCATTGGATGGAATACGGATGAACCTCATGATACTTATGGTGAATTTTGGGAGATCGGTTTGAGTATAACCGCCCTTGGGGGAGAAGTTGCATCTTCTTCTACTCTTACACCTCCAGAATTTAATTTAACAAAAATGAAATTTGGTGGGTTAAGATATTTAGGACAGGCTTTTTCCGGAGGTGGTAACTCCAAGGCTTTAGAGATATCACCTAGTTTTTCCATGGGGAAATGTTGTGTTTTAAATTTGAATAACTTTAACTATCGATGTAAATAACTTTTAATATATTTAGAAAAAATGACCGTTTCATTTGCTCAAATTTACACTTATTTGGCGTTTTTATGGAAATTGCGACCTAATTCCCCTGTTTGATGTGAGAGGCTGATTATCATTAGATATAAGTGGTGCCCCCAAGGTCTGGGTGGGTTTATTTACCCCATCTCCACTTTTACAAAGAGGTGGGAAAAGTTAATTGTCAATTAATATAATAGGACCAGAACTATTTGCCCGAATCCAATATCCCTTCCCCGGTTCCAATATCTCTGTGTTTGAGTAGACGCCAGAAGTAAATTCATAAACTGTACCGGAAATGATAATGCCATCCGGGTCTTGTATCGCAGTGATATTTAAAGGAATACTTATGCCTGATGTGAGATTCCATCCTTCATTAAGACTAATAGTAAGTTCATTGATTGAAGTACCACCAATAGTGGTATCGCCAGCATCATTAAACCTTAACCAATATCCATTTCCATTTTGAAAATGTGTTTCTTCCATATACACTCCATCAAAAGAAAATAAAGTTCCTTCTACAGCATCAGGAAATATGAATTCCGATTCATTTTGAGTGACCATTAGGGGAAGTCCTACTAAATTCCACCCGTTTTGGTGGTGCAAAGTTATAGTTGTGTCAAAGGTTTCGAAAATTTGAATGGTCTCCAAAACCTCACCTTCAAAATCGAATAGTGATAGATTTTCCCATGGACTTCCAAATGTTTCTGTTGAAATCCACTCGGGTGACCAATAACAAAATCCCTTTCCCAAATCGTTTGGTATATTCTCGACTATGTTTAATAAATCTCCCAAAAATTGTTTTTGTCCGTTCACCGATGCAGGATATTCATCCAGAAGTTGTTCAGACCCAACTATGTTATGGTTATTATCATTCCAATTTAATGTCCATGGATATGCAGTTTCCACAACAATAATTTCTTTATCATATCGTTCTGCTAAATCATTCAGATTATATTCTAAATTATCAAAAGTCCCATGCCACCACGGATAAAATGATTGTCCAATTATATCGAAATCCACGTTATAATTTTCTAAATTATCAAAAAACCAAACCGATCCATTATTGTCTCCACCTTTGGCAATGTGAATCATTATCTTTACCGTATCACCATCTGCTAATGCATCATTCACTCCCAAAATACCTGCATTCAGTAAATCAGTAAATTGACCCCAATGGGAAACACTTCCATATGGCCATAAAAAACCATTGTCAATTTCGTTCCCAATTTGTACTATATGTGGTAACAAGTTTTGCTCCTTAAATGACTCAAGAACTGATTTTGTATATTGATACACTGAATCACTTAAAATTTCAAATGATAGATTTTCCCAAGCCGTTGGAGTTGTCTGATGACCTGGGTCTGCCCAAAAATCAGAATAGTGGATATCCAATAAAAATTTCATGTCTGATTCAATAATACGTGAAGCCATTTCAAGTACATTCGGTAAACTATTATAGTCAGTATCCGGTGTATGCCATAATTTTAACCGTATAAGGTTAATATCGTGATTATTAAATATGTCTAAGACATTTATCACTACCCCATTTTCTGTATAAGTTCCACCATTATCTTCAATTTGATCTAAAATAGATATATCCCCTCCTTTATAAAATGGAGTGGATTGAGAGTGGATTGAGTTTCCAATCAGTAATATTGTTAGCAGTATCTTCTTCATGAATCAGTCTTTTAGCATTAAAAAATTCTATTACATAATACACCCTGATGCTGAGAATATCAATGATGGATATCACAGCATGTTTTGTGTAAGAGGTAGTAATATCAAATACACAGGGGGTGCTCCAATGGTTTGGGAGGGTGGGGTGTGTCTTACAATTTGTGTCCTCCAAACAGGCATATATGACCTATGATTGAATACGATTGACTACTTTAAAAGTTAAAGATAGATATGAGTATAAATAGAAAATCCTCGTCGTAAAACGAGGGCTTTCGTCAGAGAAATTTGGTATTTTCTTTTGTCGGAGCGGCGAAATTTGAACTCCCGACCCCTTGCTCCCAAAGCAGGATAAAATTTGTTAAATATTAAAGTTGATAAACTTTGGCTGCCGTTCCGTAGAAGAGTTGCAGTTTTTCATGTCCAGAAAAATCAGAAACAATTTTCTTCTGGCCATTAATTAGGACAGCATAAGATAGAGAATTTCGATCTACTGGAAAATTACTTTCCATCATGCAGCGGTTTGGACCAAAGCATTCAATAGCATGAAGGTAGTACTCCTTCTGAGCAGCAACAAATTCATCTGATGTTGGTGGTTTTGGTTTATTTTCCCATCCAAATCCATTATCTGACATTGCAAGCCCACCCAATTTGATAACTACGTTTTCACATTTTGCCATTTCTTGTATATCTTTTTTCCATTGTATAAATATCTCATTTCGTTGATTAGCATATGGTCCTACTCCTAAGGGTGTACCGAAGTGATCTAAAATCAGGGTTGTTTCTGGGACTGCGCGCGCCAAAGCTGTGAATGCTTGATTTTGATAATGGTAATGCCAAGCATCATAGCTTAGTCCTTTGCGACCTAATATATTAAGCCCTTCTCTGAATTTAGTATCTTCATATAATCCTTTAGGCGCACACACTGAAATACTTAAGGCTTCTGGATATTCTGCTCTTGCTGCAGGGTGACGAATGCCTTTGAGCCGATTTCCACTTATTTCTAAGTGTCGGTTCAATACATCATCAAGACTATGAGTAAGTCTTAAATCAGCCTTCGCTACGATACCATCTATAATAGCACCTCCAAGCTCTTCAATTTGTTTAGCTTCCCGTACGACAAATTCAGTTTCACCCAATGATCTCAGATGCTCAGGTCCATCATGTAGGTAGCTCATGCCACACTCTACATATACAGTTTTCTTGATATTATGACCAGAGTTTATATCCATATGAAACTGTTGGGTCAGGTAATCGACTCCAAAAAAACTCAACAGATGATGATGAGGGTCGATAATAGGCAGGTCAGGTTCAACTATTTCCTCAATCACCTGATCCAGCCACACCTGATTACCTGCTAACCACCAATCCATATTATTATTTTCTTCTTC
>CAXRJK010000004.1:0-3420 GCA_964230865.1 Winogradskyella sp.
CTTGTTGTTTTTTTAAGGTCAGAATGCTCAAATATCTCTCCAGGAGAAGCCAGTCAGCATATTTTTGGATATGGGGTTGGAGTAGATCTGACCAAAAGAGATCTTCAAACTTCTGCAAAAAAAAATGGAAAGCCTTGGGACCTAAGTAAGGGATTTGATAATTCGGCACCTATCTCAAAAATTTATAAAAAAGAAGGGTTCCTTATACATGAAGGCAACATTTCCCTTAAAGTTAATGGGCAAAACAGACAATCCAGCAATCTAAAAAATATGGCATGGAAAGTCGATGAGTTAATCAGTTGGTTATCTAAATTTATAACACTTAAAGCTGGAGATATCATCTTTACCGGAACTCCCTCTGGAGTAAGTAGGCTTTTACCAAATGATAAAGTTGAAGCAACAATAGAAGAGATTGGAACGCTTTCATTTGAACTGATTAAATAAATTTATAAATTGTGAGTACCTATAAACCCAATACCAAAATACTGCCTTTTATTTTGTTAGCGGTATTTGGAGTATTGTTAATTTATGATGCAGGGGTCGAACAAAAAGAGGTTCCATCAGAGATAGTTACTGAAACTTTATCACTGCCAACTCAAAGCATTCCTAGCATTCAAACTAAAAAAATTCACACTGTTAAAGATGGTGAAAATCTATCACTGATATTTGAAAAATATAAAGTCCCATTAAATGAAACATACAAAATATTTAAAAAAGATATTGCTAATGAAGTAAAAAATATACTTCCTAACGATAGAATAGAGTTTCTATCCTTAGATGGAAAGCTGCAAAAAATAATTATTCATAAAAGTCCCCTGCTCTCTTATCAAGTTCAAGTATTGCCAGAAATAGTTATTGATAGAGCTGAAAAAGAACCGGAACTTATTCAATCATTTAGATCTGGATTAATAGAATCATCTTTCTATTTAGCTGGACTAAAAAATGATATTCCAGAGAGTGTGATTATGGATCTAGCTTATATTTTTGCATGGGATATTGATTTTATTTTTGACATAAGAGTTGGTGATAAATTTAAACTCCTATCCGAAACACCATTTGTAGACGGGCAACAAATTGAAAATGGAAGCATTTTATTTGCAGAATTTTACAATCAAAGTAATCGATTTACTGCAATCAGATACAAAGGCAAAAATAAAGAATGGGAATACTTTGATGAGAATGGTGGACGTTTAGAGAAAGCTTTTTTGAGAGCGCCGCTTGATTTTGCATATGTAAGTTCTCATTTTAACCCAAACAGAAGACACCCAATCCTTAATACCATCAGGGCTCACAATGGTGTTGATTATGCAGCAAAAAGGGGGATGCCAATTCGAGCAACTGGTGAAGGGGTTATTCAATCCGTGGGATGGAAAAGTGGGTATGGAAGAACAATAGTGATTCGTCACGGAGGGGAAATAACAACTTTGTATGCTCATTTAGATAAGTATCATCCGCTCATTGCTAAGGGAGTAAAAGTATCTCAGGGACAAACCATAGGTTATGTAGGTGACTCAGGTTTGGCAACGGCCCCTCATCTGCATTACGAATTTAGAATTGGCGAAAAGAGAACAGATCCTCTTAAGGTAGCTCTACCTTCAGCATCGCCTTTAGATAAATCTAATATGGATCAATTTCAATCATTCAGAACTAATTACATAGAAATAGCAGATCAGTTATTATCTAAAGATCCAAATGAAAACCTCTTCAGATAAAATTTTTATCGGCACAATGAGCGGCACCAGTCATGATGCAATTGATATCTGCGCTTTAAAAATTACTAATCAAATTAGTCTATTGAATTTTTGTTCTTTTAAATATCCCTCAGCATTGAGAGAAAATATTTCCAAGGTAATCCAGAAACAAGAATTAAGTCTTGATATGTATTTCGAGCTTGATAGAAAAATTGGGCTTGCTTTTAGCAAATCAATAAATAAATTCCTTACTCAAAATAAAATCAACAAAAAGAATATTGGGGCAATTGGTTTGTCAGGTCAGACACTGTACCACCAGCCAAAAGGTAAATACCCATTCTCCATTCAAGCCGGGAATCCAAATATAATTGCAAATGAATGCGGAATAGATGTGGTTGGTGATTTTAGAAATGATCATATAAAACTTGGCGGTGAAGGTGCCCCCCTAGTTCCAGAATTTCATCAAAAATTATTCGCAAAAAAGAACACTTCTTTGGTCATATTAAATATCGGTGGGATTTCAAATTTTACCTTCTTAAATGGTAAGAATAGTTTTTATGGTTCTGACTGCGGGCCTGGCAATGCGCTGATGGATATCTACTGTCAAAAATTTTTAAACCGCCCCTTTGATAGAAAGGGTAAACATGCAAAAAATGGAGTGATTCATTCTCCTTCACTAAAAAAAATGTTAAGTCATCCGTATTTTAAGAGACGTCATCCAAAATCTACGGGCAAAGAAATTTTTAACATAAGATTTATTCCTAAGCAGCTTTTAAAAAGACCTTCTCAAGATATATTAGCTACCCTGACTGAGCTCACTGCCATCTGCATAGCAAAATCAATTCACTCACTCAAACAATCACCACAAGAAGTAATTGTTTGTGGTGGAGGGTTAAAAAATAATTTCTTGGTTAGCTCAATTGAGAGACATATCAATGTGACTCTCACTGCAAGTGATCAATATGGTATAAATCCTCAAGCGATCGAGGCCATGGCATGTGGTTGGATGGCAAGACAGCGACTTAATAAAAATCCTCTGACTGTAAAAAAAAATAAAGGGTTGCTAGGAACTCTGACTAAAGCTAGATAGTAAAAGACTCACCACACCCACAAGTAGTTTTTGCATTTGGGTTAGTAACCAAAAATCTTGAGCCAGATAAGTCCTCTACATAGTCTAAGGTTGAGCCATAAAGGTATGGGTATGAAAGAGAATCTAATAAAATAGTAAATCCATCAAAATTAACAATATCATCGTCGCCCTCAGGGCTATCATCAAACTTAAAACCATATTGAAAGCCTGAGCAGCCACCACCAGTTACATAAACCCTAAAATAATTTGAATTATTACTAGGTAATAAGTCTTGAATACGCTTTATAGCATTGCCACTTAAGTTAATTGATGTCATGTCAGGGCTCATTGAATACATAGTTTATAGGATTAAAAATATATTCAACAAGATTAAAGCGAAAATATTTTTCTCTCAGAGCTATAGAAGCGCTAAGATATAACTGAAATGAGCCTATATCTAGTTTTTAAAGTCCTACATATCCTGTTCATGGTTTCGTGGTTTGCTGGTATTTTTTACTTACCTCGTCTATTTGTGTATCACGTAGAGAGTGAAAATCAGGATACAAAAGATCAATTAACAACCATGCAAACAAATTTAATAAGATTCATTACTCCCCTTGGTCTATTGGCACTATTGTTTGGTTTAATGATGGGTTTTCT
>CAXRJK010000005.1:0-2421 GCA_964230865.1 Winogradskyella sp.
GGAACAGCGGGACAGCGTTGTACTTCTACTAGACGTGTTATCGTACAATCAACTGTTTATAAAGAGCTAATAAATAGACTTAAAAATGCCTATAAGCAAGTAAATATTGGAAATCCTATGGAAAGTGGAGTTTTAATGGGCCCTTTAGTTAATCAAAATGCTGTGGATGCATACTTAAATGCACTATCATCTATCAAATCCTTTGGAGGAGAGATACTATATGGGGGCCATATTATTGAAGGTAAAGGATTTTTCGTAAAACCAACCATTGCAAAGGTGAAAAATGACTGGAGTATTGTTCAAGATGAAACCTTTGCTCCAATATTATATATAATTAAATATAATAAATTGCAGGATGCATTAGAGATTCACAATAATGTTCCTCAAGGATTATCTTCAGCAATGTTTACAACAAACCTTCAAAGTGCTGAAGTATTTTTATCTTCAGTCGGAAGTGATTGTGGAATTGCAAATGTTAATATCGGAACCTCTGGAGCAGAAATAGGTGGTGCATTTGGCGGAGAAAAAGAAACAGGTGGTGGAAGAGAATCTGGTTCTGATTCATGGAAACAATATATGCGTAGACAAACAAATACGATTAATTGGAGTAAAGAGCTTCCTTTAGCTCAGGGAATAACTTTCAAGCTAAGTTAATATAAAGTATGTTTGATCCAAAAAAGGTTCATTCCTCTATCGACAAATATATGTTAGCTGATGGAATGACTCCAGTTATAGACTTAAATAAAAGTCATGGTTCATGGCTGGTAGATAGCAGAAATGGGAAAGAATATCTTGATCTGTTTTCTATGTTTGCTTCGCTATCTGTAGGATATAATCATCCATATCTTCTAGAAAATAAAGAGCGTCTAATATCATCTGCTTTAAATAAACCAACAAATTCAGACGTTTATTCTGTTGAGATGGCTAATTTTGTTTCTACAATGGGTCGTTTTGCACAACCTAGTTACTTACCTTATGCATTCTATATCGAAGGTGGAGCTTTGGGCGTAGAGAATGCTCTTAAAACAGCTTTTGATTGGAAAGTAAGAAAAAATATTTCCAATGGAAAGGGAGAAAAGGGTTCAAAAGTAATTCATTTTAAAGAATGTTTTCACGGTAGAACGGGTTATACAATAAGTTTAACAGACTCTCCTGATCCCCGAAAAACATTATATTTTCCTCGGTTTGATTGGCCTAGAATTGATAATCCAAAAATAGATTTTCCTTTAGAAGACAATATTGATATAGTAATAAAAAGAGAGAATAAAGCAATTAATCAAATTAAGGATGCTATAACAAATAACCGAGATGAAATTGCAGCATTGATTATAGAGCCTATTCAGGGTGAAGGAGGAGATAATCACTTCAGAAAAGAATTTTTATTTGAATTAAGAAATTTGGCAGATGAAGCAGAATTTCTATTAATTTATGATGAAGTCCAAACAGGTGTTGGCATTACTGGCAATATGTGGGCACATCAAGCATTTGGTGTAGAGGCTCAACCAGATATCATTAGTTTTGGAAAAAAAACACAAGTTTGTGGTATTTTTGCAGGAAAGAGATTAGATGAAGTAGATAATCATGTATTTTATGAATCAAGTAGAATTAATTCTACTTGGGGAGGCAGTCTAGTAGATATGGTAAGATTTACAATCTATCTTGAAATTATTGAAAATGAAAAACTTGTTCAAAATGCTAACAAAATGGGTAGTTATCTAAATACTTGTTTGAAAAAGCTTCAGAATAACCACAAAAATAAAATATTTAATGTTAGAACTAGAGGATTGTTTGGGGCTTTTGATTTACCAAATACCATATTACGAGATAAATTTATCAATCTTATATTCGATGAAGGTGCTATAATGCTAGGTTGTGGAAATAAATCTATAAGATTCAGACCACATCTAAATATAACTGAGTCCGAACTAGTTAGTGGTTTTCAAATGATTCATTCGGCATTAACAAAACTATAGTTTCATGTCTAATGGAACACTTTATATAGTTTCTACACCTATAGGCAATTTAGAGGATATAACTTATCGAGCAGTAAATATTTTAAAAAAGGTAAACTTTATAGCATCAGAAGATACCCGCAGATCATCTATTTTATTAAATCACTATAGCATTAAAAAATCCCTAGTTAGTTATTTTGAACATAATGAAATAAAAAAAAATCCTGAAATTATCAATAGGATTATATGTGGTGAAGATTGTGCTTTGATTACTGATGCAGGAACTCCTGGAATTAGCGATCCTGCATATAAATTAATACGTAATGCGATTGATAATAATATAAGAGTTGAATCTATACCAGGACCAAGTGCGGTATTGACAGCATTAACCTCCTCCGGTTTACCTACAGACAGATTTTTATTTGAAGGTTTTTTACCTCCACGTAAAAATCGAAAATCTCGATTAGAA
>CAXRJK010000006.1:0-5723 GCA_964230865.1 Winogradskyella sp.
GCAGTATCAGCCCGTAAGGGAGAAGCATCAGCCAGTGCAAAGACAGAGAAGAAAGGCAAAGGCCGCTCTGCAGTATCAGCCCGTAAGGGAGAAGCATCAGCCAGCGCAAAGACAGAGAAGAAAGGCAAAGGCCGCTCTGCAGTATCAGCCCGTAAGGGAGAAGTATCAGCCGATGCAAAGACAGAGAAGAAGAAAGGCAAAGGCCGCTCTGCAGTATCAGATTAATATAGATCTAAAAAATCAAAATTGGAAAAGGGACTACTTGTAGTCCCTTTTTTATTTTTTTAAACTCTGATAATATTTATCTGATTTGATGATTTTAATTAGAGTTCCTTCTGAGTTAAATTTTACCATTATTAGGAAAAAATTATGAAATATAGTGCCCGTTATTCTCAGTTGGTCATGCCTGACCATATAAACAATGTAAACACGCTTTTTGGAGGTCAAATGATCTCTTGGATGGACCTTTCAGCTGCCAAAGTTTCATATAGATTTTTAAAAGGTACCGAGGCTGGTGGTGGTGTAACTCGAGCAATTGATAATGTAGAATTTAAGGAACCGGTTTTTGCGGGTGAATGGGTTACAATGGATGCAACTATTATCTCAGTTGGACGCTCATCAATTAAAGTAAAGGTAGAAGCTTTTTCTGAGGGACCAAAAACGTCTAATAGGCTGGTATGTAGCGCTATTATAACTATGGTCTCTGTTATAGAAGAATCGGAAGGAAAATTTGTAAAATATGATCATAATAAGTCCATTGATTAATAAAACTACACCATCACTAAGGAATAAATATGTCAAATAAATACTTTAATCCATCAAATAGTCTTTTAGGTAATGCAAAGATTTCAAATATGGAACGCTACCACACATTATATAGAGAATCAGTAAAAAATCCTGAAAAATTCTGGTCAGAGGTTGCCGGCCGTATATCATGGGATAGAAAATGGGATCATGTTAGAGAGTTTGATTTTATTGAGGGAAAAATTAAGTGGTTTGATGGAGCTAGGCTAAACGTAAGTTATAATTGTTTAGACCGACACATTGAAAATGGCTTTGGAAATCAACATGCAATTATTTGGGAGGGTAATAATCCAGGAGAAGACAAAAAGTATACTTTTTCAGAGTTATCAATTCAAGTGCAAAAATTTGCAAACGTTTTAAAAAAGCATGGTATACAAAAAGGAGATAGAGTTTGCATTTATATGCAGATGATTCCTGAACTTCCGATTGCCATGCTTGCCTGTGCAAGGATAGGAGCTGTTCATTCCATTGTATTTGGTGCGTTCAGTCCAGACTCTCTAAAAGATAGAATTAATGATTCCACCTGTAAATTGCTCATTACTCAGGATACGGGTGTTAGGGGAACCAAAAAAAATATACCTATGAAATCCAATGCAGACAAGGCGATTGCTGAAACTCCATCTATAGAGGGTGTGATAGTTGTTAAAAGAACAGATGAAAAGGTTTCAATGAATGTAGATAAAGATGTATGGTGGCATGAGGAAATGGAAACAGTTTCGGATTTATGTAAACCGGTTGAAATGGAAGCTGAAGACCCTCTTTTCATTCTTTATACTTCCGGCTCTACAGGAAAGCCGAAAGGTGTACTACACACAACCGGTGGATATATCGTTTATGCTTCTTATACACATGAAATAATTTTTGATTATCGCCCAAATGAAATATATTGGTGCACCGCTGATATTGGGTGGATAACTGGTCATTCATATATTGTATATGGTCCCCTCACAAATAGGGCCACAACAGTTATGTTTGAAGGTGTCCCAAATTACCCTGATTTTGGTCGTTTTTGGGATATAGTAGATAAATACAAGGTTAACCAGTTTTATACCGCTCCGACAGCTTTAAGGGCTCTTATGAAAGAAGGAGATAGTTTTGTAAATAGTAGAAACTTGTCTTCACTGCGATTATTGGGAACTGTAGGAGAACCAATAAAAGAGCCTGAATGGATGTGGTATTATAATATTGTTGGTAAAGGAAGATGTCCCATAGTTGATACCTGGTGGCAAACTGAAACTGGGGGGATTTTAATCTCACCAATCCCTGGTGTAACTCCTATTACACCTGGCTCAGCGACATTTCCATTCTTTGGTATTGAGCCGGTGTTACTTTCTGATGACGGCAAAGAAATCGATGGAAATGATGTCTCTGGTTATCTAGCAATTAAAAATCCTTGGCCTGGGATGATGAGAACAGTATATGGTAATCATAAACGTTTTAAAAATACTTATTTTTCCCAATGTCCAGGATATTATTTTACCGGTGATGGAGCAAAAAGAGACTCAAAGGGATATTATTGGATCACTGGTAGAGTGGATGATGTATTGAATGTGTCTGGCCATCGTATTGGAACAGCAGAGGTTGAAGGAGCTATTGGCAAAACCAAGGGCATTGCAGAGGCAGCTGTCGTAGGTTTTCCACATGATGTAAAAGGGCAAGGAATCTATGCATTCATCACTCCAATGACAGGAGTTAATCCAGATGAAACAGTTCATCAAGATGTAATGAAAACGGTCACAAGTGAAATTGGACCTCACGCTAAACCTGATAAAATACAGTTCACCTCAGCGCTACCCAAAACCCGTTCAGGGAAAATAATGAGAAGGATACTTAGAAAAATTGCTCAGAATGAAATAAATAATTTAGGTGATACATCCACCTTAGCGGATCCTTCAGTAGTAGACTCATTAGTGAAAGAAAGAATATAAACTAGATTATTTAAGAGACTTATCTGCAAGCGATAATAGAGATTCAAATTCTAGGCTAGTTGTTTGATTGAGACTGCTTTCGCAGGTAATGCTGGTTGAACAAAAATGTTTTGTAGTATTTTTTGATTTAATTCTATTTTTTATAATTTGACCTGCTGACTCTGTTAGTTCTGGTATAAAATATCCTAAATCTCCAGCCATTCCACAACAGTAAGAATCTAACTCAAATTCAAGGTTTTTAGTTAAGCTGGAAGCAACTGATATTGCTTTAGATGATAAGTTTTGTTGTACTGAAGAGCAAGGAACATGCAAATAAAGAGAATCAATTTTTCTGTTTATGCTAACATTTGGTAAAACAACATCATTTAATAATTCAGTGGGATCTAATATTTTTATATTACTTTTACCTAATGTTTTTAACTGTTTCTTTAAAGTCAGTGAACAGGGCGAATTGTCAGTAATAATAAAATCTCTATTTTTAACTGAGTTTAATAATGATGTAGTAGTGAGAGTTGTCATAGCTTCAAAAGCAGAATCAAATCCTTTTGATGAGTAGGGCATTCCGCAGCAAAGAGAGAAAATATTTTGTGGATAAGTAAAATCAATATCTGCTTTTTGACAAATTGATTTAATATTATCAGTAACTCTATTAATTGCCTCAGGTTGCATTTGGCGTGTAATGCAGGACGGAAAATATATAGCTCTCATTTTTGGTTTACTGATTTTTAATTCAGAGGGTAAATAAACATTTAATATATTAATGGGTTCAGAGATAATTGGAAATTTTCTTCCCGTCATTCTATTCAATTGTATTGATATATGTTTTAAATTATTCCAGCCAATAATTTCTCCGATAGTATTCGATACCATACCAAAATATTTAAGTATTTTAGTCGTGTATTTAAAATATTTTACAGATGATAATGCTATTCTGTTGGCAATAGTACTTCGCTTTGTCCCTCGGTGTATTTTAGTAAGTTGTCCGGTATCAATATTTACTGGACATGCAATAGAACACAACCCATCCGCAGCGCAGGTATCAGATAACTCATATTCCAAATTTTTGTATATATCAGAGATAAGAGTCTGATTTTTATTTTTTATTTTCAACAGTTTCAACTCTCTCAAAATGTTAATTCGCCTTCGAGGGGTCATGGTTAAGTTTTTTGATGGACACTGTGATTCACAAAATCCACATTCAATACACGCATCAATAATTGGATTTACAGATGGAATTGGTTTAATGTTTTTAATGTGACATTCTCTGTCTTTATTAAAAATAACACCTGGATTTAAAATATTATTTGGGTCAAACAAATGTTTAACCTTCTTCATGATTTGCACAGCTTCAGTTCCCCATTCCTTTTCCAGAAATGGAGCCATATTTCTTCCTGTTCCATGCTCAGCTTTTAGAGATCCACCTAATTCTCCACTTATAAGGTCCACTACATCATTCATAAACAATTTGTATTTTTTGATTCCTCGCTCAGAAGAAAAATCTGAGGTGATATTAAAGTGAAGATTTCCATCCTTTGCGTGTCCAAATAAAATTGCATCATTGTAATTAAATTTTCTGAACAAAGTATGTAGTTTCTCAATTGCATAAGAAAGTTGTTCTACTTTTACACATACATCTTCAATTATCAATGTGGTCCCCTGTTTCCTCAATCCAGCATGGCAGGGCAAAAGTTCTTTTCTAAGTTTCCATAAAATATTTCTATCTTCTTCATTTCTTGCAAAAGAAAAAGGTTGTACAATCATTTCCTTAGAAATGATTGTTAGTACGTGTTTAATACGTTCATCAATCCCAGATTCATTTTCTGATTGAAACTCACAGAGTAGACCAACACTGCCCTTTGGGATATTATTAAATTTATGTGAAAAATCAACTGATCTTTCAAGAACCTTTAATGCTGAGTAATCCATAATTTCACAGGCATCAACTCCTAGATCAATTAGAGCGATAATAACTTTGCAAGCATCAACCAAATTTTTAAAAATAATTAGACCCGTTGCTTTTAATTTTGGGTTTAATACCGTTTTTAATGAAACCTCAGATATAAATCCAAGGGTCCCCTCTGACCCTACCATAAGATGGTTCAGTATATCAGCTGGTAGTTCATAGTCAATAAATGAGTTAATAGAATAGCCCATTGTATTTTTAATAGAAAATTTATCCTTAATTAATTTGATGAGCTCCGGTTTTTTTAAAATATCGTCTCTAAGCTCAAGAAGTCCATTATAAATTTTACTTTCTTTTTCTTTTAAGAATTTATCCAAGTCATTTCGTGAGCTATCAATAATTGTCCCACTTGGGAGAATGATTTTTATAGCTTGAAGTGTATTATAAGAGTTTTGAGCAACACCACAGCACATCCCACTTGCATTGTTAGAGATTATTCCTCCAATAAAACAGGAGTTTATAGATGCTGGGTCAGGACCAATTTTTCTATTATATTTTTTAAGAAACTCATTGGCATGCCCGCCAATAACAGACGCACCCAAAGTAATTAACTTTCCGTTATCATTTATTTTTACAGTTTTCCAACCATGACTGATATCGACGAGTATATTGTTTGTGATAGATTGACCTGATAGTGAAGTCCCACCAGCACGAAATGTTAAAGGAATCAAATAGTGATTGGCAAATCGAAAAAGTGATTGAATATCTTTATTCTTTTCCGGGAGAACAACTGCTTTTGGAACTAAACGATAAAAACTTGCATCACGGGCATAGCTGTGTAAATAGACAGGATCACACTTAATTTGCGAAGGTTTAATTGTTTGTATTAACTTTGAATTTATAGACAAATATATTTGATTAAATAGGCTTATGAATTGATTATAAATTACATAAATTTGAGCAATGAAGTAATAAACGAATATATATTTAGACACCATACAAAAAATAATTAGTTTTTTTGTTAATACTGATTGACTTCAATAATATAATTAAATAATTTACCCAGCTTTATTTGAACTATAATCGTT
>CAXRJK010000007.1:0-28977 GCA_964230865.1 Winogradskyella sp.
CACCCAAATAATTAAACGACCAATTAGATGATTTTACCGTCATTGATATTCGTCCAGAAGACCAGCGGTTGGAATTCCCTTTGGTTGGGCTAGATTCAATTATTTTGAACAACGATTTAGTTCCAGAAATGGATGGGAAGCAGGTATTGGTCTGTCAATTTGGGATTGTGACAGAAGGAATGATTCTTGAGAAAGAATTAGAAAATGCCTTCAGTCTTTTGGGTGGTGCCCAGGCCTGGGATGAATTTTGCCGAGAACAAGAGGATTTGAGTCGCTGGTCTAGGCAGACTGTATTACCGGAGATTGGCATTGAAGGACAAAAAAAAATATTGAATGGAAAAGTAGCTATTGTGGGTATGGGAGGCCTGGGCTGTCCTGCTGCCCAATCATTGCTCACCGCTGGAGTGGGGCATTTACATTTGATTGATGGCGATGAAGTTTCGTTATCAAATTTGCACCGCCAACCACTTTACAGAAATAATGATGTGCATAGGGCCAAGGTAATTGTGGCAAAAGAAAAATTGGCAGAGCTGAATCCGGAAACTTCTATTCGGGCTACAGACACATTTTTAAATGATGATAATGCTGAAAAATTGCTGTCAATTGTGGATGTCATTATTGATGGAACAGACAATATTGAAACCAGGCAATTAATCGACCACATCTCTAAAAAGAAAAACATTCCCATGGTCCATGGGGGATTGTTTCGATTTGAAGGACAGGTATCCATATTAAATGTGAATGGGAGTCCCGGCTATTCAGAATTATTTCCTTCAAAACTTACCGGCGGAAATACGTGCGAAGATGCTGGTGTGTTGGGAATGCTTCCGGGAATTATAGGAAATATTCAAGCCTTGGAAACAGTGAAATTGATTGTGGGTATTGAACCCAATTTGGTTGGTAAATTGCTAATCTATGATGGAAAGAACCACAAAACAGAAATCATTCAATTATGATCAAAATTAAAATAAAATGTTTTTCTCAGGTGAGATATGCAATGGGGAAAGATGAAATCATTATAGATATTGAAGATGGATCAACAACTTCAGATTTGGAAAGTTTTATAATTGAAAAAGTCGAAGGAAAATTGGATAATATCTCCTTAAGGGTGGCGGTGAATCAAAAATATGTTCAGGGTAGTATAGAGCTGAAGGATGGTGATGAAGTGGCATTCATCCCACCGGTGCAAGGGGGCTAAATGATTATTGTCAAAATTATTAAAGGACCATTGACACCATTTCCATCGAATGATGACCGGAACCAGGATGGTGCCGAATTGACCTTTAATGGACGTGTTCGGGATACAGAGCATGGTAGAGATTTAGACGCTTTGGAATATGAACAGTATGAAGGTATGGCGAAAGCGGAACTCACAAAACTAGCAAGTGAAATGTGTCAAAAATTTCCTATCAGCGATTTATTCTGCAAACACCGTATGGGACGGGTTGAAATTGGAGAAACGAGTTTACATGTATCTATCTGGTCAAAGCATCGAAAAGAAGCCATTGAAGCCATGGACAATTTTATTAAAGAATTAAAAATACGGGTTCCCATTTGGAAATGGGCCATACTAACCGATGGAACAAAAGTGCCTAGTGCGTGTGTCCATGATTAGATTTTAAACATTAAATTCTAGGGATCATTATCAGGTAAATTCATTTTCATTTTTCAAAAATCACTTAACAAATATCCATGAGTACTCATACATATATTCAAGACACCAGAAACAAAAACATAAAAATATATGTAAACGGAGAAATAATTCACAGAAATGAAGCGAAAATTTCTGTTTTTGACAGCGGATTTTTACTAGGTGATGGTGTGTGGGAAGGGATTCGGTTACATCATGGTCAATTGGTTTTTGAAAAAGAGCATTTTTACAGATTATACCATGGTGCTAAAAAATTAAACATTGATATAGGTATAACAAAAAGAGAACTAAAAACCATTATTTATAAGGTTTTAGAAGCAAATAATATGACCACGGATGTTCATATTCGATTGATTATTTCAAGAGGGCTAAAGAAAACTCCATATCAACATCCAAGTGCGAATGAGGGCGGGGCAACAATCGTAATAATACCAGAATACAAAAAAGCTGATATATCCATCAATGAAAATGGAATTAGTTTAGCAACTGTTCAAACTAGAAGAGGAACGGCAGACACACAAGATCCCCGTTTGAATACACTCAGTAAACTGAATTGCATCTTTGCATGCATTGAAGCTGATAAATTAGGTGCAGACGAAGGATTAATGCTGGATGTCAACGGGTATGTTTCTACTTGTAATTCAACAAATTTCTTTATTGTAAAAAATGAAGAAGTTTGGACATCCACAGGAGAATTCTGTCTCCCCGGAATTACACGAAATAAGATAATTCAATTGTGTAAAGAAAATAGTATTCCCGTTTATGAAAAGAATTTTTTACTAGAAAATGTATCAACAGCTAACGAGGCATTTGTTACAGGGACTTTTGCCGGAGTAATTCCAGTGGCGAGTTTAAATGGTAAATTTATTTCAGATGGTAAGCGAGGGGAGATGACTAAGACACTTTTTAATTTGTACAAAGAGAAAATCAATTCTCTTTACCCTCAATAATAAATTGACAGCAACCCGAATTGCTATGTGGTCAGGGCCACGAAATATTTCGACAGCCATGATGCGATCATTTGAAAATAGATCAGACACATGGGTAACTGATGAACCATTTTATGCTTATTTTCTTAAAAAAACTGGTTACCAACATCCTGGCAGAGACGATATAATACAATCTCAAAACTCTAATTGGGAAGAAATAACCAACTGGTTGATTAGTGATATCCCGGGGAATAAATCAGTTTGGTATCAAAAACATATGGCGCATCATCTATTAGATGGGGATGATATTCGCTGGATAAAAGCTCTGAAAAATTGTTTTTTAATTCGCCATCCAAAAGATGTGATTCTATCTTTTACTAATAAATTTATTCTAACAGATACTAAACAATTAGGATATCCTCAACAAAAGAAATTATGGGATTGGTTATCTGGAGAAGCAGATTTTAATCCACTAATTATTGAAGCTCAGGAGATTACAAAAAATCCAAAGGAAGAGCTACGAAAATTGTGTGAAAACTTAAACATTGAATTTTATGATTCTATGTTATTATGGGAAAAAGGGAAAAGAGATTCAGACGGAATTTGGGCAAAACACTGGTATGAAAGCGTTGAAAAATCAACAGAATTTTTACCATTATCTCAGAGTGAACAAGACATTCCATATCAATGGAAAACTATCTATAAAGAGTGTCTTAATATTTATGAATATTTTTTAACAAAAAAAGAAGAAAATGCATCTATTAGTTGATATTAAAGAGTTACAGGAATTAAAAAATGATACCAATAAAATGGTTTCATTGACATTGACAGATAGACAACTATGTGACCTAGAATTATTATTAAATGGTGGTTTTTATCCTTTAACCGGTTTTTTAAATGAAAAAGATTACAGCTCTGTTTTAGATAAAATGAGGTTATCAAGCGGCGAAGTTTGGCCCATCCCTATAAATTTAGATATATCAGAAAAAATGAGTGAGACAATTTCCATTGGTGATAAAATTGTATTGCGTGATAAAGAAGGTTTTGCATTGGCAATTATGAAAGTTGAATCAAAATGGAAATTGGAAAAATCTTATGAAGCACAATATGTTTTTGGAACAACGGATTTAACTCATCCGGGAGTAAATTATTTACAACATAATACAAACCCGGTTTACATAGGTGGAAAAGTCAAAGGTTTGCTTCTTCCAAAACAT
This sequence comes from Winogradskyella sp., assembly GCA_964230865.1. Lineage (GTDB taxonomy): Bacteria > Fidelibacterota > Marinisomatia > Marinisomatales > AB-629-J13 > AB-629-J13. Next base: position 3,798 of record CAXRJK010000007.1, read on the forward strand.
TATGATTACCAGTCACTTCGGATGACACCAGAGGAGGTTAAGAATAAATTCAAAGAATTAGAATGGAAAAAAATAGTAGCCTTTCAAACTAGAAATCCAATGCACAGGGCACACGTAGAAATAACTAGACATGCTTCTCAGGAACACGATGCATCTATTCTGATACATCCGGTAGTAGGTATGACAAAGCCAGGTGATTTTGATTATTTCACACGAGTAAGATGCTATGAATTGATTATTGAAAAGTATCCGAAACACTCAGCTATTCTTTCATTACTCCCTTTGGCTATGCGTATGGCAGGCCCCAGAGAAGCATTATGGCATGCCCTCATCCGAAAAAACTATGGATGTACTCACTTAATAGTAGGCAGAGACCATGCTGGGCCGGGAAAAGACTCTGCAGGAAATGCATTTTATGGACCTTATGATGCTCAGGAGTTATTAAAAACGTATGAAAAAAGAATTGGTGTTACAATGGTTCCTTTTAAAATGATGGTTTATGTAAAAGAAAAACAAAAATATTTTCCCATTAATGAGGTTTCACCTTCCCAAACAAAAATGGAAGTATCAGGGACTGAATTAAAGAAACGATTGGATATAGATCAGGGAATTCCAGATTGGTTTTCTTATCCTGATGTATTGGTGGAGTTAAAAAAATCTCGTCCTCCTTTAAAAGAAAGAGGATTCACTGTATTTTTTACAGGCTTATCCGGTTCAGGGAAATCCACATTAGCTAATGGTATATTGATAAAACTTTTAGAAATTGGGAGTCGTCCAGTTACTTTACTTGATGGAGATATAGTGCGAACTCACCTTTCAAGCGAGTTAGGATTTTCAAAAGAACATAGATCCATCAATGTAAAAAGAATAGGGTTTGTAGCAAGTGAAATTACAAAAAATGGAGGGATTGCATTATGTGCCCCTATTGCTCCGTATTCAGCTGATAGAAATTCAGTTAGAGAAATGGTGAGTGAGCATGGGGGTTTTATTGAAGTCCATGTGTCCACTCCGCTAGAAGTTTGCGAGAGAAGAGATGTAAAAGGATTATATGCAAAAGCCAGACAGGGAATATTAAAAGAATTCACAGGAATAAGCGATCCTTATGAGGCTCCAGTCTCACCAGAAATCAATATAAATTCAAGCCAAAAAGAACCAGAGGTATTGGTTCTAAATATTATGAAAAAAATAAAAGAATTTGGATATGTTTAATTATGTTTGATTCTTCAGTTTACATAGAAAGAAGGTCAACACTCTCCAAAAATATAGAAAAAGGATTTGTACTTTTATTAGGGAATAATAACGTTCCCATGAATTACCTTTCGAATCCATTTCCTTTTGTTCAAGACAGTTCATTTTTATACTATTGTGGACTTGATCTTCCAGATTTGAATATTTTAATCAATAATAATACTGGTTCAACCACCTTATATGGTATCGGTCAATCAGTCAATGACATTATTTGGGAAGGGGAATCAATTTCCTTAAAAGAATGTGCAGAGATGTCTGGAATAGAAATTGTTAAAAAATCTGATTCTCTAATTAAGGATATAGAACGAATAAACAAAAAAAATGAATCCATTCATATTCTCCCTCAATATAGATCTGATCTAAAATATTTACTTGAGAAATTATTGGGAAAAAGTTGGAAAAATCATATTTCATTTGATTTAATAGATACAGTGGTTAGGCAACGCTCGATAAAATCAGATATTGAAATAGCTGAGATACAAAATGCTATGTCGGTCACTGAAATTATACATAAGCTGGCAATGATGACTACATATCCTGGGAGAAAAGAAGAAGATATTGTTGGGGAATTACTTGGAGTTGTTCATTCAGCTGGATTGAGATTTGCCTATCCAACGATACTAACGGAGAATGGAGAAATTCTTCACAATCATTCCCATCAAAATATTTTACGAGGGGGACAGTTATTGCTTCATGATGGAGGTGCAGAGTCAAAACTACATTATGCAACTGATATTACCAGAACATTTCCAGTTTCAGGAAAATTCTCAAAAATTCAAAAATCAATTTATGAATTTGTATTAAATATGCAGGAAGAAGTTATCAAAAAACTGAAGCCAGGAGTTAAGTATGTGGATATGCACATTTTAGCATCAAAAATCTGCATTGATGGACTAAAGTCAATTGGACTTATGTTGGGGAATACAGAAGATGCCTTTGAATCAGGCTCACATGCTCTTTTTTTCCCTCATGGGTTAGGACACATGCTAGGATTAGATGTTCACGACATGGAAGCATTGGGGGAAGATTATGTAGGATATGATGAGGTTACTAACCGTAGATCTCAATTTGGAATTTCCTATTTGAGATTGGGGAAGGCACTCGAATGTGGAAATATTTTGACAGTGGAACCTGGGATTTATTTTATTCCTACATTAATTGACCAATGGAATCAAAAGGGGATGCATAAAGAGTTTATAAATTATTCACTTCTGGAATCTTTTAATAATTTTGGTGGAATAAGAATTGAGGATAATGTATTAATTACAAAAAATGGGTGTATAAACTTGAGTGAGACCATTCCCAAAACAATTGCGGATATCGAAGACATCGTTGGGAGAGAATCCTACTGATAGAATCAAATTATATTTTATAATCCTTCTTCGTTCAATTTTTGAAATATGAAATCAGTTTTTAATACTCCTCCTCCTAAATTTTCAAAAGAAGAAGCTTCTCAAATTGCCAATGATCTCTTCGATATTGATATTTACACCCATGATTTAGTTAGCGATAGAGACCAAAACTTTTTATGTATTTCAGATAAAAAAAAATACATCTTAAAAATTTCTAATCCAGCAGAAAAACATTTGGTTTTAGAAATGCAGAATGAGGCAGTTAAATTTATTAAACGAAATAATTCTGATCTTGGAGTACCACTTCAATTAGATAGAATTCGGACAATAGAAATTGACGGTACAATTTATTATATACGATTATTAGAATACCTAGATGGGACATTTTTAAATAATGCAAAACCTGGTTTGCCAAGCTATGAAAGCCTTGGAAAATTTCTGGGGAGTTTTAGTTATTCTTTAGTTGGATTTAATCATTCTGCTGCTGACCGGGAATTTGATTGGGATATTCGTTCAACTCATCTTATCTATAAAAGATTAAACTATCTTAACTCAAATAAAGAACGAAACACTATTAAATATTTTCTTAAAAAATATGAGTCTAAGGTATTACCGATAAAGAGCCAACTTCGAATGTCAGTCATACACAATGATGGAAATGATCAAAACTTGTTAGTCAATGATGCAGGAGAGACAACTGGCATCATTGATTTTGGTGATATGGTGTATACTTATCAATGTTCAGAAATTGCGGTTTCTATGGCATATGTAGCATTGGGGAAACAAGATCCGATGAATTATATGTATAAGGTTTTAACCGGTTACTGTTCGGTTTTTCCATTAACAGCAATTGAATTAAAAACTCTAATATATTTGGTATGTATTCGTTTGTGCCTTTCAGTCACTATGTCTTCTTGGAGGAGTAAACTATTTCCGGGGAATGAATATTTGTATGTATCTCAAAATGATGCGTGGGAGTTTTTAAATAAAATAAAGAATGATGATATAGAATTATGGTGTAATAAATTGATATGTGACTGTGAATCATGATAAAATAACAGAGCTTCGTCAAAGATATTTAGGCCCTTCCTTAAGATTTTCTTACACTGAGCCATTACATATTGTAAAAGGAAAAGGTCAGTATTTGTTTTCAACTGATGGGCAACGATATTTGGATTGCGTTAACAATATCCAGCATGTTGGGCATTGTCATCCAAAGGTTGTGGAGGCAGCGAAAAATCAATACGAAAAACTGAATACAAATACTCGTTATCTGGATGAAACAATTATTTGCTATGCTAGAGATATCATAGAAACAATGCCTGATGGTCTGGATATTTGTTTTTTCACTAACTCCGGTAGCGAGGCAAACGATTTGGCACTACGCATTGCCCGAAATTCAGCAAAAAATAATGAAACCATCGTTCTAGATGGAGCCTACCACGGGAACCTTTCATCATTGATTGAGATTAGTCCCTACAAACACAACGGTCCAGGTGGAAACGGAACACCGGACCATGTCCATGTGATTCCCATGCCTGATTCTTTCAGAGGAAAATTCAGAGGAGAAGGATGTACAGAGAATTATATTCAGGAGGTCGAAAAAAAGATCAACAAGATCAAAAAGAGAAGCGACACTGGTTTTACATTTATTTTTGAATCATTGATGGGATGTGGTGGACAGTTAATAGCTCCAGAAGGTTTTTTTCATAAGACAACTGCACTAGTAGAGTCATCATTTGGTCTATGTATTGCAGACGAGGTTCAGATTGGATTTGGAAGAATGGGATCCCATTTTTGGGGTTTTGATTCAGAGTGTATTGTTCCAGACATTGTAACTCTAGGAAAATCCATGGGAAATGGTCACCCACTTTCAGCAGTGATTACAACGCGAGAGCTTGCTGAACAGTTTAATAATGGGATGGAATATTTTAATTCATTTGGTGGAAATCCCGTTTCCTGTGCTGTGGGACAGGCGGTCCTAGATGTGATCAAGGATGAGGAGTTGCAAGCCAATGCTTCAAAAGTAGGAGCCTATCTTTTAGGTGAACTAGAATTATTACATGCAAGTCATGGTATTATCGGTGATGTTCGTGGAAGGGGACTATTTATTGGTATTGAACTGGTCAAAAACTCTAATTTGGAACCGGCGAGAAAAGAAGCTCACATAATAGTAAATCAGATGAAAGAGAAAAGAGTATTATTAAGTACTGACGGACCTGACCATAACGTAATTAAGATCAAGCCACCCATGGTTTTTAATAAAGAAAATGCAGATAAACTGGTAAACAAACTAAATGAAACCCTATCTGAATTATGAAAAATATCATTGTACTGAGTGTATCTATTATTTTTATCGTAATAATGATAGTTATAACAAATAATACGCGAAAACAATTGAGAAACCACTGGGAAGATGAGACTGTTTTTCAAATTAACCGAGAAGAACCAAGGGCTCATTTTTTCCCTTTTGAGTCCGAAGATTTAGCATTTGCGAATGATAAATCTCAATCCCAATATTTTCAATCATTGAGCGGTATTTGGAAATTTAAACTTGCCAAAGATCCTTCTCAAAAAGGAGAGGGTTTTGAACAGGTCAAATACGATGTGTCCAATTGGGATGATATTATCGTCCCCGGACACTGGGAAATGCAAGGATGGTCAGTACCGATCTATTTGGATGAAGAATATCCATTTCCCCCAGATCCCCCGTTTGTTCCTCATAGCTTTAATACAGTAGGGTCTTATGTCAAAATATTTGAATTAAATGAAGGATGGGATGGGCGAGATATTTTCATCCATTTTGGTGGAGTGCGTTCAGCATTTTATTTTTGGCTTAATGGTGATTTTATTGGCTACAGCCAAGGAGCAAAGACCCCAGCTGAATTCAAAATTACCGATAAGGTTATTTCTGGAAAAAATAGAGTAGCGGTTCAGGTATATCGTTTTTCTGATGGATCTTACTTGGAATGTCAGGATACATGGCGTGTGAGTGGGCTGGAAAGGGATGTTTATTTATATAGTTCTTCGAAAACACGGATTGCAGATTTTTTTCTAAAATCGGAACTAGATGAGGAGCTCAATAATGGACTGTTTTCGATTGATGTTAATGTGAAAAATTTCAACACAGTTTCCGGTCACTCTATTCAGATATCATTAAAGGGGCACGGTGAAAACCTCCAATTTGAAAAAGAAATTTCCAATAATCTAAATCAGACTATCACTTTTAAAGAACAATTGAAAAATGTACAGCCATGGTCAGCTGAGCGACCAGATCTTTATCTTCTGTATGTGACACATCTAGATAAAGAAGGTATAATAGTTGAATCATTTGTCCAGCAGGTTGGCTTTAAGAGGGTTGAAGTCAAAAATGGACAGCTGCTGGTCAACGGCAAAGCCATCATGTTTAGGGGTGTGAATCGCCACGAATGGGATCCAGTCAGGGGAAGATCTATCACCAAAGAGTCCATGGTCAGAGATATACAATTAATGAAAGAAAACAATATAAATGCGGTTAGGACAGCCCATTATCCCAACCAGGAGAGATGGTATGAGCTGTGCAGTGAGTACGGACTTTATGTGATTAATGAAGCCAATATTGAAGCCCATGGGATGAGGTTTCATGAGAATAGCTATGGCCACATTTCCGATGATCCTTCCTGGGAGGCCCAATGGATCGACAGGGGTAAGCGAATGGTGGAACGGGACAAAAATCATCCAAGCATCATTATGTGGTCCATGGGTAATGAAGCGGGAGACGGTGCGAATTTTGTCAAACTTTATAAATGGATAAAAAACAGGGATAACACACGGCCAGTTGCCTACCAGCCAGCGTGGTATGAAGATCATACTGATGTGATATTTCCCATGTATAAAAATATAGACTTCATAACTGAATATGCGGAAAAGCATCTCACTCCATCAATAGAAGACCGTCCATTGATCTTATGTGAGTATGCTCACGCTATGGGAAATAGTGTAGGCAACCTACAGGACTATTGGGATACATTTGAGAAATATAAAGTTCTTCAAGGAGGATTCATTTGGGATTGGGTAGATCAGGTTATTTTAAAAACAGATATAAATGAAAATGAATATTGGGCCTACGGAGGTGATTTTGGGGATGAGTTTACAGAGAATGATTCAAACTTTTGTGCCAATGGTCTTGTGGCAGCAGATAGGTCCATCAATCCCCATATGAATGAAGTAAAGAAAGTATACCAACCAATAAAATTTAAGATAAATCTGCTGTCAGAAAGTGTTCAGATATTGAACCAATATGATTTTATCAACCTCGATCATTTAAATTTTGATTGGTTCGTAAAGTCTGAAGGAAAAACAGTAATGGAGGGACAAATAGGTCAACTGGATATTCCCGCGGGCAGTAAAAGAAATTTAACAATGAATTTTGAAGGGTTAACACTAGAAAAGGGAATAGAATACTTTTTTACTATCCGAGCGAGGATAAATAAAGATCTTCCACTTTTAAAAAAAGGTCATGTGGTAGCATGGCAACAGGATAAAATAAATTTTAATTCATTTCAAAAGTCTGAAACTCTTGTAAATGGACCATTGCCTATTTACAGACAAACTGAGGAAGGGATTCAAATCACAGGTGATTCATTTTCAATATATTTTAATCGAAAATCTGGACACATCAGTCAGTATTCATATAAGGAACAGGAGATTATTACTTCTTCTTCAGTAGAACATTATTGGAGGGCTCCCAATGATAATGATTTAGGTAATGACATGCCAAAACGTACGGCAGTATGGAGGACAGCTGGAGACAGTTTGACCACGAACTATATGGATGTGCAAGTTGAGGAGAATTGTGTCAGTATTAGTGTAAAAAGGAGTTTTTCAAAATTATCCCTGGAGGTTTATTCAATTTATAAGATATACAGCAATGGTCAAATTGAAGTATCTCATCAGCATTCCATGGATAATTCATTATCAGAAATTCCCAGGGTTGGGATTAAAATGAATTTGAAAGGTGATTATGATCAAGTGGCCTGGTTTGGGAGGGGACCACATGAAACATATATTGATAGAAAGACCTCTGCTCCAATTGATCTCTACAGTGGCTCTGTCTGGGGTCAATCATTTCAATATGTAAGACCCCAGGAAACTGGAAATAAAACTGATGTTCGGTGGATGGCTCTCAATAATGGAGAAACAGGGCTCATGATTAAAGGAGAACCTCTCTTTGATGGGAGTGTGCATCAATATCCGTATGATGATTTGGACTATACCCCCAAAAGGCAGAAGCATGGAAAGCTTGACCTTAAACCAAAAAATATTGTGAATTGGTTAATTGACACAAAGCAGATGGGAATAGGTGGTGATAATAGTTGGGGAGCGCTCCCACACAATAAGTATATGATTTTTCCTGATAAAAACCACGAATTAGTTTATAAGATGATTCCCTTTGAGGTAGGCGAAGATCTCTTTGCTATTTCAAAATAGAAATAAACAATGAATACCATTTCCATAATATCGTTTATCCTGGCGACAGGCTCTGTAGCATTTTTTACCTACCACATTGTTTCCCAGATGAAACGGTCGGATAATGCAGCAGAAGAATACTTTACAGGCGGCCGTGCTTTAGCCTGGCCGGTGGTTGCAGGATCACTCCTGCTAACTAATTTATCTACAGAGCAGTTGGTTGGATTGAACGGTGCAGTATTTGGTGACAAAGTCCTTGTGGGAATCGCCTGGGAAGCACTGGCCGCATTTGCTATGATCGCAATGGCCCTGGTATTTTTACCACAGTTCATCGCTAGTGGATTTACGACCACTCCTGAATTTTTAGAAAAACGGTTCGATAAAACAACTCGGGCCATGGTATCCGGACTATTTTTGTTTGGATATATAACCGTATTACTTCCGGTTGTGCTATATACAGGCTCCTTGGCAATGATAGGAATTTTTGACCTCAATTTACCCCTGTGGTTTATTGTGACTATGATTGGAATATTCGGGAGTGCTTATGCCATTTTTGGAGGCTTAAAATCAGTAGCAGTGAGTGATACTATTAATGGTATTGGTCTTCTGATAGCAGGTTTGGCTATTCCATTTTTAGCCCTAGTTGCTTTGGGAGATGGTTCATTTTTTACTGGATTGGGAGAACTAGCCAAAAATAATCCGGAATATCTAACGGTCATGACTCAAACTAATATAGACAATAAGGTTGTTTCTGTTCCCTGGCCGACGTTGTTCACCGGAATGATGTTTATCCAAGTGTTTTATTGGTCCACAAATCAGGTGATCGTACAGCGTGCTATGGCTGCCAAAAGTTTAGCAGAAGGGCAAAAGGGCGTACTATTTGCATCAGCAATGAAGCTGGTTGGGCCCATCATGCTATGTTTGCCGGGAATAATTGCACTTCATTTATCTGACCTGGATATTCAAAAACAAGATCAGGTCTATGGTGCTATAGTTCGTTATGTATTACCAGATTGGTCTCTGGGGTTATTTGCTGCCGTCTTGATGGGGTCCATTTTAAGTTCATTTAACTCTGCGCTGAACAGCGCATCCACACTATTTTCTTTGCAATTCTATAAAGGATATATCAATAAATATGCAAGCGGAGAAGAAATAGTAGCTACGGGTAAGAAGTTTGGCATTGCCTTGGCCATTACCTCGATCTTTATTGCACCATTATTGGACCAGATGCAGTCTATTTTTGAGTACCTGCAAAAAGTAAATGGATTGTATAGTGTCCCAATTATTGGAATATTTTTACTAGGCATTACAACTAAACATATACCTGCACTGGCTGCAAAAAACGGAATGATAATTGGCATAGTCTTCTATGCATTTTTTACATTTATTAATATTAAGAACGTCCCACAATTCTTTGCTGATGGTGATGGTGACCTCCACTGGCTACACGGCTACTTCATCAGTTTTATAGCTTCAGTTTTTACCATGTTAATCATTGGATATCTGAAACCCAAAACGTCTGAAGAGATTGCTATCAGTGATGAACGAGGTCCTGCTCCGGTTGATATGACTCCCTGGGCTTATGCAAAAACATCATCTCTGGCAATCATGAGCACCACTGTCCTGATTTATATTGGGCTGACTGTTTTATCTGGTTGATGAGTAAGTCTTTTTTTACTTCTATTTTTTAAATAATTTTTGTTATTGGAAAGCAATATTTTACAATTATGGAGCAGAAATATTATGCAATATGGTATCGAGTGTATTTTAAAGTAAAACAGGTTAATTTATTATAATAATTGGAGATCATTATGCCTAAAAAAGTAAACAGGCGAAATTTTATAAAAACAGCATCAGCTGCAGGTGCAGCCATTTCTCTGATGCCTAAATCATTATTCTCATCACAAATAACAAAACGTATAAAGCTTGGATTCATTGGTACAGGTTTACGTGGTCAATGGGTATTGTGGTTGGCTGCAAAATATCCGGAAGTGGACATACCGGCGATTTGTGATATTGATGATAGAATGATTAATAGTGCTCTTAAGATTCTGAAGGATGCGGGAAAGCCAGAGCCTCATATATACAAGAACGGCGATGAAGATTTTCGGAATATGGTAAAGAATGAAGATTTAGATGGCGTATATATTGCCACACCCTGGGAATGGCACTATCCCATGTCCATTGCATCTATGAAAAATGGTATCCATGTCGGAACGGAGGTTCCGGCAGCTCTTACCGTGAGGGAATGCTGGAACTTGGTAAACACTTCAGAAAGAACCGGAAAATTGTGTATGATCATGGAAAATGTCTGCTACCGTAGGGATATGATGGCCGTCCTGAACATGGTTCGACGTGGACTGTTTGGTGAGCTGCTGCACTGTCAGGGTGGATACCAGCATGACCTGCGCCACGTGAAATTCAATGATGGTAAACAACCGTATGGTGGCGGTGTGGAGTTTGGTGAAAAGGGATATTCTGAGGCTAAATGGCGGACACAGCATTCAGTAGATCGCAACGGTGATTTATATCCCACACACGGACTGGGACCGGTTAGCACAATGCTTGACATCAACCGTGGGAACCGAATGGTGCATCTAACCTCTACGGCAAGCCAGTCGCGGGGCCTTCATAAGTATATTATAGGTAAGGGTGGGCAGGGTCATCCCAATGCAGATGTAGAGTTTAAGTTGGGTGACGTTGTGACGACCGTGATTAAATGTTTCAATGGACAAACCATTGTATTAAGCCATGACACCAACTCTCCAAGACCATATTCGCTGAATTTTAGGGTACAAGGAACCAATGGTATCTGGATGGTAGATAACAATTCCATATATATAGAGGGAGTGAGCCCGGAAGCACACCGCTGGGAGACTGATAAAATATATCTAAAAAAATATGACCATCCACTGTGGAAAAAGTTTGAAGATATAGCGGTAGGGTCGGGACATGGTGGTATGGATTTTTTCATTGTGAGAGCTTTTATAGAGACACTGAAAGGTGCAGAACCTGTAATTGATGTATATGATTCTGTGAGTATGAGCGTCATTAGTCCACTTTCGGAAAAATCCATCAAACTTGGAAGTACAGCTGTAAAGATTCCTGAATTTACACGCGGAAAATGGAAAACAAATAAGCCGGCATTTGGATTAAATGATCATATATAAATGATACTTTCGAGTTTAGACTGGATCATTATTGGAGCATATTTTGCCCTTTCTCTCGCAGTAGGGCTGTGGACATCAAAGCAAGCCGGCAAAGATACTGCATCATACTTTTTAGCAGGGCGCAATATGCCCTGGTGGCTACTAGGGGTCAGTATGGTAGCCACAACCTTTTCTACCGATACGCCCAATCTTGTCACCGATCTGGTGCGTCAGAATGGCGTCTCAGGGAACTGGGCTTGGTGGACCTTTCTACTTACAGGAATGCTGACCGTTTTTGTTTACGCGAAACTGTGGAGGAGATCTGGTGTACTCACGGATATTGAATTTTATGAACTGAGGTACAGTGGAAAAGCAGCCGCGTTTCTGCGGGGTTTCCGTGCATTGTATTTGGGATTGGTGTTCAATGTGTTAGTGATGGGAGCCGTGAGCCTGGCGGCAGTTAAGTTTGGAGAAATTGTGCTTGGATTGCCAGGATGGATCACGCTTACAATTGCCTGTTCTATAACATTAGCTTATTCAGCTTTAGGTGGCTTGAAAGCGGTGATTATTACCGATTTTGTCCAATTTGCATTGGCCATGATTGGTTCTCTCTGGGGGATGGTTTATATATTAGATTTACCGGAAATTGGCGGTCTTTCAAAATTGATCGCCCACGAAAATGTTTCAGATAGATTGGCGCTAATCCCTGATTTGTCCGATCCAAATTTGTGGGTGCCGGTGTTGCTGGTGCCGCTAGCGGTACAGTGGTGGGCCAGTTATTATCCCGGTGCTGAGCCTGGCGGAGGTGGTTATATTGCGCAAAGAATGTTTTCAGCGAAAGATGAATCCAATGCTGTTGGGGCTACATTTTTGTTCAATGTAGCTCACTATGCACTGCGCCCCTGGCCATGGATCATAATAGCGCTTTCCTCTTTGGTTATCTTTCCGGAGTTAAAGGATATTCAAAGTGCATTTCCAAATTTACCTACCGATAAACTGGGACATGATGTAGCATATCCGGCCATGCTCACGCTGCTTCCTTCCGGGCTGCTGGGTTTTGTTGCAGCCTCCCTTATAGCAGCTTTTATGAGCACTATGTCAACCCAAATGAATTTGGGTGCAAGCTATCTTGTGAATGACTTTTATCACAGGTTCATAAATACAGAAGCATCTGAAAAACATCTTGTCAGAGCAGGACGGATGTTTACCGTTCTATCAATTATTTTTGGTGGTGGGTTGGGGCTACTGCTTACTAGTGCCGGGCAGGCATTTACGCTCCTGCTGATGATTGGTGCAGGAACGGGACTGATTTACATTCTGCGCTGGTTCTGGTGGCGCATTAATGCATATACTGAAATCATAGCAATGTTCAGTTCACTTATTATTGCAGGATATTTAAATTTTGGTGATATGGAATTGGAAGGGTGGCAAAAGATAGTTATAGGTGCAGTTCTTACAACTATTATTTGGATTACTGCCACATATTTTACGCCACCGGACAATGATGAAACATTGAAAAATTTTGTAAAAAAAGTAAATCCGGGAGGACCGGGCTGGAAGAAATATTCGGATGGTATTTCATCAGAACAGTGGTCTGTGCCCAGAGGAATCTTATCCATGCTATTAGGGTGTTTGGCTGTATATGGAATTTTACTTGGGGTTGGGCAATTGATTTACGGTTATAATGGGTCCGGGGTTTTGATTATCATTATTGCTGTAATCTCTTCAATAGGGTTATTTAAAATTTGGAAATAAGTACTCCAGGTCGAATCTGCCTTTTTGGTGAGCATCAGGATTATCTGGAACTGCCGGTCATTGCCATGGCTATACCTCTGCGATTAACATTGAAGGGTGAAAAAAGACAAGATCAAAAAGTTGTAATCAACAAACCCGATTTGGGCGAGACTGAATCATTTTCACTGGATAATTTGTTATATACCAAACAGCGGGATTATTTCAAAAGTGGAATCAATGTGTGCAAACTGGAGGGGCTCACATTTTCCGCAGGATTTGATTGCGAGATAACCAGCCAAATTCCCATAAAAGCTGGGTGCGGCAGCTCATCGGCAGTTTTGGTTAGTTGGATCCATTTTTTATCTCAAATGGCGGATGAGCCCGTAGATTGGAGTCAGCAAAGAATCGGGGAACTTGCTTATGTAGCTGAAGTACTGGAATTCAAGGAGTCGGGAGGGATGATGGACCAGTACACAACTGCTGTAGGAAGGTTAATCTATTTGGAGTCCAAGCCAGAGATAATAATTCAATCGTTACATTCAAACCTTGGGACATTTGTCTTGGGTGATTCCTGCGAACCTAAAGATACTATGGGAATCTTGAATCGCTGTCGTGATTCACGGTTAGATCTTATACAGAAATTGAAAAGAAACAACCCAAATTCTAGGGTTCAATCATTTGATGAAAAAATGGATCTTTCAACTTTGAAAGTAGATGAGCTACTACTATTTCGCGGAACAATAAAAAACAGAGACCTCTTAAGTAGAGCACTTTCAGAATTAAAAAAAGAGACTTTAAATCATCAAATTATTGGGAAACTGCTAACCAATCATCACCAAGTATTGCGTGATATTCTAAAGGTTAGCACACCTAAAATAGAATCATTGCTGGATGCTGCTTTAAATGCAGGTGCTCTAGGCGGAAAAATTAATGGTTCAGGTGGGGGTGGATGTATGTTTGCTTATGCACCAGAAAATCCAGAGGAAGTGGCAAATGCTATCGAGTTAGCTCAAGGGAAAGCATATATTATTCAACCGAGTGAAGGGACACAAATAAATTAATTGGTAGGTGTCTCGATTAGTGTATCCAAATAATAACCGGAGTAGACCAGCACGTTGTAAGCTATAAAGTTTGTCCAAAACCGAATATTATCCGCATGGTTTTTACCAAAATGCATGGAGTAGGCTGCTTTCATTACAAACCCCGAAGAAAGTAAAAGATAGGCTGTCTTTTGTATTTGGAGGTCTTTATACAACCCGTTTTGAATCCCCGCATAGGAAAAAAATAAATCAATACCACCTACGATGATATGACCATAATAGCTTTGCTTATTTGCTAAAATACTCAAACCTGTAAATGCAACTTGTTGAGCTAATATATATCCTGCTTCTTCGGCAACATTAGATTTTGAAAATGCTTTATTTAGTGAAAGAATGAACAAAAATAGAATTATTTTATTCATGATTTTACTCAGTCAATTTTTATTCTTTTCATTGTTTATGAATTGCAGTTTGTAATTTCCAATCTGATTCGGAACAGTTAACCTCAGAATTTATAATATAAAACAATCACTATGAACCTTACTCTTCTTATTATGGCAGCAGGAATGGGATCCAGATATGGCGGACTTAAGCAACTAGATACCGTAGGACCAAATGGTGAAACCATCATTGATTATTCAGTTTCTGATGCCATAAAAGCAGGATTTACAAAGGCTGTTTTTATTATACGAAAAGAATTTGAAATAGATTTTAAAACATCAATTACAGAAAAATATGAAGGGAAGATTCAGATAGAGTTTGCATTTCAAAATCTCAATGATCTCCCTATAGGATTTAAAAATCCAAAAGGCAGAGAAAAACCCTGGGGGACAGGGCATGCTATTTTATCTGCGTCTAAATTGATCAACGAACCATTTGTTGTTATAAATGGTGATGATTTTTATGGGCGAGAATCTTTTAAGGTGATAGGTCAATATTTTCAATCTGGGAATAAATCATTTTCTATGGTTGCTTTCCGATTAGATAAAACATTATCCGAATTTGGTGGAGTGACCCGAGGGCTATGTACAGTTAAAGATAGCAACTTAGATACAGTTATTGAAACTAATAATCTTCAAAAAACAGAAAATGGTATTTCTTCAGAACGAGATATATTTTTGAATGGGAGTGAGCCTGTTTCAATGAATATGTGGGGATTTACTCCTCAATTATTTAACTACTTAGAGGAGATGTTTGTAGATTTTTTGGTAGAGAGAGGTACAGAATTAAAAAGTGAATTTTTGATTCCAAGCGTGGTGAATGATCTCATAATTAGCGGAAAAGAACCCGTGCATGTACTGAGGAGCAATGCAAAATGGTTTGGGGTTACTTATAAAGAGGATAAACCATTTGTTGAACAAGAAATTAAAAAATTAGTCAAAGCAGGTGAGTATCCCGAAATATTATTTTATTGAATAAGGGTGAATCAACTAAATTGATTCTAGAAAAACCTGAATAAAAAAATTAACAGGGTTTGGAATGAAAAATAGTTTTGAAATTTCGGTAATACTTCCAACATATAACCGAAAGCACACACTACAACGCTCCATAGGTTCAATACTTAACCAAACCTACAGACCTTCAGAAATTATAATAATTGATGATGGTTCTTCAGATGGATCCTCTGAGTGGATAGAGTCTAATTATCCAAATATAAGATTAATTAAACAATCCAATTCAGGGGTAAGTTCAGCGAGAAATAAAGGGATAAAAAACTCAAAGGGACAATGGATTGCACTAATGGATTCCGATGATGAATGGCTCCCAGATAAACTTGAAAAACAGGTACAAGCTCTTAAAGAATATTCAGAGTATTTATTTTGTCATACCAATGAAATATGGATTAGAAAAGGAGTTAGAGTAAATCAGGGGAAAAAACATCAAAAGTATGGAGGTTATATTTTTGATAAATGTTTAGATATCTGTAGGATATCACCCTCCTCATCTTTATTTCATAAATCGATTTTAGAAGATTTAGGCTTATTTGATGAATCATTGAGAGTATGCGAAGATTATGATTTATGGCTTCGAATTACTGCCAAATATCCCATTTTATTTTTAGATGAATTATTAATAAAGAAATATGGTGGTCATAAGGATCAATTGTCTAGGACTCCCGAGGGAATTGAACAATATCGTATTCAGTCTTTAGAAAAAATATTAGTCAGTAGTTTTCTAACTGAATCACAACTGTATTCAGCGAAGGTAATGCTTTTGAAAAAACTATCTATTTTATCGAATGGACTGAAAAAACGGAGGAGATATAGGGATTATAAAGTAGCTGTAAAAAGATTAAATCAATTGAAGAAGGAGACAATGCTTAATTCAAGGGAGTAGAATAAATATAGTTTGCATTGCCCCCTTCTTTAAATTTTGACTATTTCATCAATATCATTTTTTTTACTGTGGAAAATGATTCGGACTTAAGAGAGTAAAAATATAATCCGCTGGATGCAGGAGCACCAGAATGACTTTTTCCATCCCAACTAACAGAGTAGTATCCTGCTTCCGCTTGGCTATTAACTAAGTCAATGATTTTTTCTCCAGATACGTTATAAATGCTTAAAGAAATATTTGCATTTTCTGGTATTGAAAAACCTATCGTCGTTACAGGGTTAAATGGATTTGGAAAATTTTGATATAATGAAAAATCTGATGGGATAGCGGATGTTTTTCTTAAAGTAAATTCCTGATTGTTTCCATTTACTAAAAATTCCCCTGATTGATTTAAAGGATACTCTTTACCATCAGAAGATTTAAGTATCCAAGTAAAACCCATTTCTGCTCTGTGATTTATTTGATATGATATAATCGTTTCTTCATATGGATTCATCAATTCAATTGTTCCATTAGACTCGATTAATTTCATATCTCCAGCAAAGCGGACATCAAATGAACCTTGAGGAGGCCTAGGCGGCAATTGATATCTCACACTTTCACCTTCTGGTATTGAAGCCCCAAAGTAAAGTGGAAAATTATTAAACCGTATGATATTAGCCTCATTGGTATAGTCCTTAAAGCTCTCAATGGCCCTTACAGCAGTTCCGGTTGAAAGAGTAATATCTCCAGCTCCGGAAGCATTAATCCAGTATCCTTTCCCAGGGTCAATTGTACTGGTATTTTGATATGTTCCCTCAAAACCATAAATAGAACCTGAAATAATGATACCTTCAGGGTCGCTAATTGATGATGTAGATAGAGAGCTAGACAACCCTCCAAAAAGATTCCACCCCTCAGAAAGAGAGACAGTAACTTGATTTACAGGACTGCCCGCGATATTATCAGAACCACTTGAGTCAAAAAACAACCAATATCCATTACCACTCTCAAGAACATCGGTGCTGTTGTAAGTCCCATCAAAACCATACAAAGTACCTGAAACAGCATCAGGATATACTGAGGTATATGTTGCATCAAATACCTGCAAAGGTATACTCACAAGATTCCAACCTTCTAAATGATTAACCATTACACTAAGGGATGACCCGGGACAGATATTATCTGGATCCCATTCTTCTACAAACAATGGTGGGTCTTTTTTCCATTCGTCCATTGGATACGCATAATCTGTCCAGGAGCAGCCTTGATCGTCATTCTGATGGAAATATCGAGCCCGAAAACGACCAAATCCAAAGCCACCACCTTCTTGAGTTAAACCACAATTTGCATTTTCAAATTCCCATGCATAGATCATATGCCAGGGAATTGGACCATCTAATATAACAGAGACTGAGTAAGTGCCATCGCCATTATCTGTGGCAGGATAATGAGACCCATCTGTACCATGAGGGATTCCACCAATGTAGTGCATCCACCTATCTTTAAGATTAAGACTAACAGGGTCCCCAGGGACAAATGCACAATCATCTGTTGTTGCATTTGTCATATCTATTGAAAATGTGAGAGTGAGCGATTGTCCCTCTGGTACTACAGCTCCAACTGGGAGGTCATAATACCCTGCAATGGGTAACTGTTGGACACTCCCATTATTCATGGTCATAGTAAATGAGCGGTTACCTCCGCCGAATTGAGGAGAATCTTCCCAGCCGGAATTTTCCCAACCGCCTGCAAGCGGACCATAAATACTTTCCAAATACGCTATGGATTCTTCGCTATGTTGGATGTAAAATTTATATTCAACAGTTGACCCCTGATAATTAGGTACAGAAACTGGCAAAGTAAAGATATTTGTACCAGGTTCTCTTACCATAAGACTTATATCAGGGTTTGCATCGCTCCAACCATTAAATCCACCTCTAACCTGCATATTATCTCCACGTTCCACACTAAAAAGAGGCATTCCTTCGGACCCTGGCTCATCCAACCATTCTGTCATATCAACGGAAAAGATAATGGTATTTGTTATGATCTCACCAAGGTATGGAACTGTAAAAGAAAGGTCTCCAGTTACAGAGCCATCTGCGGAAATTTCAACTGTTGGATTAACAAAAGGGGGAAAATCTGCGTATGCTGGGAGCCAATCACCACCACCGGGATCGCAAGTCTCAGGCGTACAAGAAACAGCCCCCCATTCATAAGAAGCAGGCCCAAGTAACTCAGTTGTGTAGGTCCAATTACCTTCTCCATCATTGGTCATAGGTTCATTCGTCCAGCTATTAAACTGTCCTTTGATTCTAACATCATCATAAATATTATTTTCAACCACACAGGTTAATGTAACCTCAGCGCTAATCGTTTCTTCTTCAGACGGGGGTTCATTGTTAAAGTAAACCCAAGCAATAGTTGTATCATTTGAAATAGTTGCCGTTCTATCACTTATTGACTCCCATCCACCGTCACCATGTTGAAATTTGTAGGAAACTTCTCCTTCCTCAGCAAACGAATATTGCCCCGACCAGAACTCCGAATTTTCGCTCTCCCGAGTAAGAGGATCACCTATCCAGTTATTCATAGAGCCTGCGATGTACATAGTGTTATCGCTATAGCCAAGTATACCTGCTGTACTAACACGGAACCATACATCCAGAGAATCCGTTTGAGTAAACGGGGAGCTGTCTGCATCATAATAATCCATGGATAAATCTACATCCGATAATCCATCTACAATGAGGGAACGGTTTTCCAGTGTCTCCCAGTGGTCACCAAATTCATCCGTTAATACATATTTATACTCATAATTTCCAGGTTCAACCTGTGTTGGGCTTGTGAAGGTCCAATAGTCTCCTCCAGTATTAAGTAATTGCCAATCGCTTCCTGCCCAATCATTAAAACTACCTCTTAATACAATTACACTTGAATCTGTGAGCCCGGGACCAGTTGATGTATTTAAATTGAATGTAACAAAAACTGAATCTCCTCCCACATCTACATAGTCATTAAAATATACTGGATCCAAAACGGTGTCGACCTCGGGAACTGTTATATTACGTTGAACGCTTTCATCCATTCCCCATGCATTTCCATTGATAAATTTGTATTCGTGATTATCACCTGCCGTCAAGGTGAATGATGTAGAATAAATGTTGTCATTGACTAGAGTACATTCGCTGGTAGATGGGTCCCATCCTTGAAAACTCCCAGCAATGTGAACACCAAGCTCTGAAACCTCCTGATAGGTCATATCTACTTGAAATGTGACAGTAACTTCGTTACTTGCAGGAGTTTCTAATGCTCCCTCATCAATCCATTGAGCAATTAAATCAATTTCATTTTGTGATAGACTCCCTGTAGGAGGCATGTCACCTTGAGCTGATTCTGGGCGTGTTATTCTATCATATAATATGCTTGAAGCATGGTCTCCAGGAGAAATAACATCACCGCTATTTCCTCCTTCCATTAGTTCAGTATATGAAGACAGATTTAATCCACCTGAGCTTGGGTGACAGCCAGTACAGCTATTATCAAATATTGGTTGAACCTGGGAGTTGTAGTCCACCTGACCTATTAAATAAAAACTAATAAATAATAATAATAATAATTTTTTAATTGCTGAAAACATATCTACTCCTTTTAGGTTATCAAAAATAATGGTATATCTTTTTTGAGTTACTAATTCAAAAAAGAACTTCATAACAGCCGAATGTACAATTTCAATTGCATTCATTACAAATTGTAACTGAACCGATCAAAAAATATTAAACACTAAAAAATGGCAGATTAAAATATTTTTGTTAAAAATTAATAATAAAAGAGAACTGATTAGATCCGCCTAAATACTTCAAAGCTTCATAAGCATAATCAATTTTTATTTTGTACCAAGTATTTAAAATTGGATTAATTCCAATCCCAAGGGAAAATTGCGGTTCCCTGTGAGCTTCTTTATTTAATGTAAGAAATCGTTCGCCTCCTCGGATTACCAGCAGATTATTTAAAATGCTAAGCTCCAGACCTGCGTTAATATAGCTTTCATTATCATTCGGATGATTTGTATCCACAGACCAGGTAAAAGACAGTTTATTGTACACATGTGTATTTGATGCACCAATTCTCAACGATAAAGGAAGGTCAAATTTATCAGTGGTAAGATACCCCGTTGAGCTTTCATTATTCCCTTCTATATTTTCATCTATATCAGCAAGGATCAGAAGATCATCTCCTGCCATTTTCATTTTTGGTCCAAAATTAGTGATACTCGTACCAAGCCTGAATCCGTAGGGAGTATCAAATAATGTTCCGATATCCAACGCATAGCCATTAGCTGAAGAATTTGCAATATTTTCTCTAATGAGCTTTCCGTTAAAACCGATTGAAAATCGGTCTGTCAAATTAAGACCATATGATACACCTAGCGCATAGTTGCCTGCTTTAAATGTTTCACCTGTGTTTTCATCTCCATATCGAGTTACCTCCATTTCATCCATATTTGTTGCTGTGATGCTAAAACCTAAAGCCTGACTTTTTCTCAGAGGAAAAACTAGTCCAATATAATCGTGTGATATATCGGCTATCCAGTTGGAATGATTAATATAAAACTGAATTTTATTTAGTCGTGACAAAGCGGCCGGGTTCCAGTACATGGCAGAGGCATCGTTTGTCACAGAAGTGAACGCTCCTCCCATGCTCACGGCCCGTGCACCAATATTTATAGAAAGGAATTTAGCAGCAGTGGTACCAGATTTATCCACAGATAATAATTGTGATAATAGAAGCATAGGGAGAATTAATTTATATTTCTTCATAATCTATTTGATAATTGCAAATTTTCCCACATGCTCACCAAGCTCTGGTGCATCCACATGGAAGATATACATCCCATATGAAACACTGAGATTATCCTTGGATAGAAGGTCCCAGGACTCAGATCCATCTTCCATGTTACCTGAATGATCATGATGAATCTTCCTAACCAATTCCACAGCACTATTATAGATGCGGATGGTACATTCAGCAGGAAGGTTTCGAAACTGAATTTCACGAGGTCCCCGTCCGGAGGAAAACGTATTTTTCTGCTCAAATGTAGATGCAGCAAAATAAGGATTGGGAACCACCTTTATTTTTGATTTCCATCTATCTTGATTGGCTTTTACTGGATCAATTCTTGATGCAATAGTCGTAAATTCATATACATCCTCTTTTAAGAACGGTTTTTTGATAAATACAAAAGCTGTGTCACTATTTTGCGGTTCGTTACAGCATAAAGATAAGGAAGAAATACTGCCCGGGTAATCTAGCCTGAATAGCCAACTTGCTGATGGGTTTCCGTTTTCATCTGTATGATCAAGAAAGATTATCCAGTCTTGTTCGCGCCAGTCGGCATTGAAATTACCATCAGGATGAGATAGGAAATCTGTGGAATCATATGGAGAAAAATCCCCAAAAGCGAATGGGATATCTTCCCAAATTATAGTTTCATTTTCTGAAGCTGAGACTTGTTTTTGAACTTTAAAATTAGTGAGTTTTGAAGAGAAGTATGTTGTTTGACATAATACTGGTATATCTAATTCACAGGGATTACCACCTACACTTGAAAAGCAATAACACTCGCTTTGGTATGTTTGATCCTCAAGGAATATGACTCTGTAGTCATTTGGAAGAGCTGCCCCTTGACCTTGACTGCTCACATATGTTCTAACATCAAAATCCCAAAGTGAGTCATTATTCCAATATGATGATTCTTTGTTAAATGAAATATTATCCTCATTCTGAAATTGAAGGCGGAACCCTTCTGTTACAATAAAGTCATTGTGTTGTGGAAGAGGATTAAGATAGATAGACGTATCCACAACTGTTTCAATTATACTGGCATCCCAAATTCCATTTTCATTTAAATCTAAATACTCTTCTGCATCATCCCATATACCATTTCCATTCAGATCATTTAATTGTTCTGGAGGTTCAAATAAACCATTATCATTTAAATCCATATAAGGTTCGGGACAATCACACATGCCGTTAACATTAACTTCGAAATAGGGCTGATCATTTGGGTCACAACCATTATTGTTTATATCATTACAAACTTCTCCATCACAAAAACCATCCCCATTCAGATCATCACCTATGATACCATCGTAGTCAATATCAACACCACAATATCCATCATTATTTATATCCTCCCATGGTTCTCCTGGATCCCAAACATTGTCGTTATCTAAATCATTGAAAGTTTCAGCAGGATTCCAAACACCATTACCGGAGTCCGTAAATTCTTCTGCGTCATCCCATATACCATTGCCATTGTCATCAGTAAATTGAATTATATTCCCATCTATGATTTCATATTCTTCTGCATCATCCCACACACCGTTATTATCAAGATCAACAAAAGATTCTCCCTCGTTCCATATTCCATTTCCTAAATCAAGAAATGGTTCAAAGGTATAAAGGGAATCAAGGATAAGGAATTCAGGTTTTACAAGAGTATCTCCTTTTGTTGTGTTTTCCAAATACCAGAACTGTGTAGTGAGGGTATCATAAGATTGTAAATTTTCAGGGTTCCCAGGTAGAAGAGTATCTGTAAACGTGATCCGATAATTTTGTTCATCAATAATTTGTGCCGGGTTAATTATTTCAAAGAGGACTCCTCCAGTAGATGTACCACTTATATGTTTGATAGAGTCATCTTCAATATGACCTGGGACATATCCGGAAGAAGGTTGTGTGGGAGTGGCTTTCACCACGTTTGGACCCATCTCCAGATCACCTGTTAGGGAGTTCAGCCTGATTCTCATGGGAGAGTCACTGGGCATAATATTATTGGTTTCGTCTCCACCAAAATCATAAGCGACCACAGCATAATAATAGGTCTGTCCATTTACCACATCATGATCCACATACGAATGTTGGAGTCCTGTATCATCTCCAAGATAGAATAATGCGCCGTTAAGATCTAAATGATGCCAACCTGTTTTTCCGTTAATTTTGTCCCATCGGGCGGGCTGACCGTTTTGTTCATAAGGCTTAAAGAAGGTTGGGTTCCCATCACCATCAGTAATTTTATAGGCATCATTAAATTCCCAGTCTGTTGCTCGGTAGATTTTATATCCTTCAAAATCATAAGGATTGCCTCCGATCTCATCCATAAATGCATCGTAAGAGCTTTCAGCACTGCTATCCCAGTAAAGTGTCACTTTACCATTTCCAGGGACTACAGTGACGTTTGGAGGATTTGGTGATTTAGCAAATCGATAATCAAAATCATATGCGGTTTGTGCATTCGATTTATTCATTAGGGCATCAGACTCATTATTTCCCATACATATTGCCATAGCAATTCTCTCAGTTTGCCCTGCTTTCAAAGGGAAATATCCGGATGTAACAAACAGATCATTGTCTGGTGACACAATTACGCCATCCCAATAGTCTCCTGGTTTCATTAGAGTATTCCATAAATTGGAGCTATTATTTATGTTAATGCCACCTGCTGGTGCATATCCCACTGATGTTAATCCCATCTGATCTGACTCTGATACATCAGTCTTATCAATATTTGGTTCTCCCGGGAAACCGGACCCTGAACCTGAGGTGGGTGCTTGATCATAGGAACCTGCATCAGTTCCTCCAGATCCATCTCCATATAATCCTACATCGTCGTTAGTCCATTCCCAGTCATGATCATTATCAATAAAATCATCCCGAGATTCATCTATCATTTCATCGATTCCCTCATCGATTCCCTCATCAACGGCCCCATCTCCATCATTATCAATGCCATCTGCATAGCGTAAACCAAGATCTTCCCAACCTATATCATATAGAATGATATCTGTCCCTGAAACTTTGTATCGTTTATATGGGTCATTTTCTGCTGATAGTATAATAGAACTATCAATTACAGGGGAATTAAGCTCTGCTCCTGTTCCTGAAGGATAATCATCACTATTGTTGTTGTCAACACCATCTGCGTAAACTCTTCCAATGTCATTGTCTTCTACTCCAATTAAATGAATAGAGCTTCCCTGAATGGTATCATTTATAGAAAAAGGAGGCCAAATAGACCAATTCCCGGAAGATGCACTTATTATTTCTTCAGTTATAATAGGCCCACCTGATTCGCCATTTCCATTATTATCAATTCTGTCGGCATAGGTTACTCCTACCTCATCACCAAAAGGAACATGGGTCATGTTTTCATCAATTAATCCATTTCCATTATCATCAATTGCATTTCCAAGTTCTTCTCCTGAAATCATATCTTCAGTAATTATGGGACCGTTTATCTCGCCATCCCCATCGTTATCAATTCTATCTATGTTGTTGCCGGGAGTCTCAATAAAGGATGTAGCTGCCACTCCCACAGGATCCCCACCAAAAGCTAAATTTCCAATACCATCGCCATCCATTGACCATGCCACATCATAGAGAAGATCAAAATCAGGAGTATCATCTGATGAGTCTCCATCTCCACCAACTAGGTCCGCAAGCCACAATGAAAATGCAACCTTGTCTAAATCTTTTGTTCCATCATTTTTTACCTCGTGAAGGATAAATACCACATCTTCAATAAGAATTTGGTTCCATTCCATAACCCGCACACCTGTCAAAAGCCCTGCCCCTTGTCGATTAAAATCAGTGGTATCCGGGGCATAAGTATATCCTGGTTCAAAATTTCGGTCATCAGAGGTTTTATAATATATCTCCTGCTCTGCATTAAATTGATTTTTACCAAAATATCCATTCCATGAGCCGGGCCATCCCGGGTCAGTCTCGTCATCCATTTTATCAGGCCAGTTTGGTGGCCATGTGTTTTCATCATCACTTCTTGCAAGTTTTTCAGAGTTAGGGTTCAAGTATGAAGGTACCGGCTGCC
>CAXRJK010000008.1:0-8833 GCA_964230865.1 Winogradskyella sp.
ACAATATATACTATCTGATTTAATTAAATTTTAATGATAGAATTCATTAGTACAATAAAGATAGAAAATATAAATCGCTCATAACGCTCATTATATACTTGTTGTATATCTATTTTTAATATAAAATAGGGGTATGTTATATTTTAAAAAACTGTTCAATATAATCGGTTTTCAAGTGGGTTGGTGGTCCTGTGTCCTAGGCGTTCAAAATGGACATGCTTATCTGGGCCCTGCAGTGATATCCATTTTCCTAATAACTCATATAGCACTTAATAAAGATGTCCGGGATGAAATAGTCTTCATTGAAACCATTGGTATATTAGGGGCACTAGTGGATACTTTTTTTTTATTGACATCTCTGATAACATATCACGGACTCACTTTTGCATATATTGCACCATTTTGGATCATTGCAATGTGGTTGGGGTTTTCTGCAACTATTAATCACTCTTTAGCATGGCTGGATGGTAAATGGTTTTTTGCATTTCTTTTGGGTGCAGTATTTGGACCATTATCATATATAGCAGGACTAAAATTTGGAGCAGTTGATTTTCAGATATCATTTTTTACCATAACTATTTTGGCCACAGTATGGGGTATAACCGTACCATTCATTTTTTATTTGAATAAAATAATTGTAATAAAAAAATAAAAATTTATATCTACATCACAGTCTTCACATTTTTTTGTATCACGAACCTCTTTGGGGAAGGAATAAATTCACAAAACCTGTCATTACTCAAAATATTGTATGCCAATTCCAATTGGAATTTCATCGAAAAGACCAGCGACTCAGTTTATATTAGCGAAAAGAAAATTAATGGAACAAAACTCAACGCTGTAAAAGTTGAAAAGGTTTATAATATAGAACCGCAGTACTTCACAGATGTTATTATGAATGTCGGTGATTATAATTCGTTTCTTTCTAATTCTAAATCTCTGCATAGTAAAGTAATTGATTATACCCAGAATAGCCTGATAGGATACCAAAGAATAAAAGTAGATCTTCCCTTTTTTGATGATCGTGAATATTATTTTTACATGAGCCGGAAACCATTTGATTTTCAATTTTCAAATGTGATGTGTTACTGGATTCTTTTGGATCCAAAGAAAGGTCAGAAAAATTTAAATTATTCTGACAATGCCACCTACCTTAAACAAGGTGCTGGACTGTGGAAGTGGGAGCCTGTAAAACCAGGTAAAGTTAAAATCGCTTATATTTTAACCATGCACCCCGGTGGTTCCATACCTGACTTTATGATAGAAATGATCAATAAGAACAGCATTGTAGGATTGTTGAGGGATGTGGAAAATGAAGTGAATTCAAAAAATGGTTTGAGAGGTTGAGCAATGAGTTTGAGAATATTTAACCTGTTATTTTTTTTATTGTTTACTGTTGCCTGCAATTCCAGCAATAACAGCAATGCTAAGATAATGCAAACAGTACCCTACGTAGATATTGAACGCTTCATGGGTGATTGGTATGTGATTGCCAACATCCCTACATTTATTGAAAAGCGTGCCACTAATGCAATTGAATCTTACCGCCTGAATAGTAAAGGTCAAATTGAGACCACTTTTACCTTTTTTCAAGATAATCCAAGTGGAAAGAAAAAAGTGTACAGGCCAACAGGTTTCATTTACAATACTGAAACAAATGCAGAGTGGCGGATGCAGTTTATATGGCCATTCAAAGCGCCATTCCTTGTAATTGACCTGGATGATGATTACAGCTATACGGTTATTGGGGTTCCCAACCGTAAATATGTCTGGATCATGTCCCGTGAGCCCATATTGTCTGATGATACTTTTTCAAAGATAACACAAAGATTAGCAGGAATTGGCTATGATATATCCAAGATCCAAAAAATAGTGCAGGAGTGGGAATAAGGGCTGGTGAAAATAGCAATTATTGGCACGGGGATATCTGGTTTGACTGCCGCTTATCTACTTAATCGCAAGCACGAGATAACTGTTTTTGAAAAAAATGATTATATCGGTGGTCATACACATACGCATACCATCAAGACAAAGAAATCAACACTGGCCGTGGATTCTGGATTTATTGTATATAATGAAGTTACCTATCCTAATTTTATCAAGCTTTTAGATCAATTGGGAGTACAGCGGCAAAAAACGACAATGGGATTTAGTGTAAAATCAGTGAAGAAGAATCTAGAATATGCTGGTAATTCTTTAAACTCCCTTTTTGCCCAGCGCTTGAATTATTTACGCTATTCGTTCTGGATTATGCTGCGGGACATTCTTCGGTTCAACAAAAAGGGGAAAGCCGACCTTCCAGATCTTTCAGCAGAAATAAAGCTTGGGGATTATTTAAAACAAAATAATTATTCACTATCGTTTATCAATCATTATATCATACCCATGGGGTCAGCGATCTGGTCTACTAATGCGCAGTCCATGCTAGACATGCCTGCGCTGTTCTTTATTCGTTTTTTTAACAACCACGGACTTATGGAGGTGAAAAACCGCAGCGGGTGGTGGGTTATCAAGGGTGGCTCAAAGGAATACGTGAAAAAAATGATAGCAGAGTTTGATTCTAGGATAAAGTTGAATACTGCGGTGCAGTCCATAAGCCGATCAGACAACAAGATCACAATTCAGGTAACTGATAAAGAAGAAATTTTTGATGCGGTTGTCATAGCAACCCACAGCGATCAGGCATTGCGAATGCTTGCGGACTCGACAAATCAGGAAAAGGAAATTCTTGGTGCATTACCATATCAATCCAATGAAGCAATTCTACATACAGATTCATCCGTTTTACCCAAGCGTAAACTTGCTTGGGCCAGCTGGAATTATAATCTAGATCAGGAACCATATAAGCCAATGGCCATGACCTATAATATGAACATACTACAGACCCTAGACTCCGAAGATACATACTGTGTTACGCTGAATAATAATGACCTAGTGGATGATGAAAAAATCGTAAAAACAATGTTTTATGATCATCCACAGTTCACCCCGGAAGGTATCAAAGCCCAAAAAAGGAAACATGAAATTAGCGGTGTCAATAATACATATTATTGTGGTGCTTACTGGCGCAACGGATTCCATGAAGATGGTGTTGTCAGTGCATTGGAGGTGTGTAGCCATTTTGGGGTCAATCTGTGAACCTTTCAAATAGTAATTACATTTACACCGGTTCCATCCGCCATCGACGTTTTACCCCCTTTGACCATTTTTTTACCTATCCTATTTTCATGGCATATTTTGATGTTGCTAAGGTGGAGAGTATGCTTAAAAAATCATGGTTTTGGAATACAAATAAACCATCAATTGTATCATTCTACCGCAGGGATTACCATGGCGATGAAGAGCAGACGCTGGATTCTGCTGTGAGGCTCACGGTCAAGAAGGAGATAGGAAAAGATATTACGGGACCCATCCGTTTGCTCACCCACTTGCGCTACTATGGGTATTGCTTCAATCCGGTTAGTTTCTATTATTGTTTTAATGAACAAGATGATGATGTTGAGCTCGTAATGGCAGAGGTCACCAATACACCTTGGCAGGAAAGGCATGTTTACATGATTTCTGATCGGTTGAACGGCGAGGGAAATCTCACATCCAAGATTAAAAAGGAATTTCATGTTAGCCCGTTCTGGGGAATGAATCATGATTACGAATGGATGTTCACCCAGCCGGGCGAAAACCTATTTGTTAATATGAAGAATTATAAAGATGGGGAGAAAGTTTTTGATGCCACCTTATCTATGCAACGAAAAAAGATGACTATAAAAAATTTGATGAGGAAGTCGCTACGGTTTCCATTTTTAACAGGGATGGTAGTATGGAGAATTCATTGGAATGCTGCTAAACTATGGTTAAAGGGGGCTCAATTTTATACACATCCAAATAAGTTGAAGCAGGAAAAATTTAATGGAAAACAAAATGAGAGTTGATATTGTAGCTGATAGCTTGAAAGCAAACAAAAAAGTAAGTTATTTATCTGCTATTTTTAAATCTATGGTTATTAAGCGATTTAAATATATTCGATTTGGCCATATTAAGCTTACTGATGGAAAAGAAATGTATTCGTTTGGTAATTCGGAATCGGAAACAATAATACAAGTTGATGTTTTATCACCCGATTTCTATGTACTACTAGGTAGTGGCGGTATTTTGGGAGCTGCGGAAGCCTACACGGCAGGGTGTTGGAAGGCCAATGATCTGGTTGCTCTGATTCGCACTATATTTCGTAATAAAGATGTAATGAGTCGATTGGATTCTGGCTGGGCTTTATTGGCGAAGCCTCTAAATCTGTTTGTCCATTGGTTACAAAAAAACTCTTTATCCGGGAGCAAACAAAATATTCTCTCTCATTACGATTTGAGCAATGAATTCTATCAACTGTGGCTTGATGAAACGATGACCTATTCATGTGGATATTTTAAGAATAAATATAGCACCATGAAGGATGCATCCGTAGAAAAACTGGACCGCATATGTCGAAAGCTGAATATTCAGACGGAAGACTCGATTCTAGAGATTGGTACCGGATGGGGCAGCTTTGCAATCTACGCAGCTAGGAACTACGGATGTAACATCACAACAACAACAATATCGGATGCCCAGTATGAATTTGCGAAAGATAGAATCCAGCGGGCCGGTTTGGAGCATAAAATCACCTTATTGAAGGATGATTACCGTAATCTTAGCGGCCAGTTCGATAAGATTGTGTCCATTGAAATGATAGAAGCAGTTGGACATCAATTTGTTCCACTTTTTTTGAAAAAAGTATCATCTCTATTGAAAAAAGATGGACTCTTTGCTATGCAGGGCATTACCTATAATGACCAGGAATTTGATACATATAAGGGCTCGGTTGATTTCATTAAGAAATATATTTGTCCAGGATCCTGCCTGATATCTATTTCACAGATGACCGAAACGATGAAAAAATACACGGACCTTTCCCTATCTCACCTGGAAGACATTACCCTGCATTATGTAATCACACTCAAAAACTGGAGGACAAAGTTTTTAAAGGAAATGGACGAAATAAAAAAGTTGGGTTTTTCTAGTGAATTCATTAACATGTGGGAGTTCTATTTTGTCTATTGCGAATCAGGATTCCGGGAAAGGAATATTGGAAACTATCAATTTGTTTTTTCAAAACCAAGGGCACAAAATATAAAGGTTGAATATTAGTATGTTAGAGTCACTTATATCTCTTGCGGAGAAAGGTACTCTACCTGATGCTCTGATTCGCATTGGAATCCGAAAACTTAATCAGAAACGTTTAAGTATTTTGAAAAATACAAGTGTAGAAAAATTGGAAGAATTACACCAGGCATGGGTAGATGAGCTTATCGATAGTCCGATTGCTCTTGTCCCTGAAAAAGCAAATGAGCAGCACTATGAAGTCCCCCCTGAATTTTTTGAACAGGTTCTTGGAAGTCAATTGAAATACAGCTCTGGATACTGGCCCATCGGTACCAATTCGTTGAACGAGTCGGAAGCTGCCATGCTAAAAACAACCTTTCAACGAGCCCAGATTGAAGATGGTATGGATATTATAGAGTTGGGCTGCGGCTGGGGCTCATTTACCTGTTTTATAGCTAGGGAACTTCCAAATGCCAGAATTACCGCTGTAAGTAATTCCATTGATCAACGAAAATTTATTAAACAGCGATGTGAGAAGGATGGATTAACAAATGTTGAAGTTATTACCGCCGATATGAATAGTTTTAGTACCAAAAAGAGATTTGACCGCGTTATATCTATTGAAATGTTTGAACATATGCGTAATTACAGGGAATTACTTAAACGTATTAGCGGCATTATAAATGCAGACGGAAAATTATTTATCCACATTTTTTCCCACAATTCTCTGGCTTATCCTTATGAAGATCAAGGTCCAGGAGATTGGATGGCCAGAGAATTTTTCAGTGGTGGTCAAATGCCTTCGCACCGCTTATTACTCCATTTTCAGGATCATCTAAAAGTAGAAAAGGTGTGGCGTATTTCGGGAACTCACTATGCAAAAACATCTCAGGCATGGTTAAACCGAATGGACAAAAATAAAAAAATAATTCTCGATATATTTAAAGAAATATATGGAATCGATAAAGCCAAATTGTGGTTCCAGAGATGGCGTATTTTCTTTATGGCTTGTGAAGAACTTTTTGGTATGTGTAATGGCAAAGAATGGGGGATCTCTCATTATCTGTACAGCAAGAGGAAAAGTTTGTGAAATCCTTTATAATTAGCTTTACGGTAATTGCTTCAATAGCAATTCTGATCTCAAATAATCACAGCAACAAATACTTTGATAGGAGCAAGTCTCACCATACGCTTAATGGTTTTACGAACCCATATCTTTCCAAAGAAACCCAAGATAAAAAAATATCCGATTTATTTAAAATGATGCGTGAAGATCGACCTAAAGCTCCCGATAATATTGACATAAAGACTGTTAAATCTTCTGAAATAAATAATCGTATAAAAGATGGGCAAAATTTTTACTTATGGATTGGACATTCAACTGCGCTTATGCATATTAATGGTAAAAATATTCTTACAGATCCTATTTTTTCCGATAGATGTTCGCCAGTCCAATTTGCTGGTCCAAAAAGATATTCAAATCCAGCTATTTCGATTGATTCACTTCCGAGGATTGACCTTATTGTAATAAGCCATAATCATTATGACCATCTTGATTATCAAACGGTGAAACGAATCGGCAACTCTGCTTTATGGGCAGTGCCGTTGGGTTTAAAGAAATGGTTTAATAATCAGGATATTGAACAGGTCATTGAAATGGATTGGTTTGAATCATATGAGTATGCTGGGATAAAAATAAATTGTTTGCCTTCGCAACATTGGTCCAAACGTACCGTATTTAAAAGTTTTGATACACTTTGGTCATCATGGGCGATCGAAGTAGGTAATTTTAAATTTTGGTTTGCCGGGGATACGGGATACAACGATGTGCAGTTCAGAGAAATAGGCAGAGATTATGGCCCTTTTGATTTTGCGGCAATCCCAATGGGCGCTTATGAGCCAAGGTGGTTCATGAAGAATTTTCATATCAATCCTGATGAAGCAGTTCAGATTCACTTGGATGTAGATTCAAAAAAAAGTGTAGGTATTCATTTTGGAACTTTTGTACTTACTACGGAACCAATTTTTGACCCAATAAAAAAACTGAAGATTGCTCGTCAAAAATATGAATTAAATGAGAATCAATTTATAATTCCAAAAATAGGAGAATTCATAATTTTATGATTCTTTTTTTTCAATACAAAAAATAGATATTATTCAAATCAATAAGGCGAAATAATGATCAATATAATTATATCCATATTTTTATTTTTACTTGCCCTTTTAATTGGGTATGCTGGATCATTGGACGGTCCTAGTATCTTTGGTTATCCAGGTCTGATGCTGATCGCAACCGTTGGATTTCTGATCCATTGGCTTGTCTTCATTCCCTCCTACCTGTTTAAAACAGAAAAATATTATGATATCACAGGGACGATTGCCTACCTAGTGATGACCGCGCTTGCTGTATTTAGTGCTGATGAATTGAATCATCGTTCCCAGGTTGTAGCAGTTTTAATTGTGGTGTGGGCACTGCGGCTTGGACTGTTTTTGATTGTTCGGGTGTTTCAGGTTGGAGAGGACAAACGTTTTCATGAGGTCAAAAAGTCTTTTTTAAGATTTTTAGTTTGGTTCAGTATGTCTGCATTGTGGGTATTTCTGACTACCGCCAATGCTTTGACGCTTATATTGAATAACCATCCTCTTATAGATGACGGCTACTTTTTGATTGGCTTAATGATTTGGATGATTGGATTTGCCTTTGAAGTAACCGCGGATGAGCAAAAAAGGCGCTTTCGGAATAACCCAAATAATAAAGGTCGATTTATAAGAACCGGGCTCTGGTCAATTTCTCGTCATCCAAACTATTTTGGTGAAATCCTGATTTGGGTGGGAATGGCCATTATATCATTTCCCGTTTTATCAGGATGGCAATACACAACTCTGATATCACCATTGTTTGTTACTCTTTTGCTGACTAGGGTCAGCGGCATAAACTTGCTGGAAGCCAGCTCTGACAAAAACTGGGGTGATATGGAATCATATCAGCAGTACAAGCAGCAAACTTCTGTTCTCGTACCATTCATTAAATGATTCAAGGATGTATATATGAAGAAAAAAATATTTATATCTCTCACAGCTATTGGTCTGGTTATGGCAATTGAAACTCCTGAGTACAAGCTGCTTGAAAAACACGGAAAAGTTGAGATCCGAGAATATCAATCGATAACTGTAGCTGTAACAAAGGTACAGCAGCATTATAAACCAGCTCTCAATGAAGGGTTCCGCCGAATTGCAAGCTATATTTTTGGTGGTAATGATAAAGAAATAAAAATTGCTATGACAGCGCCGGTTATTTCGACCCAATTAGACAGGGAAGAGGAAACGCATGAAGTGCTTTTTGTTATGCCAAGGGAACATCAATTTGACAAATTGCCTAGACCTAATCTTCAGAGCGTTCAACTTGAAGAACGAAGATTCTCCAAGGTAGCATCCATATCCTTTGGAGGTTGGGCCACCGTAGAACGTGCGTCATATTATAAGCAAAAATTGAAAAAAAAGGTTGATGAATTGGGCTTGGAAACACAGGGAAACTATATGGTTGCCCAATACAATTCACCTTGGGCCATACCGCCATTCAGGAAAAATGAGATTTTAATCAGAATAAAATAGAAAAATAGTACGTGATTAATATAGAACAATTATACAAAACTAATATAAAATCGCTCAAATCGCTCTAGTGATGTGTATAATATTCATT
>CAXRJK010000009.1:0-5061 GCA_964230865.1 Winogradskyella sp.
GATTAAGCGTTTCTTTGTTTATTGGTAAATGAAGTGTAATGAAATCTGACTTACGAGTGAGGGTATCCAAGTCTACAAGAGTAACTTCATCGGGATTTATCATATCATGAGTTAAAAAAGGGTCATAACCTAAAATTTTCATTTGAAAGGACTTACATCTATGATGGACCTCTCTCCCAATTTTACCAAACCCCACAATTCCAAGTGTTTTTCCCTTCAACTCTATACCCACTAGACCATGTCTGTTCCACTCCCCTGCCTTTAAAGAAGAGTGTCCTTGTGGTATACTTCTTGCAAAAGCTAACATCATACCAACTGTATGCTCTGCTGCTGAGATAGTATTGACCTCAGGGGTGTTAACTACAACAACTCCTTTTCTAGTTGCAGC
Source organism: Winogradskyella sp. (assembly GCA_964230865.1). Taxonomy (GTDB): domain Bacteria; phylum Fidelibacterota; class Marinisomatia; order Marinisomatales; family AB-629-J13; genus AB-629-J13. Next base: position 389 of record CAXRJK010000009.1, read on the forward strand.
CTGTATATCAATATTATCAACTCCCACCCCTGCTCGACCTATAATCTGAAGAGATTCTGCCGTATCCAAATGCTCCTTAGTTATCTTTGTTCCGCTTCTCACTATCCAGGCTGAAGCATCCGCCACATGCATTCTCAGCTCTCCTAATGTCCATTCCGGTAGGTAATCAACAGTGAGATTTGCTTTTTTTAGAACATCTAAACCCAGCTCTGATATCGGATCAGAAACCAAGACTTTCATTTATTTTTTCCTGCCAATAGATTTAAAGCAGAGCCAGATTTAAACCAGTTAATTTGTGCCTCATTGTAGCTGTGGTTGCATATAATTTTATCTTTACTTCCATCTACATGGCTTACAAGGATAGTAAGGTTTTTCCCAGGTGAAAATTGAATTAAATCAGTTATTTCAAACTCATCATCTTCCTTGATTAATTTATAATCTGAAGTATTATCAAATGTTAACGCAAGCACCCCCTGTTTTTTTAAATTTGTCTCATGTATGCGAGCAAAGGATTTTACTAAAACTACTTTCACTCCAAGGTGCCTTGGCTCCAGTGCAGCATGTTCCCTAGATGAACCCTCTCCATAATTTTCATCTCCAACTACTATTGTCCCAATTCCATTTTGTTTATAGTGGCGTTGTACATCTGGCACCGCCCCATACTCACCTGTTAGCTGATTGAGAACCAAATTAGATTTATCATTGAATGAATTAATTGCACCAATTAAACAGTTATTGGATATATTATCTAAATGTCCTCTGAATCTAAGCCATGGCCCTGCCATAGATATATGGTCAGTAGTACATTTTCCCTTTGCCTTAATCAACAGTTTCAGTCCACTCAAATTTTTGCCTTCCCATGGTTCAAAGGGTTTTAATAATTGCAGTCTCTCAGAGGCCGGGTCAATTTTGATTTCGATATTCTTACCATTTTCAGAGGGATGTTTAAACCCCCTGTCTTCTACAGCATAACCCTTGTGAGGATGATCAATACCTTTTGGCTCTTCCAAATAAACTTTTTTACCTTCATTATTTATTAGAGAGTCCTTCATTGGATTAAATGTTAAATCTCCTGCAATTGTCATAGCAGTCACTATCTCCGGAGATGCAACAAATCCATGTGTGTTAGGATTCCCGTCATTTCGTTTTGCAAAATTTCTGTTGAAAGAAGTGAGGATTGAATTTCTATCCTTTCTCTCAGCGCCATGCCTTTTCCACTGCCCAATGCATGGACCACAGGCATTGGCAAGAACAACCCCACCTAATTTTTCAAATATATCAAGATATCCATCTCGTTCCACTGTATATCTAATTTGTTCAGAACCTGGGGTGACTGTAAAATCAGATTTTATCGATAAATTATTATCCAATGCCTGCTGAGCTATTGAGGCTGCTCTTGTAATATCTTCATAGGAAGAGTTGGTGCAAGAGCCTATTAGACCTACGCTTAGCTTTTGGGGCCATCCCTTCTCTTTAACGGTAGAACCAAACTCTGATATAGGAGTAGCTAGGTCGGGCGAAAAAGGGCCATTGATATGTGGCTCAAGTGTAGAAAGATTAAGATGAATCACATCATCAAAATAATTTTCTGGATTTTCATAACATTCAAAATCTCCTCTTAAATCATCTTTCAGTGGGTCGGCCATATTCGCAATCTCAGCTCTCCCAGTTCCCCTGAGATATTCGCTCATTTTTTCATCATATCCAAATATCGATGTTGTAGCTCCAATTTCCGCTCCCATATTACAGATTGTCCCTTTGCCCGTACATGAAATTGAGTCCGCACCCGGTCCAAAGTACTCTACAATTGCACCTGTACCACCCTTAACAGTCAATATTCCTGCTAATTTTAAAATCACATCCTTTGCTGATGTCCATCCATTTAGTTGTCCCTCTAATCTTACCCCAATTAACTTAGGGAAACGTAACTCCCAGGGCATTCCTGCCATTACATCAACTGCGTCTGCACCCCCCACACCAATTGCTATCATCCCCAATCCACCTGCGTTAACAGTGTGAGAGTCTGTACCAACCATCATTCCGCCGGGAAAAGCATAATTCTCCATAATAACTTGATGAATAATACCTGCCCCAGGTTTCCAAAATCCCAACCCATATTTATTAGCTACTGACTCCAAAAATTCATATACCTCGTAGTTTGAATCTTTAGCGGTAGAGAGATCCTCTTCTGCTCCAGTTTGTGCTTGGATCAGATGGTCACAGTGTACTGTAGAAGGTACAGCAACCTTTTCCCTACCAGACATCATAAATTGGAGCAGTGCCATTTGTGCAGTCGCATCTTGTAAGGCTACTCTATCAGGAGAAAAAAAGACATAATCTTTACCTCTAATAAATTCAGACATAGTATAACTTTCAGATAGATGTGAGTATAAAACTTTTTCTGTTAATGTCAGTGGTTTTTCAAGATTCTCTCTAATACCTTTTAAGGTGGATGTATACTGTGAATAGAAACTTTTAATTATTGATAGATCGAACATAACTATTAGATGGTTTAATTATAAAATAAATAAGGTTTTTTTACGAAAGAATTTAATTTTTATAGTAACTTATATCCAATCTGAATAATATCAATATTTGCTAAATTTAATGTATATGCGCCGCCTATTTTTTATACTCCAGTTCACAATATTTGTCTCAGCTGTGATTACACAAGGCTCATGGTCAATTTTAGAATCTTCTAGAGTCCAATTAAAATTAAAATATATTTCTAAGGCAAAATCTTTTAATGAGATTGAAGTATTTTACTGTATTGTTGGTCTACCTCATTCACAGAAACCATATTTTGATTTTAGTTATACAAATCCTATTATGATCCAAAACATACCAAACTCCGATTTCCCTAGAGGTATAGATTGGCTTCAATTTCAAAATCTGAAAGGATTGGAAACGGGTACTTTGGCACTATCTCCATTGGATATAGATGGGACCGCCTATGAAGAGGTAATTGTAAATGTTTATTTTGATGATCCAATATTTTCTTTCGAATCCGAAATTTCACCTCAAACTGAGTCATTTTTAAAGCACCGTGTGGTCAATTGGGATATTTCAAAGAATTGGATTAGTAATATACCTTTAACTAGCAATAAAACTCTGAACGATATTCCATCATTTACTCTCAACCATATTTCTGAAAATATTGATTACATTATAATTGGCTCGTCGGATTATAAATCACACTTGAACCCCTTTATTCAACATAGAAATAGCTCTTTAGTTTTACCACTCAATACAATTTTTATTTCTACAGATTCGATATATCATACATATTCAGAAGGTGATATCGATCCCCTTGCAATTAAATCATTTTTTTATGATGCTCTATCTATATCAAATAACCTTCAATACGGTTTGTTAGTTGGTGACGTTCCTGAGTTGCCAACCCTTTACGAAGGCAGCTATGCATCAGATGATTTATTAGTCACTTTCAATGGTGGTATCCCTGAAATTGCTTTAGGTAGATTTCCTGCAAAAACATTACAACATGTCAGCGCATTTGTAAATAAAGTTATTCAATATGAAGCAGAGCCTGAGCCAGGATTGTGGAAACAAAAAATTACTTTGGTAGCTGATGATGAAGCTAGACCTCATGTAAATGATACAACCCATACATCTTATTCTGAAAAATTATCTCAAATTATTCCATCTCAATTTGATGTCCAAAAAGTCTATTTAATGGAATATCCTGAATCAAATGATGCATCCCTCTACGGAGTCTCAAAACCAGAAGCTACTGAAGACCTTTTTGAATTAATTCAATCTGGCACACAGATTATCAATTATATCGGCCATGGGTCTTACCATAAATGGGCCCAGGAGGGACTGCTAGACAAAAATCGTGGTGATATTTCATTGATCCAGACAGGAAAAAAACTGCCCATTTGGATTGCAGGAACATGTTCCTGGGGTGCATTTGATGATACTGAGGATGATGCTTTCTCTGAAGATATTATCAGGTTAGAGGGTAACGGCGCAATTGCAATTATTACCACCTCGCGCAGCGTTTATGAAGGCCCAAATTGGATCTTGTTAAAATCTATATATGAGACAATGTTTCCGGGAGGTGAAATAACAGATATTCCTCTAGGAAAAGTGTTACAGATTGTGAAGACAGGGTCCATCACCGGAAAAGTTTTTCATTTATTTGGAGACCCGGCTATGATGATAAATTTCATTAAAAATCCTATTGATTTAATAATATCTGAACCTATAGAGATACTGACACCAGAGTCTGTTTCATCTGAACAATACTTGTCATCCAATGGTGGGACGGGGTTGTTGGTAGTAAGAGAATCAAACCGTATAGTAGAAAGAGAATATTCCTATCTTTCAACTTCAGGGTGGGTTGAGTCATCAATCTCTTATTCGCTACCAGGGCCTATTCTATCAGTAGGTGAATTCTCATTCACGAGTTCGGTTGTCAATGGATTTTTTTGGGTTCCTCTCGATTTAAATAACTCTAAAATTGATATAAAAATGTATATCCAAACAGAAACAGTTCCCTATCTTAATGCACTGGGGAATAAAAAAGTGATTAACGTGATAACTAACTTACAAAACAATGATTTTGAAGGTCCTGAAATAGTATTCTCAAACAGTGTAAATGAAAGTCTTGGCTATGGAGATCATATAGACCCCAGCTCCATTTTATTATT
>CAXRJK010000010.1:0-3838 GCA_964230865.1 Winogradskyella sp.
ACAAGGGGAATCGATAATGTATTGTTTTATAACCCTAAAAAAATAAAAATAACAGAATCCTATCCTATTACAGTTGTTTTAAATGCAGGTAGTAAAACTCGGGATATTTTATATATTAAGGGAACTGTATCAGATAATTATCTTCACATTTTTGTTAACCACTGGACATCAAATTATGGAGGAAAATCTAAAGCAATTCCCAAACGAGCAAAAACTGCTGCAATCCTTAGAAAAAAAATAGAAGAAATATTGACTCAAAATCCGACTGCTGAAATTATTGTTATGGGAGATATAAATGAAGATCCAACAGATGTAAATGTGTTGGGTGTTTTAAATTCGACTTTGGATATAAAATCTGCTAACTATCCATCGTATAATTTGTATAATCTAATGGCTTCACATCTTGGAAAAGAAAAAACAGGCACATATTTCTACCGTGGGAAAGATCTGATTTATGATCAAATATTGGTCAGCCCTGGCCTTTTAGACTCAGTCGGTTTGACTGTTAAGTCATTTTCTGCAGAGATTCATGATTTTCCAAAGTATAGGCAACAAAAAGGGAAATATGCACACTACCCCTTTCGATTCTGGGCAGGCAACCAACTTCTAGGGGGATATTCGGACCATCTCGCAGTACATACAAAAATAATTATTAAGTAGTATTGCTTTTCAAATATGGATTACCTAATTTTGCCGGCGTTTTTTATACGATATAAATCGATCGCGGGGTAGAGCAGTCTGGTAGCTCGTCGGGCTCATAACCCGGAGGTCACAGGTTCAAATCCTGTCCCCGCTACATTAGAAACCCGTCTTTTTGGCGGGTTTTTATTTACAGACGACTTAATAATATTCTATCTTTATCCTACTAATTAAAGATATATATATGAGAAAAAATAACTTTAGAAATATCGCAATCATTGCTCACGTTGATCACGGCAAAACCACTCTAGTTAATGGTATGTTAAAACAAAGTGGTACTTTTCTTGCTCATCAAGAAATAGAGGACCGTATCATGGATTCAATGGATCTTGAGAAAGAGAGGGGTATTACCATCGCCGCAAAAAATACCGCTATACAGTACAAGGATATAAAAATAAATATTCTTGATACTCCTGGTCACGCTGATTTTGGTGGAGAAGTGGAGAGAAGTCTAAATCTCGTAGACGGAGCTTTACTACTTGTTGATTCTAGCGAAGGACCACTCCCTCAAACTCGGTTTGTATTAAAAAAAGCACTTAGTAAAAACCTTCCTATTATTTTAGTGATAAATAAAATTGATAGGCAGGATGCTCGTGTAAATGAAGTATTAAATGAAGTGTATGATTTATTTATTGATTTAGATGCAAGTGATATCCAAATAGATTTTCCAATTATCTATACAGATGCCAAACAAGGAATAGCGAAATATAATTTGGACGATCAATCAGCTGATCTAACACCCTTATTTGAAACTATATTATTGAGAATTGAAGGGCCTATAGCAGATGAAAACAAAACTACGCAGTTCCTTGTGACAAATCTAGATTTCGATTCCTATGTTGGACAAATAGCAATAGGAAGGTTAAATCACGGTAAATTAGAAATGAATAAAAATTATTCTCACTGTAAAAAAAATATTATTTCAAATAACCATAAATTTTCTGCACTTTATACATTTCAAGGATTAAAAAGAGTTCAAGTCCCCTCATTAGAGGCAGGTGATATCATTGCCGTTTCAGGTCTAGAAAATGTCACAATTGGTGACACCATTTCTTCAAATGAGAATCCAGATCCATTACCGCGCATAGTAATTGATGAGCCTACAGTTTCAATGTTTTTCTATGTTAATAATAGTCCCTTTGCTGGAAAAGAAGGCAAATATCTAACAACCCGCCACATAAATGAACGCTTACAGAAAGAAATATTATTGAATGTATCACTTCAGGTATTAAATACGGATAGAACAGATGTATTTGAAGTACGTGGGAGAGGAGAACTACAGATGGCTATCCTGATTGAGACAATGCGCAGAGAAGGATATGAATTTATGGTTTCTAAACCGCGCGTAATTACACATGAAGAGAATGGAAAATTGATGGAGCCCATGGAAAAAGTGTTTATAGATATTCCTGAAGATAAAGTAGGGGTAGTTACAGACAAGTTATCTTTGAGAAAAGGAAGAATGATGAACATGGAAAACCATGGCCATGGTCGAGTGTCGTTGGAATTTATTATTCCCTCTAGAGGGTTAATTGGTTTCAGAAGTCAGTTTTTAACTGATACAAAAGGTGCCGGTATTATGAACAAACTTTTTGATGGATATGCGCCCTGGTTCGGAAGAATTCCACAAAGGAATAGTGGGGCTATCGTTGCAGATAGAAATGGTAGTGTTACTACTTATGCGTGTATTGGGATGGCCGATCGCGGAGAGCTTTTTATAAATGTAGGAACAAAAGTCTACGATGGAATGATAATCGGGGAACGGAATCGTTCAGAAGATCTAACTGTAAATATCACTCGTGAAAAAAAACTAACAAATATGCGAAGCGCTACTTCAGACGCGACTGTTACACTACGTCCACCAAGACAACTTTCTCTAGATCAATCTATTGAATTTATCGCAGAAGATGAGTTATTAGAGGTTACCCCAGAATCAATTCGCCTGCGAAAGATGGAATTAAATCAGGCAAAAAGACTATCAGTGCGCAAAAAAGAAAAATATTCATCAGGCTCATAACCTGATTGGAGCTTTATTATTCTAACCGGGGTTTATTGTATATGGGATTATAGGTAAGTTTGGATATGATTATGTATATATCATTACTACTATTTATTAAATTACCTTTTTGAGTAAATGACACTAATTCTTCATAAGATATGGATATAAAATCACTAATAGGGATGTCATTCGTTTGTGCGATGGGTGCTATATCTCCTGGCCCTAGTTTGGCAGTGGTGCTGAGGAATACCATTTCTGGAGGACGCACGCGAGGAGTAATGACTGGAATAGGACATGGTCTCGGTTTAGGTATATATGCCTTTATTGCAATAATGGGTTTATCATCTCTGCTTTTGGCTAATGAACAAATTTTCAATTTACTACAATGGGCTGGGGCATTGGTTCTCATCTGGCTGGCCTTCAATATGATTACCCACAACCCATCAGTGGCATCTAAAGAATACCAAGGCAGTGGACACAGAGGCTTTTTAGAAGGTTTTATGATTGCTTTCCTGAATCCTAAGATTCTTGTTTTTCTAGTTGCAGTTTTTAGTCAGTTTATAAATCCTGATATTACCAATCTTGGTCGTTTCATTATGGCACTTATGGCTGGAGTTATAGACACAGCTTGGTATGTTCTAGTGGCTGTGGCTTTAGCAGGTACTCCTATTGTAGATAAATTAAGAGCAAATTCAGCTATGATTGACCGTTCAATTGGGGTGGTCCTTATTATGCTTGCAATATTATTGATTGTGAAAACATTGGGTTTAGAGATATCTATAGTTAATGCCGAGGTAGCAACTACATTCGCTCTTTTATAGAGATGCCATTTTTTATCTATTGCAATAGCAGCAACGGATTTTGCTATGTTACAAATTTCATTGAAAGCATTTGGGTTAGAAGCCTTTAAATCTATAACTATATCAATGTGATTGGGTTTCTCTTCTCTATGCAATGGCTTCGCTTAGATTTCATCAATTTTGATGTGTATAAAGACAAACCTGCATTAACAAAATGAATAGAATAACACATGATATGATTGCATGGGGTGCTGGAACAGCGATAGGTGTTACAATAGGTGTGTCTCTAAATAATATAGCATTAGGCATAGGAGTTGCAATTAGCGCAGGTTTGACCATC
>CAXRJK010000011.1:0-2803 GCA_964230865.1 Winogradskyella sp.
CAAAAAGATTGTTGGATTAACGCATCTATGTAAGTGTGGAGAAATATCTGAGATTAGATTTGATTTTACAGAAGAGCAGCTAGAAGAGGTCCCGCAAATAGAGGTTGAAGCTAAAAAAAACAACTTGGAAAATGATATAAATGATAGTGAGGCCAAAGCTGAAAAGGATGATATTTTTGAGGAGAATAGTAAAGATAAATCTGAAGATTCTGATACTGTAAATTTAGAGGAAAAATTAGAATTAGAAAGTCTAGATAATTTAGATAATGTTAATAACAACTGATAATATTTCCAAAGTTAAATAACAATATACAATAAATATAAACCTGACTTCAGAAGCTATTAAACCTGCAATGTTGGAATCAGAAATAAAAAAAGATGAATCGCTAAGTGTTCTTATAGTAGACGACGAAGAGACTATTACCCAAATTTTGTCAAATGGGTTTGAAGAGAATGGATATACATGTTATATAGCTAGAGATTTTGATACAGCACTCTCAATTATAAAAAAACATCCAATACACTTTTCTCTTTTGGATGTAAGGCTTCCAGGTAAATCGGGAATTGAGCTCTGTAAAAATATAGCACAGATAAGTCCCACCACAATAAATATAATTATGACAGGTTATCCAGGGGTAAAATCTGCCACGGAGGCAATGCGTACCAATGCCTATGATTATTTAATAAAGCCATTCAGAGTCGATTTGATTTTTTCTGTTATTGATAGAGCAATGGATGAGATTGGTAATCAAGATTTTTCAAGTGAAAATTCAGAGTTGGTCCGAACATTAAGAGAGGAAAATGAACAATTAAGAAAATTAGTAAAAGATTTAAGTCCAGGAAATACAAAATCAGAAATACAATATAGCACTCAAAAATCTAGGGAAAGGGAAGCAGAAATATCTTACAAGAAGCTGATTGATAATCCCCTCAGGTTTGGTAAAAAAACAAAATAACATTTATTATTTAGTTGGTAATTTCATGGTAGTATTACTGTTGGTTTCTGAAATCCCTTTTAGGAGTAAAAATGAATAAAATACTTGTGGTAGAAGATGACCGAAGCTTAAGGCATATTATCAAGGAAGCGCTAAATAATTCAGGATTAAATATTGATTTGGCAGTTGATGGAGTTAAAGCCTTAGAAAAAATTAAGGAATCAGATTATCAGCTTGTGATTACTGATCTTATGATGCCCGGAATGAATGGTGTAGAGTTGATGGAAAAAGCAAGGGGTATCAAGCCAGAAACAGGGTTTTTGATTATGACTGCCTATGGGACAGTACAGACAGCTGTAGATGCTCTAAAAAAGGGGGCATTTGACTTTATTACTAAACCCTTTTCAATACCAGAGATGGAATCCTATATAGAAAGATTTTTTGAATTACAAGAGTTAAAACAGGAAAATAAAAATCTCAGAATTCAGCTTTCAACCGATGCAAAATACAGAAAGATCATCGGACAAAGTAAAGAAATGGAAGAAATTTTTCAATTAGTAGGAGTTGTAGCCTCTAGTGATGCGCCTGTTTTTATACAAGGAGAAAGTGGTACAGGTAAAGAACTTCTCGCAGAATCTATACATAAGAATAGCATTAGAAATAAAAAACCATTTTTAAAAATTAATTGCTCTGCAATTCCTGAATCATTAGTGGAGAGTACATATTTTGGTCATGAAAAAGGTGCATTTACCAATGCGGTCAAACAACATAAAGGATTGTTCGAGGAGGCCCACGGAGGCACCTTACTATTAGATGAAATTAGCGAGATACCTATGGCTATGCAGGCAAAACTCCTCAGAGTCCTCCAGGAGGGGACAATCAATCGTGTCGGCAGCACGAAAGAAAAAAAAGTTGATGTTCGGGTCATCGCTACATCAAATAGAAATATTCTTAGTGAGATCAAAGAGGGAAATTTCCGTGAGGATCTTTTTTATAGATTGAACGTATTTCCATTGAAAGTACCTGCTTTAAGAAATAGAACGGGAGATGTACCCTTGTTGGTAGAACATTTTATATCAAAATTTCAGGAAAAGTATCGCTTTGATAAAAAAACTGTACAAGCAGATGTTTTAAAAGCGCTTTCAAGCCACCCGTGGCCAGGTAATGTAAGGCAACTTGAAAATCTAATGGAAAGAGCAATTTTGTTCTCAGGAGAAGAAAAGATACTTATTTTGGATCATTTTAATCTTGACTCTGAGAATGATATATTAGAAGACAATAAACAGTTAGATCTAGCTCCCATGACTATTGCTGAGGTAGAAAAGCAACTAATATTTTCGACATTGAAACGTACTAGAGACAATCGTACTCAGGCAGCAGATATTCTTGGCATTAGTGTGAGAACACTAAGAAATAAACTTCACCAATATGAAGAGAGCGGAGATACTCCCTTTATTGTCGGAGACGGGAACTAAAGTTCATACCATTTACTTTGTTTTTAAATAATAATATCAGCTAAACACTACTATATTAGTGGAATATTTTTCCTTATTAGGTAAAAATATTTCTAAAATCAAGTAATTTAATATATATAAAAATAGTTTAAATAATACTTATAACTTTTATTATATATAACATATAGATCAATATTACCGAAAGGTATTCTCTATATTTATTATTCATGGCACATAAATTGAGATATATTTTACGGAGCTATGAAAATAATTAATTCTAAACAAAACCTTATTTTGAAGCGTGCGCTGGATGTTTACCAAAAGCAGCATGAAGCTATAGCAAAAAATATTAAAAATGTTAATAAACCCGATTATAAGAGAATTAATACGGATTTTAGTAAAGATCTAACAACT
>CAXRJK010000012.1:0-10683 GCA_964230865.1 Winogradskyella sp.
ATTTTCATATATCCAGTCTAACCTTACTGAGTCAATGGTTATATAGACTTCATCCATTTGTTCATCATCATACAGCTTCCAGCTATCATCCTGTGAAAAAAGTATAGAGTTAATACTGATGAGAAATAATATAGTTTTAAGCATTTTTATTTTGCCGAAAATAAACCATGACTAAATGGCTGAAGGTGAAGCGTCATATTTTTCCCGGTCATCGAATATGGGATGTTATTGTTCAATCTACTCCAACTTGAAATAGGTATAGGGCATTCAAATGAAATAGATTGTCTCTGTTCACTCTGATTTATAGCAACCAGGATGATCTCATCAAAGTAAACTTTAAAGTAAGCCCATACATAGTTTTCTGAAAACACTGTATAAAAATCACCAATAGACATTGCAGGATGTTTTTTTCGCAGGTGTGCTAAACTGGAAACAGTTTCCTTCAGCATAGTTTCAGATGCTGTTAACTCCTTACCAAACTTCATTGGCCTTCGATTATCTGGGTCTCCAGCTCCAGGCAAACCGATCTCTTCACCATAATAAATTACAGGAATGCCTGGCATTGAAAAATTAAATGAGGTAAAATTTGCTAATTTCTGATAACTTGTAAAATGGTTTATTCTCTCAGGAGGGTGAGAAAATGATCTTTCGTTTCCATCTTCATCGTATGTCATCTGACCATCTGCAACAGAAATAAATCTTATCTGATCATGACTGGAGGTAAGGGTTCCCATCAGATTTATAGGTTGAAAAACTAGAAAATTTTTCTCTACAACTTCTTTTAAAGATTCTAAATCTCCATTTGAAGATGTGAATACTTTTCTCGCAGAAAAGTATATATCAAAATTAAACTGTCCATCTAGCTCCGAGGGGTTTACATAACTTAAAATTAATTCATTAGAGCCAAAGGTCTCACCGATTTGGAAAATATTATTATCAGGAAATTCCTCTTTTATTTTATGAGTTAATGATTTCCAGAATACATGAGGTACATGCTTCACCGCATCCTGCCTAAATCCGTCAAAATTGTATTCTCTCAACCACCAGACCGCATCTTCTACTACTGTATCCACAACTTTAGGCGAACTCATATAATTGAATGATGGCAAAAATGTATTAAACCAAGTAGTTAGCCTGGTTTCACCATCCCAACGACGGATATTCAATGATCCATCCGGTAAATTAATATCCCCAAACCATTCTCTATGTTTTGTAAAATAGGGATGGTTTTCATGAACATGGTTGCTGACAAAATCCAGACACACCATTAAGTCGTTTGAATGAGAGGTGTTGACAAGATTTTTCAATTCTTCCGAAGTCCCAAACCTAGAGTCAGTTTCCCTTTGAGATACAGGCCAATAACCATGATAACCAGAATAGAGTCTTTCAGGATTATTCCATTCTGAGTAGTAAGATTTTGGCTGCTTTTGCACCGGCGAAATCCATAGTGCTGAAACACCCAGGTCTGAGAAATATCCATCTCCAACTTTTTGAGTTAACCCGATAAAATCTCCCCCATGAAATTTGGTTAGAGGATGTATATCTCCTTCTGTTTTTATATTATTAGTTTTATCTCCATCATAAAACCTGTCTACCATTACACTATATAGTACTTTGAAATGCCAGTCATCAGAATTTTCTTTCAGATTTAAGGGCCTCCCTTCAGATAGAATAGTATGATTTTCCTTGATAACCCTTCCTTCACTATCCAGCCCTGTAATTCTTAATAATCCATCAGAAAGATTTCCTATATTTACGTTCACATCTCCGTTATTCTGAGGATTAACCTGATCCGGATGAAGAGGAATATTATTAAACATGACAAATGTTTTTACCGGCAAGGACATATCAGAAGGAATAAAAATGAATTTGAGATGATTGCCCATTTGTGTCCCTTTTATCCATTCTCCAGATTTACTTTTTTTAAAGGATGTAAGATCTAATAATGAATTCCAACCTCCAATATTATTTGATACTACATTTTTATTTTTTGGGTCTAATAAATATTCATCACCAACTATGAATTTATATTGATAGGATTCCGGTTTTAGATGCAAAGTCATCTCATAAATTCCATTTTGATCTTCATCCATTAATTTGTTTTTACCCTTTGACCAATCATCAAAACTGCCTATAACTGCAATAGAAATATCTTTTTGAGTTGGAGTAAATTGAAAGGTGTGTGCGATAGTTGGTTCAATTCTAACCAATAAATGAAACGGATCGTTATCTGCAGTTCCATTGAGCAAAATTAGGTTTGAAGAAGATTCTTTTGCAAATATGTATAAACTGTCTTGGGCATTATTTATTGTAAGAATTAAATCAGGGTGAAACTCAAAATGTAATTTCATAGTAGGCTTTGATTTATATACAGATAAATCAAAGCCTACTGTTTCTCCTAAAGGTATTGAGAGGGTGGGTACAGTATGAAAATATTCTCTTTCTGGATCAACTCCACACCCAAAAAACACAATACATATATTAATGAAAATCAGTTTTCTTATGTATATTTGACTGAACACATTCTAAATTTAAAGACTCAATAATAAGTTTTTAAGTAATAAATCATTTTAAAATATTGTTTGAATTGTCAAAAAAAATATTCACATCTATTCTTTTAATCCTTGCATTATTAATCATGATTCAGTGTAGCAACAAAACCGGTTCATTATTATCATATGGCGCATTTGTAAATGGAAAACAAACAACTTTTAAATTATATGCACCCAAAGCAGATAAAGTATTTCTTGTATTGTTTGATAATTATAAAGATGAAACCGGGATTGAATTAATTATGGAAAAGAACGCTAAAGGGGAATGGCTTTTGTCCACAGATAAAGCAAACTATGGTTCTTTATATGGATATCGTTTAGAAGGAAATTACCTTGGCAATGACCCTGAGGTTATTGTAGCAGACCCATACTCTCTTGCATCTGTTACTCAAAACACTGATCGCCATGTTGCAAAGTCTCTTATCATTGATACCTCATATGAATGGGGAGATGATAAATGGATTAACATTGATCCACGTGATTTAATTATCTACGAAATGCATATTCGGGATATGACTGCTCATTCTAGCTCTGGCTCAAAATCTCCGGGAACTTATTTAGGGCTTGTTAATCCCAACCAGAAAGGCGGAATTACCCACTTAAAAGAAATGGGTGTGAACGCTGTCCAACTCCTTCCAGCTCAGGACTTTGCTAATATTGAGGTTCCGTTCAAAGATGAGGATGCATCCATTTATAATGACTGGAACCCCTACGCAAGAAATCACTGGGGTTATATGACAACTTTTTTCTTTGCTCCAGAAACATATTATTCAAGTAGCGGAACAAAAAACCTTGGAGAATGGAATGGAAAAGATGGCAGGGCAGTTCAGGAGTTTAAAGATATGGTAAAAGCACTCCACAATGAAGGAATTGCAGTTATTTTGGATGTGGTTTATAATCACGTTTCAAATTATGACTATCACCCTCTAAAATACATAGATCGGGAAATGTACTTTCGTTTAAAAGAAGACGGTAGTTTTATATCAAAGAGTGGCTGCGGAAATGATACGCAATCAGAGCACCCAGCAATGAAAAAACTTATTTTGGAAAGTGTAAAGTATTGGATGACAGAGTATCATATTGACGGATTTCGATTTGACCTTGGGAATCTCTTAGATAGTGATACACGGAGGAGAATTATTGATGAATTGAGGCGGATCAACCCTCATGTTATTGTTTTAGCTGAACCATGGGGGGATGGCTATGACCCATCAGGATTTTCCCAAATGGGATGGGCATCCTTCAATGATCATTTTCGTGATGGATTAAAGGGCAGTGTCTTTAATATTCATGAAAAGGGATTTCTGCTTGGAGAATGGAGAGAAAACGATAATCATGAGTTTTTAAAAAGGATTATTCTCGGATCACGAAAGGAATTTGGAGGGCAATACTTGAATGCTGCTCACAGCGTTAATTACCTTGAGTGCCACGATGGCCATACACTTGGAGATAGACTACGAATTACAGGAAAGTTTATAGAAGAGAATGAAGTAATTAAAGATAAAATAGCACACTCAAAGGTGAGTGGAAAATTATTGGATATGAATAAACTGGGCGCTCTTTTTCTTTTTACCAGTCAGGGAATTGTATTTATGCATGAAGGACAAGAGTGGGCCAGAAGTAAAGTTATTGCAAATACAGGAACACCTGATAATCGTATTGGTCAAATAGATCACAATTCTTATGAGAAAGACAATGAAACCAACTGGATTAACTGGGAAGAAAAAATATTGAATGAAGAGTTGGTTTCATATTATAAAGGATTAATTCAAATTAGAAAGAATTATCCTGAATTTAGTTATAGTGAACCAGAGAACTATGAATTTATGGAACTTGGGGCAAAGACTGCTGTAGCATATGCTTTGAATGATTACATTTTCGTGGCATTAAACGGAGACTACAAAGACCCTCTTAAACTCAATTTACCTTTTGGATATTGGCATGTTATTGTAGACTCCAAAAGTGTTGACCTTAAAGGCCACCAGACTCTTTCTAAGTCAGCTTCTTTGCCTCCAACAAGCGGTATGATTTTGGTCAGATCAGGTAATTTAAAAAACAGCTAGATTTGATTGATTATCAGTAAGTCCTTTCACCGGTGGTATCTATTTTATTGGAAGGGTTCAATTGTTGAACAGAGCGGGGTTTGGTCTCCATTAGTACCTTTTTCCATGCTTCCTTAATCACTTCCGGTCTAAATGAATCCAATGCTGTCCGAGCGTTTTCTGCCATAGACTGTCGTTCATCAGAAGACTTCCCCCAGAAAACATATAGAGCTTTCAAAAAATTGTCTTTATCTTTTTCAAAATCCATATCTACCTCATATTCAATAATTGAATCCTTTACAGATTCGGCTATCTCAGATGGCCCACCAATATTCTGAACAATCGCTGGTACCCGCCGGTCTAAGGTTTCACACATGGTATATCCAAATGGCTCATAAATCCCAGTAATACAATTTGCTCCTATGCTATTCCAATAGAAATTAACTGTTTCTTTATTTGAACTAAATGGAATTATTACAAGTTGCTTGGGATGTTTTCTTCCCATTTCATCCCAAAATGGATTTCCACTCTGCGCTCTATAGTCTACGCCCATATTAAATACACGTACATCATTTCTATGAGAACGCTCAACTGCTTCAATAGGAAGATCGGGTCTCTTTCTAGGAACATGACGACCAATATAGCCAATATCATCGGAAACATAACTTGGCTTCCAAGACGGTGAATCAAATTTGGGTTTATAACTGTTATAAATCACTTTGGGTATAGCAGCATATTTATCGTATCCAAAGTTCCTGTAATGATCTAGCTCTGAATTACTAATGAGCACCACTATATCTGAATATTGAAACGTAATCTCCTGCTCAAAATAGTTCTTTGTGATTGGACCGCCCATATTAGTTAAATGTTCCATACGAATCAAAGAATGGCAGACCGTTATCAAAAGCCGATCTGAAAAATAATCCTTTATCATTTTTGTCGTGTCAAAGGCAACCCAAAGATTATTGATACAGGCATCAATATCTGAAAAGGCTTTAGCAATATCTTCAGGCCCATGAATAATTCGAATCCCTGGGTACCGTTTAGGGAAATCACCAGGCGGCTCATCTAATTGAGCCAAAAATATTGGTATAATCTCAATATCTGGATCTCCATCAAACATTTCAATAAAGTTGAGTATCCATGTAGCTACACCTCCATATACTATAGGCGGCATTTCATTTGTAAGCAAGGCAACTTTCATATTTATCCCTATGTTAGGATAAAACTTAAAAATATTTAGTTGTTATATAGTATATATTATAATTTTAAACAGGGGGCCAGATCTGGCAAGAGGATTGTGTAGTGAATAATCTAAAACCAAGGAAAGTTCTGGCCCCCTGTAATCGAAAACTACAAATTTTTATTATACAATGCTGTGATATACAGCACAATGAAACTTTTAATTAATTAAAGTATGGGCTCAACAATGCAATAGCTCAAAAAAACATTTGACCTTTAAATAGCTATTTTAATAAAATTAATTTATTTGTCTTAAAAAAATCTTCTGTAGAGAGATGGACCAGATAAATACCTGCAGAAACTCCCACTGCATCCCAAACTGTTTTATGGATACCCTTTTTCAAATTTCCCTTAACTAGCTCTTTTATTTCATTCCCCTGCAAATCATAAATGACTAAAGACACTTTCCCTTGAGATGGTAATACAAAAGAGATTGTAGTGACCGGGTTAAACGGATTAGGATAAGCAGGATGTAACAATAATTTATTTGGATAATAATCATTTATTAATTTTTTGAGTTTATAGAGAGACTCTCCTCCTTTTATCTCAATATTCCCTGTCCTCTCCAATAATATCTCATTCCCTGATTCATCCTCTAACACCCATATTTCATTTTTGCTCATTTCATATTTAACATCTACAAATTCAGTATTAGATAAAATGGTGAATTCACCATTTTCTTCACAATGTTTTGAATCATCGAAAAAACGAACATCCAAAAAGTTTTCATTCGATTTATTATACTGTAGTGGTGGAGTGGGCGGCAAGCTAAAGCTCTTCCTTTCTCTATCAGAGATTCCAGTTCCAAAAATCAACTCTTGAAAATTTTCTTTTTGCTCTGATAAGAAAACTTTCAGCTTATTTCCCTTAATTATAGATGTCACAGGAGATATTATTTCCCCGTTTACATGTCCAGATTCAATGGTTATTTCTCCTGATAAATTTGCGTTTATCCAGTATCCCTTCCCAGGTTCCAATTCTACAACATTTATGTAGGTGCCATCAAATCCATAAATGGTACCTGCAATAATTATCTCACTGGGGTCATAGATCGAACTTACAGAAGTGACTTCGGAAATTCCACTTATTAGATTCCAACCTTCAGAGATTTCGATAGATATAGTTTCTAGAGGAGCTCCAGTTACAGTTTGAAGGTTTTGATTGTTAAAATATAGCCAATATCCATTCCCATAATTAAAATTATCGGTTAAAAAATATGTCGCATCAAAGCCATATAAGGTCCCTTCAACTGCATCTGGATAAACTGAATCAACACCCATATCCTGAACTTCCATAGGAAGACCAACAATATTCCACCCTGAAATAACATCAACATTTATTTCCGTTTCTCCAACATTGGACCAGTTACTGTAATTAGTAAATATTCTTGCAGACGAACCTGGAATTAAATAATTACTGAATGTTCCTGAATCTGTTTCCAATTGCGTATCTTCAATAAATTCATACCAAACTCCTGCATAAGGAAACGGTAAATTTGAAATGGTTTGTTCAAAATTATTAAAATTCATCACACAGTATACCGTCTGCCCTAAGCTTTCGTCATGGCGTTTCATTCCAATTATTTTTTGATTATTATTTAAATATATGACTTCAAGATTTGGTCCTCGAATAACCTCCCAGTTATTCCTAAGCCATATAATATTTTTGAAATAATCATTTAACTCTTCTCCTTCGGCAGTGCTGAGGTTGTCCCATTGTAGCGGTTGTGGGTCTAGGCTTACAGGTGAACTCTGTCCAAACTCTTGGCCGTGGTACATCATAGGTGTTCCCGTTCCAGTGAACAACGCTGCGACCCCTAGTTTTGATTTTTTATAAGCTTCCTCCAAACTCATTCCCGCATAATTCACTCCTTCATAGATCAAGCGAGTTTCATCATGGCTCACCATATAATTACAAGGTTGTGTGTGCTCTGACCACCCTTGAGACCACCACTGCAAATGATTCTGCAGGTCCCACATATTTGATGCATATCCCATTAGATTGTTAAAGAATGAATGGTGATAAGAATAATCCCACCCTGAATCAAAATCTGAATTATTTACTTGATATGGATTGTCTTCTTCTGCAACTAAAATAAAGGATGGATCTATCTCATCAAGCAGGTTGGCATAAAATGAAGACCCATTCTCATTCCCTCCCCATCCAATACCTGCTGTAACATCAAAACGAAATCCATCGGCATGATAATCATTTACATAGGTCAATAATACATCTCTTACGTGTTTCCACGCTCTATAATCTCTTCCATCTACTTCGTGCCAATGCTGAAGTTTATATCCCCATGGGGATTCCTCATTATGAAAATATGGACAATGGTCATAATTGTGATCTTCATAATTCCAATTATCAATTGGATGATAGAGTTGAAACAAGGGTGAAGAACCCCAGAGATGGTTAAATACCACGTCAAATAGAACAGCAATTCCATGTTCATGAGCTGTGTTTACAAGTTGCTTTAATTCATAAGGAGTGCCAGAGCTAGATTCAGGTGCCATGTAAAAAGATGGATTGTATCCCCATGACCAATCACCCTCACATTCATTTACAGGCATGAGTTCGATTGTGTTAATTCCCAAATCATTGAAATATCCTTCCTCAATTTTATTTATTACATCATGAAACTTTCCTGTATTTACTGCATCCCCATTAAAATCTCCGATGTGTAGTTCATAGATTATCAAATCCTTCTGCTCAGGTCGGATGAAATTCTGGTCTGTCCAATCAAACTCTGTTAAACCAACAGAAAAAATGGTTTTAGCATGATTATAATCTCCACTTTCCCATTGACCTGAGGGGTCAAGCCAGGTCACATCTTTGGACCAAGGATCTCCAATTAATTTTTCTCCCTCTAAATTAAATTGATACGAATAGTTTCCATTAGGTAAATCAGTTTGATACCACCACAGTGTATCTCCTGAAAGTTTCATCAACTCCCCATCTGTATATTGAGAGTTCCAACTCCCTTTCACAGAAACAAAACTTTTGTACGGTGCATATAGAGAGATTGAAACGGTATTTCCAACAACCGTAACCCCATCCTTTACCTCCTCAGGAACCGGTTCAATCATTACATTGGGAATAAGATATAATTCTCTGAATAGGTAAGATACACCTCCAGTATCATTGGTTGCTATAACAGTAATAGTAGTTGAGCCAAACTGATTTACTTCCGGATCCCATATAATTTCAAATGGCGAAGAATCATCCGAACCTATGAGCTCTCCATTGGCCCAAAAATACACTTCTGAGGCAGCTCCAATTACGGTAATCTGTATTGGAGGTTGAACCTCCTCTCCATTTTCAGGAGTTGGAGAAACAAAAAATATATACGGATCTTCTGAATCCATTGAGTAATCCATATATATATCGTAATATAAAATTTGCCCTGAGGGGTAAGAGTCCCATGTGCCATCCTCCCATCGAACCCCAAATTTAATTGAATAAACTACCTGTTCTCCAGATAAAAACGGGCCTAAATTAGCTGTATATATAGAATTGTCTTGATTTACAAGCGGTGTAAAAATCATTCCGTTTTCAATATAAGAGTTTTCTCCCCAATACACTTCAATAGGTAATTCCTGCCCATCGCCAGAATCTACTGTCCATCCAATTTCACCTCCCTGGCTCACATTTTCAAGATAAATTGTGATATCATCTCCCGGATTAGGGTTAAATGGAACCCAGCTATAGTTTAAATTAATATGCCAGTCTATTCCCATTCCTCCATTATTGTCCCAATTACCACCCATGTCTGTAAATACGAAATCTATTATATCCGTATCTTCTGGGATTTCATATTCATATCGCCACCACCCATTTCCTAAATCTGGAGCATACTCCATTTCATGGTTAGATGTTTCCTGCCACCCATTAAAGCCCAGGTGAATGTAAACCTGATTTGTATTATCGGGGAGACTGCCTTCAACGTGGTTATAATAGATTGTCATCATATCCTCGGGCACTGGTTGTTCAGGTTCCCAATAAACTGAACTCTGGGGAAAGGCCATATTAAATATCACTGTAAATATTATAGTATAATATTTCATTTTTTTGAAATTAAATATTAAATCCAAAAAGAAGTGTGTTTTTTATCACATGCGCTAAGCTTAACCATTTGAATATAATCAGTTTTATTTTTATAAAAATTAAAAATTGACTCTTTCATTTGTTTCCTGATTAAAAAAATGCAATGCGTTTACATCAATAGTCAAATCAATTGAATCCCCAGGCTTTATTAAAGTCTCAGATTTTATTGAACCTGATATTTGAGTATTACCCTTATGGGTATGGACTATAGCCGTTGAACCAAGATTTTCAATAAAATCTACTGTGGTTGTTATTGTATTTTTAACATCTTTTGCCTTGGGAAAATAATTACCATTCAAATCTTGTGGCCTCACTCCCAAAATTATCTTTTGGCTATTTCCAATAAAATTTTCTCTAATACTTTTGTTTCCCAGAAAGATCTTCAATTCATAACTTAAAAATATAGCCTGATCTCCTTCGATAATTATTTCTCCTTCAATTAAATTTATTGGAGGCATTCCAATAAATCTGGACACATAAGTATTAACAGGCTTATTATACATTTCTTGAGGTGTTCCAACTTGATCGATGACTCCATCATTCATTAAGCAGATCCTATCTGCCATTGTCATTGCCTCTGTTTGGTCATGAGTTACATAAATCATGGTTGTGTTTAGTTGACTGTGAAGTTTTTTAATTTCAAATCTCATTTCCTGTCTTAGCTTTGCATCCAGGTTGGAGAGAGGTTCATCAAAAAGAAATACTTTTGGATTTCTAGTAATTGCACGACCTATAGCTAC
>CAXRJK010000013.1:0-4824 GCA_964230865.1 Winogradskyella sp.
GTCTGCTACAGTTGCGGAGAGGGAGGGATTCGAACCCTCGAACCGGGTTATCCCCAGTTACTCACTTAGCAGGCGAGCGCCTTCAGCCAGCTCGGCCACCTCTCCAAATTAAATATATTTCAAATACTGCTCGCGAAATTACTCCAACTCTTCTCCAATTCAAAGCGGTTGGTGTTTTAAATCAGTGCTGTCATAGTATATAATAGATAGAATCTTATGGGTTATTTTTAGATATAATCAATCATGGATTTAAAGTGCAACAGTTGATTTTTTTAGGCCAATATGACTCATATATTTTTAATCTAAATATTTTGTTATAGAGTTTACTAAAGTTTTCAGTCCTTTTCCTGAGACCGAAGAGATTACATAAAAATCTGAAAGTTCCTGATTTTTATAATTAGGTTTGGTGTCACATTTTGTTAGAGTAATTACCCGTGGTTTTTTTAGTATATCTAAATTATAGCTATAAATTTCATTAGTGATTGTTTTTAAGGTTTCACTGGGGTTTTCATCATTAATATCAATAAGAAAGACCAAAACCCGGGTTCTTTCAATATGTCTTAAGAATTGATGTCCTAGTCCCTTTCCAATTCCCGCTCCCTCTATAATACCAGGAATATCAGCCATAACAAATGAGGTATATTCACCATACTTAACAATTCCCAAGTTTGGATTTAACGTTGTAAATGGGTAGTCACCAATTTTTGGGTTTGCATTAGATAAAACCGATAAGAGAGTTGATTTTCCCGAGTTTGGTAGCCCAACCAGGCCAACATCTGCCAGCATTTTTAATTCTATATTAAATACTCCCTTTTCTCCTTTCCTACCGGGCTGTGATTTTCGTGGTGTCTGATTAAGTGATGATTTAAAGTGACTATTACCCTTTCCACCTATACCACCTCGACATGCTATAAATTCTTCATCATCGATTATCAAATCTGCTAAAACATTGTTAGTTTTTTTTGACTTAACTACCGTACCTGGTGGAACAGAAATAATACAGTTTTCTCCATTTTTACCGTGTCTATTATTTCTACCACCTGAGCCTCCTTTGCCGGCTTTATATATCGTTCTATAGCGAATATCTGCTAGGGTTCTTATATTAGAGCTTACCTTAAATATACAATTCCCGCCGCTGCCACCGTCTCCTCCATCGGGTCCCCCCTTTGGAACAAATTTTTCACGTCGAAATGAGACAGCTCCTGCTCCTCCATCACCTGCCCACAGCTCAACCACTGTTTCATCAACAAACATGATTCAGATTACAGCCTGAATTCTATTCAAAGTTAATCACATATTTTGGATTATTTTATTCCCAAACTCTGAACATGATAGCTTTTCCGCACCCTCCATTAGACGATGAAAATCATATGTTACCTGCTTGGCCTTAATTGTCTTTGCCATAGCGCTTTTGATAATTTCACTTACCTCAGCCCATCCCAAATGTTCAAACATCATGGCACCAGATAGAACCACAGAAGACGGGTTAACCTTATCCATGCCAGCATATTTTGGTGCGGTACCGTGAGTTGCCTCAAAAATTGCGTGGCCAGTCTCATAGTTTATATTTGCTCCAGGTGCTATACCAATACCCCCAACTAATGCCGCACCTGCATCTGAAATATAATCTCCATTTAAGTTCATAGTAGCTACTACATCATACTCACTCGGACGAGTTAATATTTGCTGTAAAAACGCATCAGCGATCATATCTTTGATGATTACTTTGCCACTTTCTATTGCATCATTTTGAATATCGTTAGCTCTCTCTTTTCCCTCTTTTTCTGCAATCCTATCATACTCTAGCCATGTAAAAACGTGTTCCTTAAATTTTTCCTCTGCGAGAGCATAGCCCCAATTTTTAAAAGCTCCTTCAGTGAACTTCATGATATTTCCCTTGTGAACAAGGGTCACAGATTTTCTATTGTGTTCAATAGCGTACTGTATTGCAGATGAGACAAGTCTCTCGGTTCCTTCTTTGGATATCGGCTTTATACCAATTGAGGAGCTCTCCGGAAAACGAATTTTATTCACATTCATTTCATTTTGGATAAAATCGATTACTTTTTTGGCATCCTCTGTTTTTGACATCCACTCAATTCCAGCATAGATATCTTCTGTGTTCTCTCTAAATATAACCATGTCTACCCATTCGGGATGTACAATGGGAGAGGGTACACCAGAAAACCACTGAATAGGTCTGACACAGGCATAGAGATCTAGCTCTTGCCTTAGAGCAACATTTAGAGAGCGGATACCACCCCCCACTGGTGTAGTTAGAGGTCCTTTTATAGCTATATGATATTCACGAATTGTATCTAGAGTCTCTTGGGGGAGCCATGAGCTAAACTTATTATATGCTTTTTCGCCTGCATAAATTTCCTTCCACTGTACTTTTCGGTTATCATTAAAAATTTTCTGGACCGCCGCATCAAATATGCGCTGAGAGACATTCCAAATATCTTTACCAATTCCGTCACCTTCTATGTAAGGAATCACCGGAAATTCAGGAGTAATTATCTGTCCATTTATAATTTGTATTTTTTCTGGCATTTTTATTTTTTTTCTGTTGTTTTTGATTTAGATGTATTTTTTTTAGTTGAGTCAGACTTAGATTTTTTCTTTTCTACACCATTATTTTTTGTTGATTCCTTTTTAGTATCTTTATTCTTTACATAGTCTGTTAAATAAAATCCTGCGCCCTTAAATATAAGCCCCTTCCCTCCGCTAACTAATCGGCGAACTACACCTCCACACTCAGGGCATTTCTTTGCAGGCTCTTCTGACATGGATTGAAATAACTCAAAACCATGTTCACATTTGGTACACTTGTAATCGTAAGTGGGCACTAAAATAAAATAATTAGATATAAAACAGAGGTCGAATTTATAAAATATTATTTTTGAAACTTAGTATTTAAGTTCAATTGTACAATTTCAGGTACATATTGGGAGATATCTCCTCCCAACTCAGAGACCTCTTTTACAACTGTGGAGTTTAGGTGAATATATTTTTCATCTGGAATCATCAAAATTGTCGAAATATCTGAGTTCAGATGATAGTTCATTAGAGCCATTTGAAATTCAAATTCAAAATCGCTTACATGCCTAAGTCCACGGATAATCGCCAAAGCTGATTCAGATTTTGCAAAATCTACAACAAGGCTGCTGGTGGAGCCAACTCTTACATTTTTTATATCTGACATACTCTTTTCCACCAACATGATTCTCTCTTCAATTGAAAAGAGGGGCCTTTTCCTTGGGTTTTCAGCTATAACAAATACAAGCTCATCAAATAGCATTGATGCACGCTTAGCTATATCTATATGACCATTATGTATTGGGTCAAAGGTTCCAGGATAAATAATTTTTTTCAATCTTTAGTACCAATGCATATCTGAGTTTCACCAAAAATTTTTGTTCTCACAGGGTAGCTTATTTGAATTGTGTTCCTACACTCTAAAACAAATCTTCCCCTCGTTTTTAATTTATTTAAAATCATATCTATGAATAAATCTACATCAATTCTTTTGTGTTGGCTAAAATAATTGTAAGGCGGGTCAGCAAATATCAGATCAAATTCTTGTTTTGTTTTTAAATTTTGAATGGCGTTCATTTTTTTTATAGTTATTGAGCAATCTGAGAATAATAAAGTGTTTGCCCTTAATATCTTATTTATCAAGGAATCATTATCAACAAATAAAACCGAGGAGGCTCCCCTACTCAGGGATTCAAACCCCAAAATACCTGTTCCTGCAAATAGGTCTAATACTTTACAATTAGAAAGAGGACCTAAAATGTCAAAAATACTTTTTCTGACTTTTGATAGTGTGGGACGGTAGTTTCTCTTCGCATAAGTTCTAATTTTAGTTCCCTTATATTTGCCACTTATAATTCTCATTTATTCTGGCTCACTTTCCAAAACTGATAGATAGAATGTCATTGTATAGTTTTCTAGAGTTTTATCAGGGTTTTTATATTCAATTTTTCTTATCAAAATATTTTTTCCTAATTGTGAAATTTCATTTAAAATAGCTAGCTGTGAGTCAGGATAAGAAAAACTTAAAATCAGTGGGTCATAGATAAACTTATCACTTTTGATAGATTCTAATATTCTATGATTAACAGTTGAATATTTTTCATAAAATTTAGACAGCACATCATTTATCGAATGGGAATATAATTTTGGCTCAGCGCTTTTCAGATAAAGTTTTATATCAGCTTTAAATAAACTATCTCCGCTCTCCCTTAAACTATCAAGCTCCCCTAATATGGACAATTTTTTAATTAAAGTGTCACCTGAAATAATAGCTTTATAGTTATATTCTGTACAATTTACATAGCTTATATATTTCATATCGAGAGAGTTAAATGTCTGAAGAACTGAATTTAGTAATGTAAAGGATTGATTCCTCTCTTCCGCCATAATATCATCTACTTTAGTGCTATCACTATAGTGGATATCTGTATTTATTGATTTTGATATAGTTTCATTATTGATATATCTGGTTTTGAGATTTTCAAACCATTTCTCTGGATCACTATTTTTTATCACTATTAATACTGATATAAGAATTAAGACAAGTAACACCCCCCATTTTTGGATAGAATCTTTTTTGCTTAAGTCAGAGAGAGCGCTTTTCCCTTTACCATTTAGCTCGGTTATAGTATCAGATGTACTTTTCTTTGAATCTGATGACTCAGGTTCAACTATATTTATAAACGGATTTAAAAAATAATTAACTCTATTTGTACCATCATAATTTAATATTGCTCTATCTATGGCATTATAGTACCTCTGTGAAATATCCATCGTAAGGGAAAC
>CAXRJK010000014.1:0-5132 GCA_964230865.1 Winogradskyella sp.
GATCCCGTTACAGCGATAATAGGTGCTTCAGTGAACCAGCTCCCAAGCTCGACTTCTCCAATTACGGGAATATTTAACTTTTGTGCTTTACGGAGCACTGAGTTTTCTTTCCCTATGCCCGGAGATACGACCATCAATTCACAATCAAATACTTTCTCACTGTGTTTACCAGTTTCAAATGGAATTTTCAAATCTGATAAGTGATTAGAATTTTCATGTATACCAATCGAATTTCCTAAATCACTCACAAAAACATCTGCTTTACAATGTTTTAATAATTTAGCTGCACCTATCCCACTTATTCCCATTCCGATGACACTGACCCTCTTATTTTTCAGAGATTTTGGTATGGATTGTATATCAATCATCGAATTTTAAATGTTGTAAGAGAGAATAAAGCTAATAAGATCCCAATGATCCAAAATCTAACCACCACCTTGGTTTCCTGCCAGCCAGCTAATTCAAAATGATGGTGAATGGGTGCCATATTAAATATTCTTTTTCCTTCACCTGTCCTACTTTTCGTCCATCTGTAATACCCAACTTGCAGCAGGACCGAACATGCTTCCCATACAAACACACCTCCTATGATAATAAGAAGCAGTTCCTTTTTTAATAATACTGCTAGTGTCCCTAATGCAGCACCTGTTGAAAGAGAACCTACATCACCCATAAAAACTTGGGCAGGAGCAGAATTAAACCAAAGGAATCCAAGGCATGCTCCTGCCATTGCGGAAGTAAAAATTGTAAGTTCTCCAGCCCCAGGGAGATATAGAATATTAAGATAATTTGAAAAATCAACTCTTCCGGAAATGTATGCGATTGCACCAAATACAGTAAACGCAATAGCCAGAAGTCCCGTTGCTAACCCATCTAGCCCATCTGTCAAATTCACTGAATTTGATGTCCCAACAACTACAAGTAAAATTATTATAGGGTAAAAAATCCCAAAATCAAGATTATAATTTTTCAGAAAAGGTACTGAAGTAATGGAATGGATCCCTTCCCAATAACCCTGAAAATAAATCCAACAGCAGATTACTATTCCAAGCATAACTTGCCCAAACAACTTATATCTTGCTATGAGCCCTTTTTCCACTTTACGAACTACTTTTAAATAATCATCTAAAAAACCAACAAGCCCCATCCAAACTATAGAAAATATGACAATCTGAATAAAGGGACTTTTCAAATTAGCAAAAAGGAGGGTAGGGAGGAGTACTGCAATGATTATGAGTACTCCTCCCATTGTGGGTGTTCCTTGCTTGTGTTGGTGTGATTCTGGCCCTGTAGATCTTATTTTTTCGCCAATATGACGAGATTTGAGCATGTGGATGACCTTAGGACCAAAAATGAAGCTTATTAGAAGAGCTGCAATTGCTGCAGCTGCAGATCTAAAAGTGATATACTGAAGTATATTTAAAGCAGACCAATAAGATTTTAATGGATATAGAAAATGATAAAGCATTAGCTGAAAACATCCTTGATGATAGTTTCCATTGCCATCCCTCGGGATCCTTTAATCAAAATTTTATCTCCATTAATAAAAGAATTTTTCAAAGATTCAATTAACTTTTCTTTTGACTTAAAATGCTGATGATGAATGGATGAGTTTAACTCCTTGTCAGCGAACTTAGTTTCTTCACCAACTAAAAATACTGCATCTAAATCTGCGTCTATACATTTTTTCCCGATTTTCCGATGATGAGTTTCTGAATCATTGCCTAATTCTAACATATCACCAAAAATAAAAATATTTCGCCCTTCTCCTCCAAAAGCATTTAGGTAATCCAGCGAAGCTAAAGTGGATTCAAGATTTGCATTGTAAGTATCATCAATTATTGTAATTGAGTTGAATCGTTTTACTTGGCACCGCCCATTTGGTGGACTAAACGTGATTATTCTTTCGCGAAAATCATTCCAATTTATACCGAGGGTAATTGAAACTGATGCAGACGCAATCACATTTTTTAAAAAAGAAAAATTACGTGAATCAGTGGGTATTTCCTCTGAATCAATAATTAAAGTCAGATTTCCATCTTTTTCTGTGATGATATCTGCAGGAAAATCACAATCTGGAGTGAGTCCATAAGTAATTTTATCATTAATACCGCTTAATTCATTAATTTTTTCATCAGCCATATTGACAAATGCATATCCATCGGAAAGGTTCTTAAATAACTCTCCTTTTTCCTCAGCTATATCATCAATAGACCCAAATCCCTCTAAATGTGCTGGAGCTATATTGGTGATGAGGCCATGATTTGGTTTTGCGATTTCGCATAGGTATTTAATATCTCCTCTTTGATTTGCACCCATTTCTAATATTGAGATATGATGATCCTTCGTCATAGTTAAAAGAGTCAGTGGCACTCCAATTGAGGTATTGAAGTTTCCTTTTGTAGCGTGGACATTCATTGTACTGCTAAATATATGATTTAATAATTCCTTAGTAGATGTTTTACCATTTGTGCCAGTTACCCCTACTACTGGAATGGCTATATAAGATCTCCATTCACTAGCTATTTGGCCGATAGTATTTAGAGGATTATCCACTTTAATCTGTTGGATATCCTTGCAATCCCTATTTGGAAATGAAACCAGTGCAGATGTACATCCTTTTGATTCAACATCTGAAATGAAATTATGTCCATCAGTATTAACGCCTGAAAGTGCTATGTATAGATCTCCTGGCTCTAAAATTCTGCTATCTGTTGCTATACCAGTAACCATATTTTTTAGTTTTGTATTTGTAACAGATGCAAAAAAATCTGCAAACCCTACAGGATCTGGTAAAGTAATTTTCATGAAATAAATTTTTCCACTACCTTAAAATCGGAATGATAAATTTTTTCTCCGTTAATTTCCTGATATTCCTCTCGCCCTTTTCCTATTATAACCACTGCATCCTCACTGCTCATGTGTTCTAAAGCATAAAGAATTCCCTGCTTTCTATCTGTGAAATTGGTAAAGCAATTTTTTGTAAATCCTGAAATAATATCCCTAGAAATAGATTCTGGATCTTCCTCTCTTGGATTATCTGGGGTTATATAACAGTGATGTGAATATGTTTCTGCAATTTTCGCCATTAATGCTCTCTTGCTCTGGTCACGGTTTCCCCCAGCTCCAAATACTGTCAAGATATTTCCTCTTATAAGAGATTTAATATCATATAACACTTTTTCTAATGCATCAGGTGTATGGGCATAATCAATAATTACTGTCCCACCATTTATTGAATTAAATTTTTCCATTCTTCCTGGGATATGAGTACAATTATTGATCCCTTTTTCAATTGATGGTTTTGGGATGTCCATACTGTGAGCTGCAGCTACTGCCAAGAGTATATTTTCCTGATTGAATGAACCAATAATAGGGGAATGAATATCATATCTTGTTTTCCCTGCTATAATTTTTCCCTTGATACCATAAATTGTCGATTGAATATCTATAAATTGAATACTGTCTTTTGAATTAGATGAAGTGGAGACAACTGGAGCTTGACAAATTTGTTTTAATGATTTTCCATATTCACAATTCGTATTTATGATAGCAGTTGCGTATAGAGGGAGGGTTTTGAATAATTTTGATTTGGCTTGAAAATATTCTTCCATCGTTTTGTGGTAGTCCAGATGGTCGTGAGATAAGTTAGTAAACATTGCATAATTAAATTTTACATCAGCAACACGGAATTGATCTATAGAATGAGAAGAGACCTCCATAATTAAATGAGATACATTTTCATTAACTAATTCACTTATTGTGCTGTGAAGATTGACTGGGTCTAAAGTAGTGAGAGATTTTGTTTCTTCACGTTTATTAGTTTTAAGTCCCAATGTACCTAAAACCGCTGAATTTTCTCCATTTGCCAATAAAATAGAATTTAAAAGATAAGCTGTAGTTGTTTTTCCATTGGTTCCTGTTATACCAGTTATCATTATTTTTTCTGAGGGATTGCCATAAAACTCTGAGGATAATTTAGACAATGCTCTCCGTGGACTTGCTACTGAGACGATTGGAATGGATACCGAGCCAACATCCCTACCATTAACCAACAGCGCTACAGCACCTCTGCTTATAGCTTCCTGAACAAACTGATGTCCATCATACTTATGTCCTGGTATTGCGATAAATAAATCACCCGGCATAACCTGCTTTGAATTAGTACATAATCTGCTGATTTCAATATCATCTTTAACCAAATTGAGTGGATTAATATTTTTGACCAGTTCTGATAACTGTTTCTTCATCTTACTTTAATCCAATCACACAGATTGAGCCACATGAGGCTACTTTACCAGGTTTCGGTGACTGCCAGTTTACAATCCCAGAGCCATGTATAGAATAATTAAACCCGCTTTGTTTCAACTGCCTTACTGCTTTAAGTAAACTCATCTGACGGACATCCGGAACAATACATTCTTTTTTGTCAGTGCTATAATCTAGAGAATGACTGAGGGGTAAGGGACTTCCTAAATTTGCAGAATAATTATCTCCATTGGATGCCCATAATTGATTTTCTGAGTTTTTTAATTTTATTTTTTTATCATATTGAAATGATTCATCCATATTAATGACTCTTTGCGCGACCCTTCTGAATACGGGCGCTGCACCGGTACTACCCCAATGAAATCCAAGTTTTGGCTCATCTATAAGAAAAACCCCCAAAAGTTTTGGTTTTTCTGCAGGGAAAAAACCTGCAAAGTTTGATATGAACTTGGTTTCTGAGTAGGATCCGTTAATAAATTTTTGGGCAGTACCTGTTTTACCTGCGACTGACCACCCTGAAACTTTAGCATTAGAGGCGGTTCCGTTTCTCACAGTCTCTGTTAGAATCTTTATTAATTCATTTATGGTTTCAGAGTCAGCTACCTTGCGAACAACATTTGCAGCGTTAAAATCTATTACCGTTCCATCAGACTTCAAAACTTGCTTCACAACTCTTG
Source organism: Winogradskyella sp. (assembly GCA_964230865.1). Taxonomy (GTDB): domain Bacteria; phylum Fidelibacterota; class Marinisomatia; order Marinisomatales; family AB-629-J13; genus AB-629-J13. The sequence goes on from CAXRJK010000014.1 coordinate 4,947, forward strand.
GTTGTAGCAAATAACCACCATTAGCAATTGCAGAATACGCAGACGCTAGCTGTAAGGCCGTAACACTAATTCCTTGCCCCATAGAAAAAACTCCTGGGGAAATTTTGCTCCAACTATCGGGTTTTCTAACAGACCCTGAAGATTCTCCAGGAAGCTTGATATCAGTTTTGACTCCAAATCCATATT
>CAXRJK010000015.1:0-3683 GCA_964230865.1 Winogradskyella sp.
TGGATCAAAATACAGACACCAAATAATTTTAAAATCTTTAAAAGAGCAAGACCCAAACGGAGAAAAACTACACCACTATCTCAGAAAATATTTTTCACAAAAGAAATTAGCAAAAACCGCTTCCGTTCAAATTCAATTGGATATCAACCCAACATCAATGCTCTAAAATGCTACAACGAGCAAAAAACATTCTACATTTATTTTGTTGGTTCTGTATTGCGAGCGGACAAAGCGAATACCAAGGTCTTAGATCATGGTATAGCTCTGCAACCATTTCTTCCGGTGGTGGTTCTCTGCTGGTCACTACAGAGGCGGACAGGTATAACCCTGCTTTGCTGAGTTTTAAAAAAAATCAATCCATAACTCTAGATGTTATTCGCTATCCCGCTCAAATTAATTCAAAACATTTAGGGTGGGTCATTCCCCAAAAAACCAAAACATATTCTATTCACTATCGACAGCTGGACTATGGAAACTTTGATGGGTTTGATGAAGATGGATATCCAACTAGACCATATAGCTCAAATGACACATGGCTTAATGGGAGTATGTCATCACAGGCAAAGTTCTTTCACTATGGATTGAGTGCCGGTATATTTTACAGTCGCCTTTCTGATTCTAAATCTTTAGTGTTTACCTGTACACTAGGAGGAATGATTTTATTAGAAAAAGAAAAAATTAAAATTGGAATTGCATTCCGAAACTTTGGCAAAGCGATAAGAGCATATTCAAAAGCTGAAGAAACGCTGCCCTATTCCGGAGCATTGAGTATATCAAAAGACCTGGCATATTTGCCGTTAAGTCTGAACCTGGACCTTGAATTTATAGGTAGAAACCGACAGCCGGATATATCCCTAAGTGGAAAGTTTACTCTCACCGAATCTGTTTTTTTGCGGTGGGGTATTAATTCAGACAAGCTTGATCAACAAATTAAATCAGGTGTGGCAAAGGATTTAATTACCGGTACGGGAGTCGGATTAGGATTCAAGTCAGAAATGTATTCTATTGAAACAGGAGGATATTTTTACAATCCAGGGAACTGGTTATTTGGAGTAAGCGCAGGATTCTATAGGTAGGCAGATAATAAACTAGATTCGAAACAGCATAAAATACAGATAGAAGGTATAATACCTATCCTGGATTATTTTTTTCTTTACAGGTTTATTTATTCTGTTACCTATGATATAAAATACGTTGTAAAAATCCATTTAGTTTAACTTTAATTACATAGAAAGCCAAACGAATCTATTCTAGACCCCCAACAGCATCTCCGTTTGATATATATATATATCTTTTTAAAATAAAGCGGATTATAAAATTGTAGATATTAAATTTGTTAAAATATTGGCAGAGTAAATGAAACAGATAATTGATAGTAAAATATCATTGATTGAAGAGACACACCAGTATGTTCTTGAAACAAACCCTGAATTAGATTTTCAGAGTGTTACAACAGTGGTGGGTTCATTTTTTGAACCTTTTGATGCAGTAAAGATTGCTACAAACCTTTGCGATACTCATCCAAAATATAGATACAAGAGACCGGAGCAACTTATTAATGAGTGGAAGATGGCCAGTGACTATGGAACCCGAGTGCACAAAGAGATCGAACAATGTATTAGAGAAAAAAGAGAGTCTTCTGAGCCAAAGGCCGCCTCAGCGCTAGAGTGGCTAGATAAATATTATATAAATATAGATATCGACATTTTAACTGAGGTTATTGTTTATAGTGAAGAACTTGAAATAGCCGGCTCCATAGATATCCTTGCCTATCACAAAGACAGGGATGTCTATGAGATCATTGATTGGAAAACCAGCAAGCAAATAAAAAAAGTATCATTTAATAGAAAAATGGGAAATCATCCAGTCACTTCAAATATTATGGATTGCAACTTTAATCACTATGCTTTACAGCTATCAATGTATCGTTATATTTTGGAGAACTGCTATGGTGTAACTGTTCAAAACCAGATGATCGGTCATTTACAGGATGGTAACTGCACAAGCCATGTAACAAAATACTATTCTAAAGAGATATCTGATATACTTTCGGCAATTAAATAAAATCAAACCATGTCATTTGTAAAATCACTCATCCAAAAGGATGAAAACATATCACTAGAAAAATTCAAGGGGGAGTTCAAACTTTCCCCTGAAACAGATCTATTTTCCGGACAGGGAAGGCAGGTCTGTTTTGTGGATGTTGAGACCACAGGAAAAAACAGAAAGGAAGATGGAATAGTTGAGCTTGCTGCAAAAACTGTTTCTATAAATGAAAAAACAGGAGAAATAATTTCTATTGTAGACCAATATGAATCTTTCCATGACCCAGGATTTCCCATATCAGAAGAGGCATCCGCAATAAACGGGATATCAGATGAAATGGTTGAGGGCCATGCAATCAACTGGGAGAGGATAGAGTCAATATTTAATTCATCAGAATTGATTGTTTCCCACAATGCAAGTTTTGATCGCTCTTTTCTGGATAGGGAACTCCCGCTATCTGCTCAAAAATTATGGGCATGTTCTGTGAATGATGTAGGATGGCTTTCTCGGGGGTTTACAAATCTAAAACAGGAATTGCTGTGTGTGTGGCATGGCTTTTATTACGACTCCCATCGGGCCATGAATGATGTGGATGCATTAATATATCTCTTGACGCATAGCCTCTACCCTGAAAACAAACCCATCGTAGAGCTTATCGAGAACGCTTATATCCCCTATTATAAAATATCTGCATTAAACAGTCCCTTTGAAACAAAAGATAAATTAAAATCCAGAAACTACAGGTGGAACAGTGAACATAAATGTTGGTGGAAAAAAATATCATCAGATCAAATTAACTCTGAAAAATCATGGCTAACCGAAGAGATTTATAGCGGATATTTTCGCGGTAGAGTTGATGAGGTTTCACTGGTGGATAAATATAAAGACTAGTAAATTGTTGAATATCAAAATAAAAGCCCCGACTAATCGGGGCTTTCCTAAGGAGTAGGAGGTCACTCTCCTTATTCTATTATAAGATAAAAATTGTGTAGTTATCCTCTTTGACAAGCTTCGTCAAAAATATATTCCAATTTAAATTAAACTTTCTTCTTTAAACTTAAAAAACAGCTCACGACCAACCCAGGCGTCAGTCGCTGCATAGGTAATTTGCTTTTTACTTAAATTTACTACATTCCAGTTTGTTATTCTTGCCTGTTTAGAAATACGGAAACCAAGAAAATAAGCCGCAAGTCCGCGAAGGCCATGGTGGGGAATTAATGACTTTCGTGCAATTTCACCAAGATCAACAAAACCTCTGGGGATAAAATGTTTTAATTGGTTTAACTCACGCAGGTCTTGGTTAATAGCGACACCACATTTTACTATTTTTTCAGATGTTAGAAGGTCTATAATGGGTTGACAGAGCCCTATCTGAGATAGCTGAAAAATATAAACTGCTTTTTGCCCTGCCACTTGGATAAGAGACGGTGGATGATAATCTCCTTTTATAAAAACTGGGCGAGTCTCTGTATCAAACCCCAGAACTGTCTCTTTCTGCAGCGAGGAACACACAGAGTCAACACTTTTGGGAGAGCTAATTATAGAAATTTTACCTCTGTAAAACTCTAAAGGTAAATCATTTATTTCTTTTTTTGAGAGTTTACCAAGTGGAATCATTTGTTAGAAGATTGAAATCA
>CAXRJK010000016.1:0-13016 GCA_964230865.1 Winogradskyella sp.
GCATCTTCCACTATAAATGATTGGATAGGAGGACGCTCATCATTAAAACTATCTCGATTCATAAGTTTAGCGTGGGCTATAATATTAATTGGCATAGCGGTATTATTTGATGAAGGTGATTCAGCTATTGTGATTGTAGGATTGCAAATTGCATCCTTTACCTATGGTGGTTTACTGGGATTATTTCTATTGAGTAAGTTAAAACGTAACTTTCATCAGATCAGTTTGATTACAGGCTTGTTAACCAGTCTATTAATTGTTTTTTACTTAAAACAACTTGGTATTGCTTGGACTTGGTTTATTCTTTTATCAGTTCTAATTAATATCTTAACTGTATATATTGTTGATGATTTAAGAAAAAGGTTAAATATCATAAGGAAGCTTTCTTGAAAGTTTCATTAAGTTAGTCATCTTATTACAAGGTTCAATACTATCATCTCGTTTCTGAGCTTGGCTGGAAAAGATTGAGATGGCTAAGTTATAGTTCAACCTAATAAAAAAATATCATTGATATTTTAATTATTTTGTAATTGTCATTGTTATAAAATAGCATCATTATAAATGATATATCTTAACCGATATATTAAATTCCATTATCATTCTATTTAAAATAAAACTATGTATATATCCACTACATTGCGTTTAGATTTATATATAATTAAAATATATGAATGGAATAATTAAAAAACCAATGACCCCTAATTCAGTATCAGTAATTATTGTTAGTTTTAATGTAAAACAGTATTTGATTCATTGCCTAGAATCAGTGTTACAAACAAATTATAATGGCAAAGTAGAAATTATCATTGTTGATAATAACTCATTTGACGGAACTGCTGATATGATTCGGGAGAGATTCTCAAAATGTAATTTGATTAGCAATCAGAAAAATGTGGGGTTTGGAAAAGCAGTAAACCAGGCGATACGAATGGCATCCAGTGAGTATGTTTTAATTTTAAATCCAGATACAGTTTTACAGGAAGATACAATCTCCACTTTTGTAAACTATCTAAAATTAAATTCTACTGTTGGGTTAATTGGACCTAAAATTATTAATCCTGATGGGACACTACAGCTTGCATGTAAAAGAACGTTTCCATCCTTCAGTGTTGCCCTACCTAAACTACTTGGTTTATCAAGGCTGTTTCCCCATTCGAAATGGGCAGGAAAATACAATTTAACCTATTTAGATTCGGATGAAATTCATTCGGTGGATGCTATCAGTGGCTCTTGTATGTTTCTGCGTGTGTCATTATTTGAAACCATAGGTGGTTTTGATGAACAATTCTTTTTATTTGGAGAAGACTTAGATTTATGTCACAGGATAAAGAAAGAGGGAAAGGAAGTACATTATCTCCCAACAACTCAGATTATACACTATAAAGGTGAATCTGTAAAATCTGCTCCTTATGATAGTATCACTGCTTTTTACAACGCAATGCTTCTTTTCTACAAAAAACAATTATCTAAAAGTCAGAATCTCTTATTTTATCTAGCGATTCATTTAGGTTTAAGAGTTCGCAAATTTATTTCTTTCATAGCTGACCGAAGATCTCAACTTCTTTCGGTTTTTCTTGATAGCTTTGTTGTTTTATTGGCTTTTGTCGGATCAATATTTCTTAAATTTTCTAATTTTGAACCAATCTATTTGAGCCAAGGACTTGTCCCAACGGTTTACATTTTTTTCTGGTTAATTATTGGATATTTCTTTCAATTATATGGAAAAAATATCCTCTCTTATTCCGCAGCAGTATTATCATCTCTGACAGGTTTTTTTGTAGTTGTAGCTTTTACATATTTTTTTAAACAATTTGCTTTTTCACGTTTTGTAATTCTTGCTGCATCAGGAATAATTACTCTATTTATACCAGGATGGAGGCTTATTGCCCATTTTATTATGTCAAGGGGTTATGTGAATAGTGTCAAGGATAAACACAACATCTTATTTACTAAAAAAACACTTGTAGTTGGCGCAAATAAAAGTGGGATAGAATTGGTAAAAAAAATATATCATCGTGTTAATTCTGGATTAAATATCATTGGATTTTCAGACTCCAAATTGCGAATTGACCAGTCAGAATTACCTGTGCCCTTTTTAGGATTCTTAGATGATATTAGGGATCTTGTCAAAACATACAGGATACGTGAAATTATATTTTCAGATAATACCCTACCATATCAAAAAATTGTATCTTTGATGGATTATACAAAAGATCTACAACTTACCTATCGAATGGTCCCCAGAGAACAGGATTTCATTATAGGAAAGGGTTCCATAGAAGAAATAGGAGAGTTATCCTTATTAAATATAGAATATTCATTTTACCATAGTATAAACCAAATTACAAAGCGCATTTTTGATATAATATTTTCCAGTATTTTCCTTTTACTTTTTTCCCCTGCCATAATATTGAAACTATTATCAGGGTCAAAGAAGGAAATATTATTTTGGGGAGAGAATAGTAAAACATTCACTGCTTTTGTATTTCAATCAAAAAGGCACTTCATCGAGAGACTGCCTCTATTGTGGTCAGTCTTAAAAGGCAATATAAGTTTTGTTGGTTCACCGCTCATTGAATATTCTAAAAAAGACCCAAAGCATATATGTACTCCTGGATTGTCTAGCCTTGAAAAAATCAAAGAAACTCAATTAAATACCTACAACCGTAAACTGTTTGACCATTATTATGTACAAAACCAATCTATTGGACTAGATATTGAAATTTTATTGAAAGCCACTATTATTTATTTGAGAACCTCTTAAATAAAGCAATGAATATTCAAATTTCTGGTGTAGGTATATATTTGCCTACACATATTGAATCAGCTACTGATGTAGCAAAAAAGATCATCCATGATGAGTCATGGATTCTTTCAAAAACTGGTGTTAGGGAACGTAGGGTTTCCGATGATGATGTAGATGTTATGGGAGCAAAGGCAGGTAAGGAAGCTATTGGAGAAAAATTACCCCCTGATATGATCATCAATGCCTCAGGAGTACCCAAGCAGACTATTCCGGACACATCCGTATTCTTTCAAAGAGAAATGGGATACGAAGGGATTCCGTCTTTTAGTATACATGGCACATGTCTATCCTTCATCATAGCTTTGAACACAGCAGCATCGTTGATCCACAATAATTCTGCGAACCGCATTTTAATTATCTCTGCAGACAGGGGGACTAGGGGTCGAAATTTTGATGAACCTGAGAGCGCTGCTCTTTTGGGTGATGGCGCAGCGGCTATTTACCTTGAGAGCTCAACTGGTGGCAGTAAACTACATCATTGGAATATGAAGACATGGCCGAGCGGAGCCAACCTGACGGAAGTTCGTGGTGGTGGCACACATAAGCATCCTCAGGATCCAACGACAACCTATGCTGATAATTTGTTTTCTATGGATGGACCTTCAGTTTATAAAATGGCGATTTCTCGTGTATATAGACTGATGGTAAATACATTCAATGCAGTGAGGTTTGAACAGAAGGACGTTGATTGGGTAATCCCCCATCAAGCATCATATAAAGCAGTAAAAGCATATAGTGAATTTGGTGGTTTTGATGAAAAAAAAGTGGTAAATATTGTGGATTATACTGGAAACTGTGTGGCTGCCTCTGTTCCTATGGCCTTTGCAACTGCAGTCAAAAAGGGGAAAATCAAGCGGGGAGATCTTGTATACTTTATTGGAACAGGAGCTGGCTTTTCAGCTGCCTCTGCTTTGATTAGTTATTAACTAACTAATTTGAATCATATAAAAAAAAGTGGGGGGGGATAGGATAAATAGAAGAGTTTTTGTTTGTGAGATGATGGATAGATTTTGATATATCTGAATTAATCTCAGGGTGAGAATAATTAAATATTTTTATCGTAGTATTTTTTCCATTTTTTTCCCTTTCGCTAATTCGTCTACCAACTTATCTAAATACCTTACTTGTCTTGTTATTGGATTTTTAATTTCTTCAATTCTATAGCCACAGATCATGCCTGTAATTAAATGAGCATTTTTATTCAAGTTGGAATTTTCAAAAAATGTTTCAAATGTTACATTTTGGTCAATGATTTTTTTTAGTTCTTCCAAATTAAAGCCTGTTAACCATTGAATTACTTTATGAAGTTCATCCTTAGTTCGGTTTTTCTTTTCAATTTTTGTTACATAGTGAGGATAGACTGACGCAAACGTCATTTTCGCTATTCTCTGATCATGTTTTAATGTAGTCTCCATTGCTTTTGATTGATAAATCTAAAATGAAAAAGCCTCAATATCTTGAAAAATTTTAATATACACCTCTTTGTAAAAAATGGGGATGGGGTAGATTAAATGGTAAAAATATTATTTCTATTATCTACTTTTCTGGTGATTTTATTTTGTTCTTCGTGCGATAAAGATAATATTTTTTGCGAAGAACATCAAAAAGCAAACTGTGAAACAGATGAGGCTAAAACAAATATCCGCATAAAAAATAATAGCGGATATGACTATTGCAATGTTGTACTAAGTCCATTCGATAATTCAAAAAATTATGGTAATATTAAAAATGGACAAATTACATGCTATCGCTTCTTTGAAACTGCTTATTCCTATGCGTATGTAAATCTATCTATTAATGATAGAGAATATATAATTCAACCAATTGACTATGTTGGAGAAACACCGCTTGGTCAGGGATATTTCACCTATTCAATTACAGTGACGGATATCAATGATTTATATGGATTATCTGTAATAACAATTCAGGATTAATTGGACATTAAGAAATCTGCACCTATATCTCTTTGTAAAAAGGGGCTATGTGATAAATGAGACCACTCAGAAACATAAAACAGGAACCTTTTTTATCTGCTAGTGTAAAATACTTAATTTTTGCCTTCTGGTTTATAGATTAAATTTTAATTTAGATATTATAGGAGTCTCAATTGTCACAGCAAACTTTCCAAACTGAGGTCAGTCAGTTATTACATTTAATTATACATTCTCTCTATTCACAAAAAGAAATTTTCCTGCGAGAACTTATTTCAAACTCTTCAGACGCACTTGATAAACTCAAGTATCTAACTCTGACACAAGATGAGTTCAAGCCATTAAAGTTTGAACCAAAAATAAATCTATATTTTGAAGAGGGAGATAATCCAACCCTTACCATCAAGGACACAGGTATTGGAATGGGAAAAAAGGATCTAAAGGATAATCTGGGTACTATCGCGAGATCTGGTACAAAAAACTTTCTTTCTAAAATGTCCGGAGATGCAAAAAAAGACTCCAATTTAATTGGACAGTTCGGTGTAGGATTTTACTCATGTTTCATGGTCGCAAGCAAAGTCGAAGTCATTAGTAAAAAAGCAGGACAAAAACAGGGCCACAGATGGGTAAGTGATGGGAAATCTGGTTATGAGATTTTTACAGATAAAACAGAAGAAGTAGGGACCACGATCATTCTTCACCTCAATGATGAAGGAAAAGAGTTTGCAAGCAGATGGAAAATACAGAGTACCGTAAAAAAATACTCTGATCATATAGACTTTCCGATTTTTCTGTCTTATGAAGAAACAGAGTATGATGATGAAGGAAAAGAGAAAGGAAAAACGTCTAAAACCGATCAGGTAAATGATGCAACTGCATTTTGGAAAAGACCAAAAAATGAGCTCAAGGAAAAAGACTACAATGAGTTTTATAAAACGCTATCTTATGATGGAGATGACCCTCTGGACTGGATTCACAGTACAGCAGAGGGAATACTAGAGTTTACAATTCTCTTTTACATTCCGAAAAAAGCCCCTTCAGATATATATCGTGCAGACTACCAGCCAGGTGTAAAGTTATATGTAAACCGCGTGTTTATTACTGATGATGATAAAGAATTACTGCCAACCTGGCTTCGCTTTGTGAGAGGAGTTATTGACTCCTCAGATTTACCACTAAATGTGAGCAGGGAAATACTTCAGCAGAACCGTATAATGGCAAAGATCAGGTCAAACTCTGTAAAAAAGGTTCTCGATAAAATTAAAAGCATATCCAAAAATAAAGAAAAATATGAAGGATTCTACAATGAGTTTGGAAGGTTAATTAAGGAGGGAGTATACCAAGATTTTGAGCACAAAGAAGCGTTGACTGATCTCTTAAGATTTAAATCAACCAAAGAAGATGGCTATGTTTCCCTTCAAGATTATGTAGACCGTATGGACAGTGATCAAAAGTCAATCTACTATATTACAGGAACAAATGAGTCAGCACTGCGTGAGTCTCCACTTTTAGAAATGTATAGAGATAAAGGCATAGAGGTTCTGGTCCTTGATGATGAGATTGACGAAATAATTATGCCATCAATCCCAACATATAAAGAAAAGGATCTCAAATCAGTGAACCGTAGTGGGGCAGCAGATGAACTAAAAAAGGAATCAGATAAAGATAAAGAAAAAGAGGTAAAACCTCTGATAAAAAAGATAAAATCTGTCCTTGGTGATAAGATTAAAGATGTCAGAGCATCTAATAGGTTGAGCAACTCACCTTCTTGTATTGTTGCTGATGAAAATGACCCAACTGCTCAGATGCAGGAGATTCTAAAAGCGACCGGTCAGACTGGCATGCCAGAGGTAAAGCCGATTCTTGAGATTAATCCAGATCATGAGATTGTCAAAAAACTTATTCCCATGCGTAAGGGAAAATCTTTTGATGATATTGTACTACTGCTTTATGAACAGGCTCTCTTGCAAGGAGGTGTAAAACTGGATAATCCAGCAGGCTTTGTGAAAAGACTAAATAAACTTATGGAAAAAGCACTCTAATCTAAAAGATCACCGGATATAACCAAAGTACCGGGAAAATCTTTTGATGCATTAGCCTTCCAGCTTTTACAGTTTGAAAGACCTGACTTCAAAAAAATATCAAGCCACTCCTGCTCACTTAATAGGCTCATATGAACATTAAGATCTTTTGACCAACTGTAGCTATCTGGATTTCCAATGTAGTGATCAAGTCCGATAACTAGCTTTCCATTAAATTTTAGCCAATTATTTACTATATGGTCTGTAAGGCATTGAGGGTCTTTAAAATAATAAAATACCTCCATACTGTGTACAATATCAGCTTTTTGATCAGGAGTCCAAGATAGAAGGTCATCAAGATAATACTCACCATCAGGATCCACATTTTTTGCATTATCAATCATCGACCTCGCACCATCAACTCCTATTGCCCTATTGCAATATGGCATTGAACGAACCTTGCGAACAACCCAGCCATTACCACAACCTGCATCAATAAATGTAAATGAAGTTTTATGATCTTTTAGGATGTTATCCAAAATTTCACTGACCGCTGGGTCATGACCATCTGCCATGCCTTGGTCTCTACCCACTTCGGCCCAGTCGCTAAAAAGATCAGTGGCTGTATTTTGCCTCAAAGGATGGAAAAATTAAATTAGTAAAAAAGTTTAAATGACAATTATAATGGATGACAATGCTCCTTCTAAACAGCGCCAAGACCTTCATAGAAATTAACCGTAAATGTTTTTAGTTCTTTGTAATTAATCGGATTAGATACAAAAAGAATAAATCAGGGAACTGCAGTAGTCATAAATAGCGAATCAAAAAAGCACGTTCTCGACGTGCTTTTGTTTGTGGCTCGGGCCGGAATCGAACCAGCGACACAAGGATTTTCAGTCCTCTGCTCTACCGACTGAGCTACCAAGCCTACCAAAATCTCAATCATATTGTATTGAAAATAGGTAAATATTAGTACTGAAATTAGCAGAGTGTTTTGCATAGATAAAAGACTAATTTCCGTATTATTTATTATTACAAAGTTTTGTCTAAATTGATAGCTCATTATTTTACATAAAATTTCCCTTTTTATGATAATCATTGCAACTCACAACCGAGATAAAGAAAAAGAGCTTAGAGCTGTCCTCAGAGATTTCCCTTTAGAGGTGAAGTCCTTGGACCACTTTCCTGAGATTGGCGATATAGAAGAGACAGGTTTGACTCTTATGGAAAATGCAAAGATTAAAGCAGAAACCGTTCAAAAGATAACTCAATTACCTAGTTTGGGTGATGACACAGGATTGGAGGTGGATGCTCTGAACGGAGCTCCGGGAGTTTATTCATCTAGGTTTGCAGGGGAAGATGTGACCTATGAGGAAAATGTTAAAAAATTACTTTATAAACTGGAGTCAGTTCCAATTGAAAAACGAACTGCTCGATTTAGAACTGTGATCTATTATACGGATGGAAAAAGGGAACTTTATAGCGAAGGTGAAATAAAAGGTATTATTACAGAAAAACAGATTGGGAAGAATGGGTTTGGTTATGACCCGGTATTTTATATACCCGAGTTAAAAAAAACCATGGCAGAGCTTTCTCCAGAAGAAAAAAACAAGTTAAGTCATCGTGGACAGGCAATGAGAAAACTTCGTAAACTTCTGCTAGACATCATTCCTTAAATTTTTTAATTATTGGAGTAATATATAGATAGATTGATATCGTTTTTTTAGTTGAAATACAATTAAATATAATCAAATAAAAATGGTTTCATTTACAGGACGGGCAATAGCTCTACTGATATCGGTCTTGATATGGGTCTATCCCGGTGATGTCTATGCCGATGGGGATTCAACCTATTTTAACTCCATGGGGTTCAGGATAAACACTCCAGGGGTAGTTGATCCGTTTCAGCATGAATTTTATTTTGGTCTCTACAGAGATACGTTAATCTCACCAATTGGATTGCTAAATGTTCCTCTTGGTGAAAAAAAAACAGATATATCTGTAGATCCAAACTGGGGCCACATCACCTTTACAGAAAGGCTAGACAAACGCATTTATAAAATACCATTCACTGCCCCCATAGAGTGGTATTTGATGCAACTAGTACGACTGAATTACAGAAAGAAGCTCCACGAAATTGCAATGAAAGGCGCTAAAGATAAGAGCAAGGATTCCCGAAAAGGAACCCGCGCATTGGAAGTGGTTGGTATGGATATTGGTACACTTGGGAGGGCATCGCTGAGAGTTAGAGGAAATGTGAATATTTCTGGAAAACTTGTTTTTCAAGATCAAGAGCTAGTGCGCTCTAGTATTAATGAAACACAGAACACTCACATTGAATTTGATCAGCGTCAAAATCTGAATATTGAGGGGAAAGTGGGTGACAGGATTACCGTACTCATGGACCAGGACTCTGAAAGGGATTTCGATTGGGAAAACAATATCAGAATAAGCTATCAGGGAGAGGAAGATGATATCATACAAAAGGTCGAAGCGGGTAACATTTCCCTATCGCTACCCGCAACACAGTATGTAACCTTTTCGGGGCAAAACAAGGGTCTTTTTGGATTGAAGGGAATCTCTAAAATCGGTCCCATAGATATAACATCGATTGCGTCTATCGAGCAGACAAAAAAAGAACAGCAGAGATATACAGGTGGCTCTGAAGCCCAGACGACCCGAATTAAAGATTATGAATATGTAAAAAACCAGTATTTTTTTGTGCATGAATGGTTTAGAAATGGAGTGCACTCTGATACTCTTACCATCGATGATTCAGGACTACCCTACCAAGGAGAGTCCTTTGTAATTCCTAGTTTTTATCCTTTGCGTAACGGTCTCCATTTAATTGGTAATATAAAAATTGCAAACTTTGAGCTTTACAAACTTGATCTGAGTAATAACCCTGCTGCTGATATAGGAGTTGCCTACATTGACCCGGAAAATACCGAACTATATCCTGATGACAATAAGGATGGAAATTTTATTAGAATGCTGCGAGGATCAGATTATTCTGTCAGCGAAGACTTAGGTTATTTCCGTCTTAGGTCCAGGAGTATGGACGAGATAATTGGCTGCCATTTTGTTCTGGTGAATAGAGATAATGGTGATACACTCATGACGGTCGGTTCTGGTATTGTACCGGGAGATACAGTAGGATCCTTGAGCTTGAAAATGATCAAGCCTCAGTCGCCTCACCCCAATCATCCAACGTGGGATCTCATGTTTAAAAACGTGTATTATCTTGGGACCACAAACATTAATCGTGAGGGATTCGAAATAAAATTGGTCAATGAGCGCCTGACCCCACCCAGTCACCTTGACCCAATTGGTCTGCCTTATATTCGTCACTTTGGTTTAGATAGTCTCAGTGAAGCAGGCGCAACTATCCCAGATGATATTATAGATATGGATAATCCAAATATCGTAAATATGGTAACGGGAGAGCTAATGTTCCCATCTCTTTATCCATTTGTGTCCATAGATTCTCTGTCAGGGGGGAACTCGAATGAAAACTTATCTGTTGCGTTGGGGGAGGGGAAGATGTATACATCTACTATCAGTTCGGATTATACTGGAGATCAGAGGTTTATCATTGAGGCGGACTATTCAAATCCAAGTTCCTCTATTAATCTTGGGTTTATGTTAGTTGAAGGTAGTGAAGAAGTTTTGATGAACGGAATCCGTCTTAGCCGTGGGATTGACTATCAAATAGATTATTTTTCTGGTACAATTATTTTAGGAGAGGCGGCTACAGACCCCAATGCAAACATTGAAATTTTGTATGATAAGCACGAATTAGTCTCTTTTGATAAAAAAGTAATTTTAGGAAGCAGAGCTCAAATGGATTTAGGAGAAAATTCATTTATTGGTGCTACGGCTCTATTTTTTGATCAATCAGTGATAAACGAAAAAGTCGAAGTGGGATACGAACCAACCCGGAATTTTATATGGGATTTAAATGGCCGATTTGAACTAGAAATGGATGGGCTTACCCGGGCCCTAGATGATTTGCCAATTATAGAAACAGAAAAAATATCAACCTTTTCGTTAGAAGGTGAAATTGCTCAGGTAATTCCTAACCCAAATCCAGTAAACAATGCTGAGACAGGAGACCCAAATGGAGTTGCGTTCATTGATGATTTTGAGGGTGCTAAGAGGACATCCTCGCCACCTATTCAAAGACGAAATTGGAAAGAAGCATCTGCCCCTCTAACTAATTTTGAAACAAAAAAACAGTTTCAGCAACTATATAGATTAAAAACTAACTGGTATAACCCTTATGGTCAAGTGCGCACCAAAGATATCTGGCCAAACCAATCCACTTCTATTAGAGCTCAAAATGAAACCACAGATATTATGGTATTAAAAACAGAAAAAAAACCATACCAGGAGTCTATGCATCCGGATAGTCTATGGGGGGGTATTACAACCTCATTTTATTCCGGTGACCATGACCAGACTCAGAGCAAGTTC
The DNA here is from genome assembly GCA_964230865.1 of Winogradskyella sp. Taxonomy (GTDB): domain Bacteria; phylum Fidelibacterota; class Marinisomatia; order Marinisomatales; family AB-629-J13; genus AB-629-J13. Next base: position 11,235 of record CAXRJK010000016.1, read on the forward strand.
TTTGAAATATGGCTAAACGGGACACAGGGTAAATTAACCATTGATCTAGGAAAGATAAGCGAAGATAAAAATGGGGATGGAAAACTAAATACCGAAGATATCCCTGAAGCGGGGCTGTCCTTAGGAAACGGTTTTTTGGAAGACAATGAAGACGTTGGTATTGATGGGTGTAGTGATGATATAGAAGATGGATTAGGAGGTTGTTTTTTTGCAGATAATGATGGTGATGGGTTAATAGATGAGGATGAATTGAATGGAGTAGATGACGACGGAGATGGACTCATTGATGAGGACATTGATGAGTTAAATCAAGTGCCGGGATTTTCAGCAGACGATCCCAATGGAGATAATTGGAGCTACTCCGAGGGGAGTTCAAATTATTCTCATGTAAATGGAACTGAAGGGAACGGAACCGGAGCACAAATTCAGGAAGGGGGCAAATATCCTGATACAGAAGATTTAGATCGCTCAGGATTTATTGATAAGACCAACGATTATTTTTCAAAAACGGTATCTCTCGAGCCGAACCATCCTGATACGGTTTATCTGGGAGGTGAAACAGAGAAAAACGGAGTTTCTACAGGCTGGAGACTTTATCGAATTCCTCTAAGTCACTTCACCAAAGTCTCCAATATTGAGTGGAATGAAATCCGATATCTCAGGTTGATACGTTCTGGCTTAGATAATGAATCAGATAAGCTTTTAATTGCTCGTATAGAGTTGGTAGGAAACGAGTGGCAGGAACTGGGAGTTTCAAAAATATCAGAGGAATCATATGAAAAAAATGACAGTACTTTTTCTATCGCTGTTATTAATACTGAAGATAACGCAGACTATATTCCACCAAAAGGGGTAAAGGGAGAATATGATAGGATCAATGAAATTCAATCTAAGGAACAATCACTGGTTTTAAAATTTGATTCTCTTCAGGTAAATCAAAAGGGAGCAGCTCAGAAAAATTTAATTTCTTTATCTGGGGACAGAGCCAAAAGTTTTCTCATTTATGATAAAATGAAGATGTATGTTTATGGGAAATCCAGTGATTGGGTTCAGCAAGATATCTCATTTGTAAATGTTTTTTTGAGGTTTGGTTTGGGAGACGATTATTATGAAATTACCCAGCCCGTTTACGAGGGATGGGACGAACAATTGAATAGAAATAAAATAGAAATAAACTTAGACTGGTTGACAAAATTAAAAGTTCAAAATTCAGGAAATGTAAGTAAAATTAGGGATACTGATTCGTTAATTGTAGATGATGATTTGAGAACCTACATATTTACAGATGAGTCAGGAGATACCACAGGTAAAAAGGTAACGATAAAAGGACAGCCCTCTCTTTCAAGAATTCAATATTTTTCGGCTGGAGTTGTAAATAAACATGAATCCCAGCCCATTTCCGGAGAAGTTTGGATCGATGAATTGAGGCTCAGTGGAGTGAAGAAGGACAGAGGTGTTGCAATGAGAATGCAGACTAAGTTCCATTTAGCTGATCTGGGTAATACGTCCATTGTTTACAGTCGTAAAGATGCCGATTTTCATGTGCTTCAGCAGCGGTTAGGCAGTAACAGCAGCAGCGAAGATTTGCGGATCAACACCAGCTTTAACGTACATAAGCTTCTCCCCAAATGGATGGGGCTGAACATTCCACTGAGTTCTTCTATTTCGAATGTTGTTAGTCGTCCAAAATTCTATCCAGGGACAGATATCTATGCAGGACAGACAGCTACCCCCGATTCTATCATGAATAAAACACAAAGTGTCAGTTTTAATTCTTCCATT
>CAXRJK010000017.1:0-8613 GCA_964230865.1 Winogradskyella sp.
GCAGCATACCCAACTCTAGATACGGCATACATAGCTGGACTAATATTATACTTTCCGAAACCATATACTGAAGTAAATCCAAATTCAAGCTCACTTCCTTCTTCATCTAGTCCTCTATTTAGCTGATATTCTCCACCAGCACCGTAGTCGATTGCCCCTGAGCTTCCAATGCCATAATCATAACCAAGAGTTATACCCATCTTTGCATCAGATTCTCCCCCATCGCCAGATTGCTCAATTTTAAATGTTCCACCTACATCGGCTGATACTCTAAGCTGACCGAATAGAGACACTGACAATAAAAGTGGTACTACAATTAGTAGTTTTTTCATGTTTTCTCCTATGTTTGTTTTTGGTATGTGGAATTCTGTTCAAAAAGAGAAGAACGTGAAAACCACCTGTGTATCAATCTACAATTTGTAAATCAATTCTTCTAAAGTTATACTTTAAGTACAAACATTCCAAGTAAAATTTATTTTGGAAATTATCTTCTATATTTTATTATTCTATCCCTTTACACAAAGCACCTGTTTTAGAGTGTGGACAGTCTCTACTAAATCATTCTGGTTTTCCATGACCTCCTCAATATTTTTGTAGGCTCCAGGGATTTCATCAATCACATTTTTGTCTTTACGACATTCAACTCCATTAGTTTGTCGTTCCAAGTCATTGATTGAAAAACGTTTTTTTGCTTCTTTTCTGCTCATGACCCTCCCTGCTCCATGTGAACAAGATTGAAATGAATCTAAATTACCCTTGCCTCTGACAATATAGCTTTTTGCGCCCATGCTTCCAGGAATTATACCTAGATCTCCTTTACCAGCTTTAATAGCTCCTTTACGAGTGAGCCATACTTTTTTCCCATAATGTTTTTCATATTCAACATAATTGTGATGGCAGTTGATCGCTTTCTCAATTGAAAATATATGCATTTTTAAGGATTTTGAAACTGCATCTATAACCGCTCTCATCATGAATTGGCGGTTAGCTTTCGCAAAATCTTGAGCCCACTTTACAGCTTTTACATAATCGTAAAAATATTTAGACCCTTCAGAGAGGTAGGCTAAATCTTTGTCAGGTAAATTAGACGTCTGTCTTTTAATTTCTCTTTTTGCTAAACTAATAAAATAAGTACCAATACGATTACCAATTCCTCTTGATCCAGAGTGGAGCATAGCCCAGACACTTTTATTTTCATCCAGACAGATTTCGATAAAATGATTTCCTGTTCCCAGTGTCCCCAGATGGTTATACGAGTTAACCTTTCTATTAAATAGCTTTGGGTGGTTATCTAATACAGTTGGGAGTTTTTTATTGATATTATTTTTTTTCCAAAAATCTAAAATTATGTTTGATGGATTTTTCCATGCTCCCTTATCATTTATTCCGCCGTTGTCTGTTCTTCCATGAGGTACTGATTTTTCAATTTGATTTCGGATGTTGGATAAATTATCTGGTAGCTCATCTGCAGTAAGGTTTAATCTACACGCCATCATTCCGCAGCCAATATCTACTCCCACCGCAGCGGGAATAATTGCTTTCACCGATGGTATGACAGAGCCAATAGTTGCTCCCAACCCCCAATGAACATCCGGCATGGCTGCAATATGATGATGAATTATTGGTAATTTGGAAACGTTTTCCAATTGTTTCATGGCGTGAGATTCTACTTGGTCTGTATAGATATGAACAGGGACCCTACCGTTAGTTATGATTTTTCGTACAGGCATACTGTGATTAGTTTAAAGTGTAAACAAAAAATATATGTGATAACGCTTAAAAAGCTATCCTAAAATAATAATGAAAATCAAATAATTAAGATTGGTTTTATTGTAACCAATGTTATATATTTTTAATATTTATTTTACTATACAGATTGATAAGAGAAAAAAATGCCAAAGAAAATCAACAATAAAGAATTTGAAACACATATAAAGAAATTAATTATAGATAAAGATCTATATAGAATGCTGGAACAGCTTAGATCTATCCTAAGAAAAATAGTATTTATATTGGGTGATGAAGATTGGGTAGAAAATGATTTTTCAAATTACCAAAAAAAGAATTCTATGAATTTTTTGTTGGACTATACCTTTATCTGTTGTGTCAATGAGTTAACTACTGTTTTAAATGATAGTGGAACTCTGGCACCAGGAGCAGGAGTAAAGAAATGGAAAGGTGAATATGAAAAGCAATTTCTTGAATACCTATCAAAGAATAGAGAGCTAAAGTCAAATAAGCAAAATTTAAAAAAAGAGGATATGGAAAAATTTGTACAATCCCTTAACAAATTATTGACCTTTAAAAATCAAAATGATATTGAAAAAGAAATCATGAAAATATCAGGGAAATGGGGGCTTGAGAGGAGAGATTTAGTCTCCATAAGGGGATTTACATTTGAGCTAGAAGATAGAATTATAGGGGCGATTTGGGATGAAGAATAATCATATTATTTGTAATCAGTTTTCTTCATTATTACTAAGGATCTGAAAATATTTAGTCCTCCCGCTCATTGCTCCAAACGCTCCCATCACGGGGTTACCATTTTCATCTCTCAGGTTAGTTCGCTCAGGATCTAATAAATCTAACTGAATAAAAAAGTAATAATTTTCATATCCTTTTGAAAATGTAAATATATCATATTTGAACTTATCAGAACCTATAAATGGTGGATATTTTTCAGCTACTACTTTTTCTGACATAAGACAAATAGAATTATTAATTATATTATTTCCACTATCAGTTCCGCCATCCCGGTGACCATGGTAATAAACATAACGATCATTTACTTCATCGAATATATACTGTACAGCTTGATATTTTATTGTTTCAATAAGTGATACATATGATATCTTTGCGGAATTATCTCCTTCTTCAAAATATAAGGTATCGCTATTATGAAAAGATTCAAGACAGCTATGGGTGCTGGGGTTCTCAGAACATGAAATAATATTGTTTTCTACAGTATCTGTATAAAATATAACAGGTCTTCTAATCGTATCAGCAGCGGTAATTTTACCATAATAGCCATATCCCGATTCTTCTTCACATTCACATGAAAATAGATATTCTGTATCGTAATGATTAAAATCAATATCGCAATTCAAGGGATCTGGTATCCAGGCACCATAGCTTACAGCTTTAATATCTTCAACGTCAAAGCCAGGTTTATTTTCATCGAAAAACATACCTCCTGTTTCACTAAAAATAAATTCGCAAACATCTTCTCCATGTTTGATATTTACAGTGCAAAAATTACTTAAATGAATTTCAGGCAAAATTTCGTTATACTCATCTACATTTAATTCATTACAGCCAGGGACACCGTCCCCCTCTCCTTCGTCTGGGGCGATATCTCCACCAAATCCCCTATCATCATAATCTCCATCGTTGTTCGAATCATATGCCTGTTTACCGTCTTCTCCTACATCGTCGGTTACGCAATCGCCGCTACACGATTCGATACACTCTTCTTTCGTCTCAAATGTAAGGAGTGAGGAAAGATCCCAACTACATGTATCACAGTCTTCTTCATTCATTTCGCATGAAAATAAATGAAGAAGACAATTTGAGCTATTGCACTCGTTTGTACACTCATCCAGAGACTCATAGGATACTGAATTATCAGAACAATAGTAATAATTCCAGTCATTGTCATCATCGATACAATTATATAAGCTTGCTTCATCTAAAGGTACAGATTTATCGATTCTAACGATTGCGGTATTTTGAGCAGGGAGCATTAGCGCTTCTATTCTTAGCTCAGAATTATAAAAGGAAAAATCACTTGAAAAATCAGTTATATCTAATTCTTTTTCACAAGCGATGAAATAAAGAACAAAAATGTGTATAAGTAAAAACTTTTTATACATCATAGATTAAACTCCCATCCAAATGTAAACAAAACAGGAAACATACTATAAGCTGAAACCTGTGATGGTGAAGCCTGATGATTCCAATTATACAAAAGAACATTGTAATGGTTTGTTAAATTTATTATTTGGAATTTCCATTTTCCTTTTAGCCCCCATAAGGTTGATTTTCTGGCATAGCTAATATCTATTCTGAAATAAGCTGGATATCTCCCGCTATTCCTCGCTCCGTATATATTTCCAAAATATCGATATGGGTTTTCCAGGCTTCCGTATTGTCCAGCTTGATGGACCTTTCCAATAACTGGAGTATATGTTTGACCACTGCTAAAAATTGAGCTTACACCAAACTCATTTTTATCAGATAATTGATAGCTTAGTACCAAATTAAAGGTATGCGGTTTATCATACTTAGCAGGATAAATTTCTTTTTCTTCCCATATCCTTCCATCAGAATTAAGATCTACTTCTCTCTCGATTTTTGCAAACGCATAGCTGATCCAGCCTGATATTTTATCTTTTTTTAATCGATATAATATTTCTAATCCATAGGATTTTCCTTTTCCTGATAATGCAATAGTTTGTTCTATGTCACTTCCATCTACCTTTGGATTAAGATCATAAATGTTTCCATAGGATTTGGTATACAGCTCTAAAGAAAAAATATTACCTTCAGATATCCAATATTCACTACCAACTATTAAATGCTCTGATTGTTGCGGTTCGCTACCCTCGGGTATGGGCTGCCAAAAATCTACAATTCGAAGCAATTCATCTTCCTGATTGATTGTATATAAAAACTGAGAATATTTTCCCCAACTTACTTTTAATGCCAGATCAGAAATCGGATTAAACTTTAGACCAATTCTTGGATTAAATAAGTTCTTATTATATTGGCTAAATTTAGAAAAGCGTAATCCTGTATTTAAATGTAGTTTTGAAAAAGGTTGCCACGTAGTTGTAAGAAACATGCTGGTAATTGATGGCTCTGAATTCAGATTCACTCTCTCTATTCCTGCAAAGGATTCAAAATAATCCATATACAATATTTTGTATTCCCACCCTGTTTTCATAGTCAATTCATCTGAAAAAAATATATTAAGGGTTTGATCAAAGCTCAGATCTGTAACAATGTTATTTATATCAAGAGACAGATCAACATCATTTTCAGATATTTCTTCACTATTGGTGTTGGTGGTATCTGGATTAAAATCAACAGCGAAATCCACATTGAATATGTAATCCGTTCTAGATAGATTGTTTTCAATAAAATAATTTGAATTGGGGATGTATTTCCAGATCAAGCTTTTTGTGGAATTTCTCCAATCCCACGAAAAATTAATTCCAGGGAAATCTCCTCCACCAAGGGATAAATATAAATCGTCCTTACCCGAGAATTGACTATAAACAAATTGATTATATTTATTGGGAGAGGACTTGAGTTTTATATGCGTATCCCAGAAATAATAATTAAATGGAGACTCCTCATTTTTAATTTTATAATATAAATTTACAAATTGGTCAAAATAAGTTCTTCTCCCTGAAATCATCCAGGAACCATTATGCAAAGGTCCTTCCGCTAAAAATTTAGATGATAATAAACTGATGTCACCGCTTATCTTACTGTAGTCCCAATACTTTTTAAGGGGATTTGAATCAGATAATCTGCCATTTTTTGAGTCACCTTCTCTTGCTGTTATTTTTAGGACGGATGACAGTCTTCCACCATATTGCGAGGGGAATCCTCCTGCTAAAAACTCAGTGTCAGAAATCATATCTGCATTAAATGTTGAAAAAACTCCTCCAATATGATAAGGATTGTATACTTCTGCGCCATCAAGCAATATGAGGTTTTCATCTGGGCTTCCACCTCTCACAATTAAAGCAGCATTAAAATCATTGCTGGAGCTGACACTAGGTAGAAGTTGAAGAGTGCGGAAAACATCTGCTTCAATAAATGCAGGAGCTCTGCGGATCTCCTGATTGGTAAGATTAACCCTGCTTACGTCTACCCTGTTTTCAAATCTCATTCTTTCAGCAGAGACTGTGATTTCATCTAAATTAATTTGAGTTGGATTCAGTTCAATATCAATACGTTTGTTTACATTTATTATGTCAGTTTTAATTTCCTTTGTTTCATATCCAATCATCATAACCCGCAGGGTATAGTTTCCGCTTTTTAAATTGGTTAAAATATAGTAACCATTTACATCAGCAGATGTCCCAATCTCATCTATGGAAACAATTATATTTGCGTATGGGAGAGGTTCTCCGTTGCTATTATCTCGAATAAATCCGGAAATGGAAAATCCAGAAATCTGTGAAAGAAGTAAAAATAGAATAGATATTCTAATAAAGTTCAAGATTACAATAGTATTTTAAATGAAACTCTATTTTTCTTTATTAGAGGATTTCTGAAAGTTCAGAGAAGCGCTGTTTACACAATATCTCAAGCCTGTCGGTTGAGGACCATCATCAAACACATGTCCTAAATGGCCACCACAATTGGAACATTGTATTTCTGTTCTGGTCATAAACAAACTGGAATCCTTATGTTCAGTTATAGCAGAAGAATCTATAGGTTCCCAGAAACTAGGCCATCCGGAACCAGAGTTATATTTTGTATCTGAGCTAAATAATAAAGTTTCACATCCTGCACAGTGATAGGTTCCGTCATCATTATGATTGTAGTATTTTCCGGTTCCCGGTGGTTCGGTGCCTTTTCCCCGTAAAATATTGTATTCGATTGGTGAAAGGCAGGACTGCCATTCCTTTTCAGTTTTATTTTTTTTATCCATATTTTTATCTCCGGAATAAAGTGTTTGACTGTAGGAGACTGAAACAATAACTAAAGATATATTTATTAAAATCATATAAGATCAACAATACTTTTATAATATTCTCTGATGTTAGACAAAATAAAATTAAAATTATTCAATTTTTAATTGGAAAGTATGGGGCAAATCTAATTATTAATTCATAAGATTAATACAATTCCAATGCCTGCTCGAGATCAGCTATAAGATCATTTATATGTTCTATCCCAACGGACATTCGAACCAGACTATCAGAGATACCACTATTTTTCCGTTCACCCGTACTCATCCCTGAATGGGATGTAGTGGAAGGGAGAGTAACCAATGATTCCACTCCTCCAAGGCTTGGCGCAATAATTGAGAAGTTTAGTTTCTCCATAAATTGATTTGCGGAGCTCATACCACCTTTTAATTCGAAGCTGAGCATTCCGCTAAATCCGTCAAAATATCTTTTAGCATTTTTATGTTGATTGTTTGACTCTAGTCCTGGGTAATTAACTTTTTCCACACCAGGATGATCTTCCAGAAACTGAGCGACTATTAAAGCATTTGTATTATGACGTTCCATTCGCAATGAAAGAGTTTTAATTCCACGGTGAAGTAGAAAGCATGCATGTGGGTCTAAAGTCCCTCCTAAGTGATTGAGTTTATGATTGATTTTTTCAATAAGGTTCTTTGAACCAATGACACAGCCTGCAACAATATCAGAATGGCCATTTAAATACTTTGTACAACTGTGACAGGATAAATCAAATCCCCATTCAGTAGGACGAAAATTAATTGGTGACGGAAATGTGTTGTCCACCATGGAAATAAGTTTATGTTTTTTTGCAAACTCAGCAACCGCTTTTAAATCTGTAACTTTTATAAGGGGATTTGTTATAGATTCAACATAAATGACCTTTGTGTTTGGTCGAAGGTGTTCTTTCCAATTGGTTGAATCAGTGCCATCAATAAAATCAAATTCAATCCCCCATTTCTCAATCTCATGATTTAAAAAGGTATGGGTTCCACCATACAATGTATCCTGAACAAGTAGGTGGTCCCCTTTATCTAAAAATGTAAGCAGGGTAGTGGTAATTGCCGCCATTCCACTGGCAGTAACAAGCGCAGACTCTGCATTTTCCAGAGCCGCAAGTTTCTCCCGTAGAACAATGTGATTAGGTGTGTTATTCAGGCGAATATATTTTATATCCTGATAATTTTCCTCACCGCCGTATTCATACATGGCTGACTGAAAAATAGGCATAGAAACAGCACCACCAATCCGAGGATTTGGCTCTCCGGAGTGGATGAGTTTTGTCTCTATTTTAGTGTTTTTTTTCATGATATTAAAACATCAACATCTTTCCAATGCTTTTTCCAAATCACCAATGATATCATCGGAGTCCTCAATTCCAACCGATATTCGTACTAATCCGTCTGTCAATCCCCGAGCATGTCGTTCCGTTTCCGGAACATCCACATGGGTCATAGTGGCTGGATGAGTGACCATAGTCTCCACAGCCCCTAAACTCTCTGCTAGAGAACAAAGTTCAACAGAGTTCATCAATGTTTTTCCCGCTGGGATTCCGCCTTTTAACTCAAAAGAGATCATCCCGCTAAATCCGCTCATCTGCTCTTTGGCAATATCAAATTGAGGATGAGAGGGAAGTCCTGGATAAGTGATTTTTTCAACCTTAGGATGAGATTCTAGGAATTCTGCTACTGCCTGAGCATTTGAAGCGTGACGTTCCATCCTGAGATGCAGTGTTTTGACGCCCAATAATGTGAGCCAACAGTCAAAGGGACTAGGAACTGCTCCGATGGTTTTTTGGACGAACTTCATTTTTTCTTGTAAATCATCATCATTGGTTATAATAATGCCTCCTATGATCTGGTTATGACCGCTGATATATTTTGTGGTGCTGTGCATTACGATATCT
>CAXRJK010000018.1:0-7062 GCA_964230865.1 Winogradskyella sp.
CGCTCTAAGGGAAAGCTTTTGTATTCTTATGGAGCTCTGCGTTTAAAGCTGATGAAGAAAAAAGTAAAAAAACAACCATCCATAGCTGTAATACGGGCGGCAGCAAGGCTCAAGGAATATGAATGCAAGAAGGAGTCTCAATCCATTATTTGGAAGGGAAAATCCATTACACAATATTTTTTTGTTGCCTAACAATGAAGCCATTATCCCCAAAACTGAAAAAATTCCTAAATTTTGTTCAACGATTCACATTGATTTATGGGTACTCTCCATCCTATGAAGAGATTATGGCCAGTCTAGGGTTTGGTTCGCTAGGCACAGTAAATTGGTATGTAAAGACACTAGAAGAAGAAGGTCATTTATCTCGTATAAAAGGTCCCAATGGAAAGCGAGCGCTCAAACTAATTCATAAAGAGCACACCACAAAGACCTCAGCTCGTTTGCCATTGCTAGGCCTTATCGCTGCGGGAGAGCCCATCGAAGCATTGGAAAATCCGGAAATGGTAGATGTTCCCCTATCCCTACTACATCCTGATAACTATGTACTGCAGGTAAAAGGTAACTCCATGATCGATGAGAACATTCACGATGGTGATTTTATTGTTGCAAAGAAAGCAGCTACAGCTCGGTCAGGACAAATTGTGGTAGCTCTGATTAATGGTGAAGCTACATTGAAATGTTATATTCCCAAACCGGACTGTGTCGAGCTTCATCCCAGAAACCCCGAATTTCCAATCATTAAAATAAATTCACAAGAGGATTTTCATATTAATGGTGTGCTTATTTATTCTTTCCGAAATTATTTGAACTAGGAACACCTTTATGATTGTCCCGGGCGTTTTTCACATACGTCTTAAGGGGTTAGAGCTTCAGGCCGAGAGGATTATGGACCCTAGCTTGAATACACGCCCAGTGGCTATTATCTCATCTCCCCGGTCAAATGGTAGGATTCTCTCTTTATCTTCAGAAGCAGAAGAAGAGGGTCTGTCTTATGGGATGAAAGTTTCTATCATCCGCAAAATGAGTCATGGTGTCCAGCTGCTACCGTACAACCACACACTATACGCTCGCGTGAATAATTATGTGTATGAAGCGGTCTCCACATTTAGTCCAGTTGTAGAGCCGGAAATGATTGGCAGATTTTATTTGGATATGAATGGGATGTGTCTAGCTCGGCACCATATACATAATGCTGGTTTATCTATATTGAAACGGATTCGAGAAAAAACCAGCCTCGTAGGTATGGTTGGTATCAGTATCAATAAACTGGTAAGTCGTATTGTAACATCTGTCGTCCCTGAAAAGATTCATAAAGTTCAGAGCGGGGAAGAAGCAAAGTTTTTATCCCCTTTGATGCCTCCGGTTCTCCCTACAGTGAAAGAAAAATCTGTTCTGCGCTTACTTCAATTTTTATGGGTTGAACAGGTTCAACAAATTCAATCTATGGCAGATAATGTAGATGATTTTCGAACATTTTTTGGAAACCATGCTGTCCGATTGGCACGGGAAGCACGGGGAAAAGATTCATCTGTGGTAAAGCCAAATCAGCTTCGAGACCATATTGTAGAGCAAACGGTGCTTCCGGAAGATACCAATGATCAAACAGTACTTCACGCAATCGTGAAAGATTTAGCAGAGCAGGTAGCTTTCAAGCTACGTCAGCGAAGACAAATGGCGAAACGGGTTTGGCTGGAAGTTCACTATACCGATGGACATCAGGGTCACCGTGTTGGGCGCATTACCGGGATTGATGATACATCAGTGATTGAAGCCTGCCGAAAACTTTTTAATAAGGCAAACGGAAGGCGAAATCGCATCCGAACAATATTGATTGATGTATCTGATTTTTGCCCTTATGTAGATCAGAAAAATCTTTTTATAACAGAAAAGAATCGAAATATGGCTGTATCTAAAGCGGTAGAAAAAATTCGACGGAAGTATGGAGTTCGGAGCCTTCAAACAGTAGATGTTTTTCAAGCATTAGGTCGAGTATAAATGTTCACTCATTTAAACACCCATTCAACTTACTCCTCCATGCGTGGACTTTTATCACTTACTGATTTAGTTTCTCTTTCACAATTAAACGGTATGGATACATTAGCCCTGACAGATGTAAATGGACTGTGGGGATTCATCCGATTTGTTCAGCATTGCAAAGATGCAGGTATTTTTTCTATCGCCGGAACAAATTTGATTACAGATAAAGATGAAGCAATTCTTTTGGTAGAAAATCAGTATGGATATGAGAACCTTTGCAGAGCTGTGTCCACTGTTCATGATAACCCCAGCCAACCAGTTGCCGATATTTTAAGAAAAACATACACTGGTTTATTTGTCCTTTCTCATAATAAAAATACCTTAGAAGACTTGATGGACTTTATACCAGACACCCATTTATTTATTGAATTACGTCCAGGTGTTCAGGAGTCTGAGGCACATTGTTTATCAAAAAAATTGAAATTGGAGATTGTGGCGACAGGTGATGTTTACTTTAGATCTCCAAGCGACTATGATGCCCATGTGACTCTCCGGGCAATTGAGAAAAACACTACACTGAAACAATTAGATCGATCTGAATGCAAATCAGATCAGCATTGGTTTCGACTCGAAATGGATATGGTAAATCTCTTTCCCAACAGTTTGGACACACTAAACAATAGTCGTTATTTAGCAGACCGGTGTAAACGGGATTGGTCATTCATTAATACAATTTTTCCGGGACTTTCTTTAAAGGAAACTTATCATTCTAATAAAAAATTGGAAGAGAAGGTATATACAGGTGCAAAAATACGATATGGAGAAATCAATGAAATAATTCGACAGCGTATCCAATATGAATTAAGTATCATCACGCAAAAAGGGTTTTCCCCATATTTTTTAATTGTTCAAGATATTGTTGAACAAACCCGTGCCACCATAGGCCGAGGTTCAGCTGCCGCATCCATTGTGAGTTATTGTTTATTTATCACGCAGGTCGACCCACTTCTGTATACACTTCAATTTGAACGATTTATCCACCCAGAGCGAGAAAGCATGCCAGATATTGATGTGGATTTTCCTTGGGATGAGCGGGACAATATTTTGGATTATGTCTTCGAGAAATATGGAAACAATCGTACAGCCATGGTGTCTAGCCAAGTACTTCTAAAACCAAGGTCTGCCATTCGTGAAGTGGGGAAAGTTCATGGTTTATCCAATGATGAAATCAAAAGTATTACCAAGCGAATTGGCTGGTATGATTCCCGTCGAGATTTGGAACATTGGATGCGAACCGACCCAAGGTTTGCTAATATAGATTTGGATGATACTTTAATTCGCGTTTTGCGTGAGAGTGAAAAGATAGTGGGAGCTTTCCGCTATCCTTCTGTCCACCCCGGAGGTATAGTGATTGTTCCAGATGAAATTCGGAAATATGTGCCTGTACTTGTGGCACCAAAGGGTGTTCAGATCGTGGAGTGGGAAAAAGATCAGGTAGAGGATTCTGGTCTCTTGAAAATTGATCTATTGGGAAATCGAAGTTTGGCTGTTGTTAGAGATACCATTCGGCAGGTGAACTTAACTTACGGTGAAGCAGCATCTCAAAGTAGGTATATAAACTATCATCAGATTCAACCATTGGGAGATGATAAAACAGAAAAGCTCATAAAATCAGGAAAAACCATGGGTGTATTCTATATTGAGAGTCCAGCCACGCGACAGCTATTGGCAAAGGCTGGCATTGTAGACTTTGAACATATAGTGATTTATTCATCTATTATTCGTCCAGCAGCAAATCGGTTCACCAATATAATGTTATCAAGAATTCATGGCCAAAAATGGGACCTGCTTCATTCAGATTTGGATTTTTTGACTGAGAGTTACGGCATTATGGTTTATGAAGAACAGGTTTCTATGGCGGCCATGGTTATGGCAGGGTTTGGCTATGCGGAAGCAGAAGCATTACGAAAAACTATGAGCCGGGATTCCATGCAACATCGTATTTTATCCTGGAAAAAGAAATTCACTGCGGGATCGCTTCGGCGGGGTTATGCATCAAAAATTATTCAAAATGTATGGGACATGATTTCATCTTTTGTTGGCTATTCATTCTGCAAGCCCCATTCAGCATCCTACGCCATGTTATCTTTTACCTGTGCCTACCTTAAGGCCCACTTCCCGGCGGAATTTCTAGCGGCAGTGATTTCCAATCAGGGAGGCTTTTATTCTTCCTATGCCTATATGAGTGAAGCTCGGAGGTGCGGAATCAAAATTCTACAACCGGATGTAAATCAAAGTAACTGGGAATGGCGAGGCAAAAAAAATAAAATACGAATGGGATTTATGAGTATAAAACAACTTCCCAAAAAAACAGTAGACAGAATTTTAAATGAACGAAAAGCAGGGGAGTTTGATTCTATGAACGATTTTTTATATCGTGTGGATTTGGATTTGGCGGATGCAATGGTTTTAACCAATGCCGGCTGTTTTCGTCAAATAGCTCCGGAGCTGACCCATCGAGATATAGCTTATCATGTGGCAGGTTTTTATCTCCAGCTTGGTAAGCGGGAACCTCTAATGGCATCACCAAACTCTCAAAAATTGACAGATGAAAACCAATATCGAATGGAGTTGGAAACATTTGGCTATCCGCTATCAGTTCACCCGCTGACGGTGTATCGTACACGGTTAAGCCGACGGATAAAATATGCAAAAGATATCCCAAAACATGTGGGGCAATCTATTTATTTAATTGGAGTATACATCACGCGGAAGGAAACCGTTACCGGTGGTAATTCAGAACCAATGGAATTTTTAACACTAGAAGATGAAACTGATATATATGAATGCGTGTTATTTCCAGATGTGTTTCGTGAGTTTGGCGATATATTTCACTGGGAAACGCTATTTATTATTCGGGGGGTAGTAGAAAAATCATTTGGTGTTTATACCATGACCATTGAAAAAATAGCGAGTTTGCAACGGTGGATAAATAAAAAAAGATAAATTAGCGATAAAAAATTCAGAAAGAAGCAACGCTGCAATTAATCAAAAAACGTTCACCTAAGTAATTAATGAGTAATTTTTTGGGTTCAGAATAATTGACACTTTTCGAAAATTTTTATCCAGTCAAATTTTTATTGTTCCTCTGTCCAGAACTGTTGATACAATGCGCCACGAAAATCATTGTACATGTCCCATCCACCATCAGGAGGATGATGAATCTGAGTCATTACCACACCTACAAACTCTCGTTTTGAATCAATCCAAAATTGTGTGCCTTCATAACCACCACCCTGCCAAAGCTTTTCCTCTCCCCAGCCTATTTTCCTTAAAGTATCCCCTGTGACCCAAAGGTTATATCCGTTATAACCCCACGGGCTATCAACTAGAGTGTGAGGTGAAATAATTTCATTGATCGAACCTTGATCAAGAAAACGTTTGTTATTTAGCTTTCCACTGTGAAGAAAAAGCCTTAAAAAATCTGTGTAACCATCAGCGGTTGCAATCATTCCCTCTCCCCCTAGAAACAATTGGTTTTCTAATTTATAGAAAGGAAAATCAGCGCCAAAAATATCTAGCTCCCCCTTTTCTGCAATCCGCAAGATTGAATCAATACCAGTAAAGTAAGGTAGTAAAACTTCATCTCTTGAAAGGTTATACTTCAAGCCTTGAATATTTAAATGATCAGATAATCTTGTTTCAACTAATCTTTTAAGATTTAACCCAGTTGCTCTCTCAGCAACCACACCTAAAACTGTTGTATTTGTTCCGTAAAAATATTCTGTACCTGGATGTAAAAGTAGAGGAAGTTCTGAAAAACGATTTATTAAATCATTGGAATCTGAAGAATAGGATATTTTTTTTGATACAAACATTGAGTCAATACATCTAATTCCGGTAGTTGCATAATAAAACCCAGCTTGATGATTTATTAAATGTCTAAGCGTCATAATTGAGTCAGGCTTAACCAATGTAAAGTTACAATCAATGTTTTTATTTTTTATTTTACCTAGAGGAGTTCCATCTTTATTAATGGCAACTTTAAGGCTACCAAACTCTGGAATATATTTTGTGACAGGTTCATCAAGGCTTAAACTTCCTTCTTCAATTAGGTCCATAATAATAGTAATTGTGACAATTTTACTCATTGACCAAATTCTAATCCAGGTCTTTTCATTAATGGTATCATATGGAATTAATTTTTTATTGATTCTGCAGTGCTGATAAATAACGCTTCCACTTTTATCTTCAAGTCGAACAAGGAGGAAGGGGAAATATCCATTGTCAACGTATTCATTTATTATACTATCTAGCTGATTTTTATTTTGAATTTCAATTAATGGCCCCTGTGAATTATCACAGCTTAGGTAGATGGTTAAACAGAAAAAAACTATAAAAAAAATAGCATAATAAACCCTCTTATTGAAGATTATAAAATACACAGCTATTGAGAGCCACCTATATAATAAAACCAATCAAAATCAGCATAATTTTTTGATATAGAGCTATTAGAAGTGCCATACATCCCAACATAAACACCGGTATATGTCCATCCCGAAGACTCTGGACTCAGCTTAGAACCATCAACATCATCAAAAAGCATAATCCAACTTTTTCCATCTTGAGAGTAAGAAAAATCATAATTTAAATAATCAGCAGAAATTTTCCAAAACACGGTACTGTTTTCATATGGATGACTAACAAGAATTGATTTGTTACCATGATAAAAATGGTTAAGGGTAATTTTACCATCCATTAATGACATAATATAAGCTGAGCGGTCATTTTGTATTACAATTACTCCGGCTTCTTCATCTCCCAATGGAACAAACTCCATTTTTGACTTTATTTCCATTTGAAAGTGCCTCTGTCGAATACCAATAAATGAGTATTGGGCCTGCTCCGCAATAAATCCTTCTTTTAAATAAAGCCTAAGAAAGCCTGGCTTTTCAATCAGAGAGTGAAAAGGTGCAGTAGGGGTTCTACGAAAATTCCACTCAACGTTAAGTTTTTCTTCACTAAAATCATCGTTAAACTCATTTATTTTCACTTGTCTTGTGCCATGAAATGGAACAGGATATT
>CAXRJK010000019.1:0-24748 GCA_964230865.1 Winogradskyella sp.
TCATATCCACCATCAATCTTATGAGCACAATAATTACATTTTGCTGCTGTGTTGGTCTCCGGATCGATATAAAGTGCATCATAAGGACACGCTTGCATACAAGATTTACATCCAATACAGCGGTCATTATCAAAATCAACAATACCGTCCGCTCGTGTATAAAGTGCAGTTGTAGGACATATTTCTACACAGGGCGCATCTGCACAATGGTTACATCTGTGAACGGAAAATTCTCGGGTAGAATTAGGAAACGTTCCTTTTTCAATATATTTCACATGAGTGCGGTTCACACCAATGGGAACATCGTGTTCACTTTTACATGCAACGGTACAGGCATGGCAGCCGATACACATACGGTTATCAATGACAAATCCGTAATTCAATATCAGCCTTTTATTTTATTATAGGCCACAGCCGTACATTCATTTTTCCCTAAATCCATAACATCTGCTTCATCAAGCTTCACATCTAACCAACCGGTATTTACTCTACGTATTTCACGATATATATCCGGCGACTTTCTCATATTATCTTTAATAAATTCCGTGAATTTTTCTGCAGAATCCATATTGTATACATGGACATTATGCTTAATAATATATGCTAGTTTTTCTGAAAAAATTAGATCTGAATTGGCTTCATTCCAGTCCATATAATGGCCCGGCAGTACATACAGATCTCCGTTCAGACCCATTATCTTATTGGTCAATGTATCGTACAACATGATGGACCATTCCTCAACTTTTCCACCAAGATCCGGGCGGCCTATAGACTGAATAAATACAGTATCGCCGGAAATTATATATTTATTATCAACAATGTAGCTAGTGCTTCCAGGGGTGTGCCCCGGTGAGTGAAGAACTCGAATTTCAGGTCCTTCTTTCCCTACTGAATAGGATTCTCCATCATTTACAGTACTGTATTGAAAGGATGCTTCTTTGAAATCACTATTATGAGCAAAAATTTCTGCACCGGTTTTATTTGCAATCTGTTTTGAACCACTGATGTAATCAGCCTGGAGATGCGTTTCAAATGTTTTTACAATTTTAGCATTTTGTGCTTTAGAAAATGATTCATAAAACTCAATATTTCTACTTGGGTCAAAAATAATCATCTCGCCATCATATATAAGTCCATAATTACAGGACGCTTTCCCTGGGCGGATGAATTGAAAAAGTGCATAAGAGTCAGATTGGGAATTGATTTGTTTCGGTACCAGTAAGTTTCCCCAGGTTTTGATTCCGCCACTCAAATAGGATACATTCTCAAATCCATTATTAACAAGAATTTCTCCCACGTATTGTGCAGAGCCTTCCTTTGCACAGATAACCTTTATGGGTTTGTCTCGAGGGACTTTTGAAACGGACACCATCTCCTCTTCAATGAAATCAAAATAAGGGATATTCATATTATCAAATTGAAAGGGGCCCTCCACATTAAACCGGCTGAAATCTTCCTTATTCCGAACATCCAGAATTATCATTTCATCCTGGTTCGTTAGATGATCAAATAGGTCTTTGGCTAAATAGGACTGTAAGGTCAAACTTTACTATCGATTACACAAATAGGGTGATGTCTGCATTAGCAGCAAATTCCAGAAAAGATGCTGCACCAGCAATATCAGTGCCTTCAAAAAATTGTTCCTGTTCAAACCCAAAAACGTCCATGGTCATTTGGCAACCGAACATTTTTACATCTGATTCAATACAGATTGCTCTTAATTCCTCTATGGTAGCAACGCCCTTGTTTTTAAAGGTTTTTTTCATTAATGATGTGGCCATAGTCTCAAACCCAGGGACATTCCCCATAATAACATTTGGGATAGGCCATTCAATGTTTTGGAATCCTTTCGGACCAAACGGCATTTTCATCGGCATTGCGGGATTAGTATGGGGAGCTACCTTTGCATCAATCTCTTTGTTCAGTAATGTAAGCCCATAAAAGGTAAAGAAAACACCTACTTCCATATCCATGGCTGCAGCAGTGGATGCCAAAATGAAAGGTGGATATGCCCAATCAAGGGTTCCTTTGGATGCAATCAATGCCATTCGCTTCTTATCATTGTTGTTCATAATTTATCTAACCCTTTTTAATAAAGTAAACGAAGTCAGTCCCATCATTTTCGGCCACCAGAATCTCATTCCCAGTCCGTTTGGCCCATGCTGTTACATCATTTTTAGATCCCGGGTCGGTAGATACCATTTTTAGAACTGTACCAACAGTCATTTCATCCATGGCTTTTTTTGTCTTTAATACAGGCAAAGGACAGCTTAACCCCCTACAGTCCAGCTTCTGATCAAAATTAATATCGCTCATGCTTGCTCCCTTTTAGTTGCTATTAATAAAATTTTCTAATGTCCACTCCCCTTTAGAAATCATTTCCTGTGCATCAGACATACAACTCAATATTTTAAGTATAAAATCATTGGCTAGAGAATAATAGTATCGGGTTCCTTCCTGTCGGTATTTGACAATGCCCCGATCAAGCATTATTTTTAAATGCTGACTCACAATGGGTTGGATCAAATCCAATTTCCGCTGAATTTGGCTCACTGGCTTTTCACCATCTTCCAGATATTCAACAATTTTTATCCGGTTAGGATGTCCAAGAGTTTTTAAAATACGTGCTGCCTTTTGAATAAAATCTGGGGATATTTTAGTTTTAATTGTTGACATAACATGCAGAATATAGATATAATACTATATAATCTAAATACTATGTATAAAGAAAAATAATTTTAAATTTTAATATGATAAACGCTTCAGCATTTATACTAATCGGTGGTATGAGTCGCCGCTTCGGATCACTAAAATGGAAAGCGGTAGTGAATAATGTTAAGCTAATCGATCACATATGGGGAATGTGCCATGATTTTGAGAGCCGGTTCGTTATTGGTAAAAAAGAACCCAAAGACCTCTCTTATCCTTTTATTGCGGACACATTTGATATACAAACACCATTAAATGGAATTCATACCGCTTTACTAAACTCAAAACAAGATTGGAGTTTTATTATATCCTGTGACTTACCCCTAATTAATCCATTAATTTTTTACCGTCTTGAACAATACATTTCTAAAAACAGAGACGCTGTTCTACCCATAGCTAATGACAAAATACAAGTAGCTTGTGGTTTTTATCATAAACGGATTATATCAAAAATTGAAATGGACCTCGTAAAACAACGCTATAGTATATTTAAATTTGTTGAAAAAATAAATACTACATTTGTCAACTTTAATGAGTGCAAGTATTTTTGGAATATGAATACAAAAAGGGATCTTCAAGAAATAGTTAATTATTGTGCCAATAAGGATAACCAAAAAGATGAAAATTATAAAATATAAATCGCTTAAATTTCTTTTATAAATTATTAATTATTTTTTAAACCAAGTCTCCCAAAAGGTATGATTAATCTATTCTCTAAGCTATTTACTGGTATCTTTATATGCAGTGTTTTATATGCGCAATTCACACTTAAAGATGATACTCCGGAAAAAACTAATATCCAGTTCCTAAATGAGGAAACAATTTTTGAATCTCAAAATAATTTTATCAAAATCATTTCACCTAGTGGAGGAACTACAACAGATTATGGTCGTCCAGAACTTCCACGCTTTTCCACCCTTATTCAAGTAGAACCAAATAAAGAATATTCTGTGACATGTAATATTATAGAATCTCATACAATCACTAATATTACAGTATTTCCATTCCAAAACAAGGACAAAACTGAAGAACCGGGTTTTATTAAGTTTATGGATTCCTCATTTTATGAAAAGGATACGGTCTATCCTGAATCCATTCTTGAAGTATCAGATAGATTGATTATGAGAGATCTTCATTTATTGAATGTAAGTGTAGTTCCCTACCGCTATAATATTTCTCAGAAAACTTTAGAGGTCTTAGACGAAATTCAAATTGAAGTGACTGAAACAGGAGATAGGGAAGAGGGAAATAGGGTTCAAAGACTTCCATCAAAAATATTTGATAAATTATATTCCACGTTGGTTTTAAACTATGAAGAAAGGAGTAGAAATACAGAATATCAGCCCCCATCAATTTTATATATTTGTGGTGGAAACTCTGAAATCAATGGTAGTTTTCAGCAATTAGTTAATTGGAGACACAAGCGGGGGTATGTTGTCTATACAGCATCCTTGAATGAAACAGGAAGTTCCTCTAGCTCGATAAAAAACTACATCTTAAATGCTTATAATAGTTTGAGTATCCCCCCTGAGTATGTAGCTTTAGTTGGAGATGTAGGAGGGTCATTTAGTGTCCCTACATTTTATGAAAGCTGGGGACACAATGACTATGGAGGGCAATGTGAAGGAGACCATCCATATAGCCAATTGGAAGGGGCCGACTTACTTCCTGAAGTACTAATGGGTCGAATTTCCGTTAGATCTACTACAGAATTGGCTATAGTTGTAAATAAAATTATTCATTACGAAAAAGCAACCTTTGCCTCAACTATGTTGCCTTATTTTGAAAAAGCGGCCTTGATTGGAGATCCAAATACAGCTTCTGGCTATTCGACAGTGATTACAAATGAATATATTTCTGAAACAATGACTGCTTATGGTTTTGAAGATGTGCGTCTTAAAATTTCGGGTGGAGGTTGGTCAAGTTGGATGGAATCCCAATTAAATGAAGGTGTCCTTTTTTTTAACTATCGTGGTATTCAGGGAGTTAGTGGCTTTGACAATGGAAATATTGATGATGCAAACAATGGATATAAACTTCCTTTCGCTACAATCATTACTTGTGGAACAGGGTCATTTGCACAAGACCATACTAGTATGTCAGAAAAATTTTTAAGGGCAGGCTCTGTCTCAAACCCTAAAGGAGGAATTGCAGGAATTGGTACAGCAACCTGGAACACACATACAGCATTTAATAACATTATTGATATGGGTATTTATGATGGTATTATTACAAAAAAAATAGAGACAGCCGGGGGAGGTCTTGCACATGGGAAACTTGCACTTTTTAACACATACCCAACCAATCCTTACAACTGGGTCAGTGCATTTACTCAATGGAATAATTTAATGGGCGATCCCGCTACTCACTTGTGGACTGATACTCCTGAAACTATGACTGTCCAATTCGAATCTGAGATACCATTTGGAACAAATTTCATTGATATATATGTAGAAAATTCAAATGAGACGCCCCTGGAAAACGCTAGAGTGACTTTATTAAAAGGTAATGACGAAATATTTCTCAATGGATTTACGAATCAAAATGGAAATGTAACGTTTGATTTAGACTATATTTATGGTGGTAATGTAAATGTTACTGTAACTAAACAAAATGTAGTTCCCTTTATTGGTGATTTTGATATAATAACGGATGGGAAATTGATAAATATTGATACATCACAGGATATAATTATTGATGATGGAGAAGGAGGTAATCAACTTATAAATCCAGGAGAAACTATAAATATACAAATTCCTTTAAAAAATTATGGGATCTCCAATGTTACAGGAATAAATGCCGTTCTAGAATCTATGTCTCCGAACGTCATAATGATTATTAATGAAGATAATTATGGAATGATTGCCCCTGGAACGTCCTCATTTGGTGAGGGGTTTACCCTATCTCTCAACCCCTCTGCAATAGATGGGGAAGATTTAAGTCTCCGCATCCATATTAACGATGATTCTGAAGAAAGTTGGTCAGGTGCTGTACCTCATTTTGTTTTTGGCGGACACTTGATTATTGAAAACAATGTTTTTGTTGAAAAAGACCAAACTTCCAATATTCAATTGACAGTTCAAAATATAGGCACTGTCTCAGTCGAAAATGTTTTTGCCGAGCTGATATATAATGATGAGTATATAGAAATATTTAATGGAGAAAGAGAAATTGGTACGATTCAGCCAAATGAAACAGTTACTTGTTTGGATTGTTTTACAATTTCTACAAGTCAAAATGTTGTTTCCGGAACAATATTATCTCTGCCTATTCGATTTTATAATACTAGCGGCTATGACAATCAACAATCTCTAACACTGAATATAGGAGAAGTTTCTTCAAGTGACCCTCTGGGTCCGGATCAATATGGATATTACATTTATGATATGTCAGACATAGGGTATAATATAGCACTTGATTATGAGTGGATTGAAATTGACCCTGATTTCGGAGGCCCCGGTACAGACTTGTATTTATCAGATAATGGAAACGGTAATTTTTCAAATTCATCTGTTAATGTTGAGCTTCCATTCTCTTTTAAGTTTTATGGAATTGATTATGAAAATATGACTATTAATTCCAATGGATGGATTGCTATGGGAGAAACCAACATGGAATCATTTCGAAATTACCCTATACCTGGAGCGGGGGGACCTTCACCCATGATTGCTGCATTCTGGGATGATTTAAAAACTGCTTATAGTGGAGATGTAATTCTATTTGAAGATCCGGACAATCAATATGTAATTGTTGAATGGTCTAATATGCGTACTCAGAACCAAAACTCAATTGAAGCTTTTCAGGTAATTTTATATAATTCCCATGCTGCTCCTTACGGTGATGGATATATAAAAATCCAATACAAAACGTTTAATAATACTTCATCCGGAAATTATGCAGGCAGTACGCCCATTCACGGAGGGTATTGCACAATTGGGATAGAGAACCACATGGGTAATGATGGTTTAGAGTACACATTTGATAATATATACGCTCCTGCAGCATCAGAGCTAGAAAATGGTTCCGCATTATTAATTACAACTTCTCTTTTTGAAAACCCAACCGCTTTGTTTGATTACGAAAAAAATAATTATTCTGTCTTTTTTACAGATCTTTCTTCTGAAGGTAATTTTATAGAATTAACGGAATGGACATGGGACTTTGGTGATGGGAATGCTTCTAATGAACCTTCCCCAAATTATTACTATTCATCTCCGGGAACTTATCTGGCAAGTCTGTCAGTAACCAGCAGCGCGGGGTTAGAAAGCACATTATTTCAATCAGAGGTCAGTATCGAATCCTGTACAGAACAGCTTGATGACTGTGGAGTATGTGGAGGAGAAAATCTGTATATGGACTGCAACGGCCAATGTGGCTACTGGACCCCTATTTGTTCTGACGAATCTTTTGATGGATTTATTGGACCTTCTGCATGTGAGGGTTACATAGGTATTGGATCTGATTTTATTTTTTCCGATAGTGGAGGACTAGATGATTGCGGTATTTGTGAAGGTGATAATTTAAGCTGCACCGGCTGTACTGATTCAGAAGCAAATAATTATAATTCGGAAAATATTTTTGAAGATGGTAGCTGTACCTATATTTTTTATGGCCCCGGATTTGCTTTAAACTTTGACGGGGAAGATGACTACGTACAAATTATGGGAAATGATTTAGGCAGTGTTTTTGATGGAGATTCTAATACATTTTCATTTTCAGCATGGGTTTATCCCTATGACACAGAAATGAACGCTGGATCTGGTGCCCTTGTTTATCATAAAGATACTTTTGGAAATAAAAACTTTTCTCTCGAAATTAATTCTGATGGAAATCTTGAGGTGTTTATTGAAAATTTATGCGGAGGAAACGAGCTGATAATTGGAAATGGAGAGCTTCAACCCGGAGATTGGCATCATATTGCAATAACTTATGAGTTAGGAATTGTTACAGTATTTCTTGATGAGAATATTTACGAAAACCAGACTTGTGGATATTCTTTGACTGAAATAAATGGAGCTGTTTTATCATTTGGTGGCAGTTCAGACAATAACGCTAACTTAAATGGAATTATGGATGAGGTTCGGATCTGGAACTATGCCCGCGACTGGGAGGAAATCTCAGATAACATGCACGATGGAATTAACCCTGAGATCGAAGGGTTGGTAGGATATTGGAAATTTGATGAAACTGAAGGGGAAACAACTTTTGATGCGACATCTAGGAATAATAACGGTCAGCTAATAGGTGCAATAGAGAGGGTAGAGTCAACAGTACCTTTTACATTACCTCCATTTATAAATTTGACTGCACTTGCAGATACTGCATCCTGGCCGGTAGAATTAAAAATTGGATTGTTTCCAGATGCAACTAATGAATATGATTTCTGGGTAGATCGTTATGCTCCTCCGCCTCCACCACCACCAACATGGGACGCAGCACTATTTAATACGATTATAAACGATAGGTTATTTGTTGATATTCGCCCTATACCAGATAATGGAGAGATTACAGAATGGGCAATTGATTTCCAGCCCGATATTGGAACCGAAGAGATTACCTTGTCATGGGATATAGGTGAGCTTGTGGAAGGTGATTTAATGTTATCTGATCCATTTGGAGGTGGGATGTTTTCTGTGAATATGAGAGAAATAGAAAGTTATAGCTTCAATCCTTCATTCACGCGGGTAATAGTTAGGCATAGTGTCAATAATGGACTGTTGATACCCTATTCTGAGGGGTGGAATTTAGTTGGATTACCGCTTGGAGTACAAAATTCATCTTATGAATTTTTATTCCCAGAGTCAGTGGAGGAAACTTTATATTCCTATGATGATGGTTATCTTTCTGAAACCAGTCTCACACCTGGGAAAGGATATTGGTTGAGGTTTTCTAATGAAGGATATTCTGAAATTACTGGATCTCCAATTGTTGAACTAAATGCCAACCTAAACACTGGCTGGAATTTAATTTCTGGTGTTTCATATCCAATTTTAATCACCTCAATTATTGATCCTGAAAACATCATTGTGCCAAATACTCTTTTTATGTTTACAGACTCTTATACAGAATCAGAATTATTAGAACCCGGTGAAGGGTATTGGTTAAGAACATTTCAAGAAGGAGAAATTATTTTCGACCTTGACTCTGTGTCTTCCTACAGAAAAAATGAAGTTTGGGGAAATCCACTTGAAAAGATTAATACTTTGTCATTTAATAACAGAACTCTTTATTTTGGGATTGACCTTCCAATAAAAGATAAGCTTAGCTATAGCTTGCCACCGAAACCACCTTCAGAGTATCCTGACAACATTTTTGATGTCCGTTTTAAGGGAGGATGGAAAATCACAAAAGACAGCGGAATAATTGAAGTAATGAACTCAAATAAATCTCTTTCTATTTCGTACAATATTATAATTATGGCAGGAGAGAATCAAAGCTGGGCTATAATCTCTGAATCAGGAGAAGGTTACACCCTTGAGGGAAAAGGTGAAATAACAATCCCCTCAGAATCAATTTTTACTCTTATCAAAAAACCGCACATCCCAATCACTTTTGAATTACACCAAAACTTTCCCAATCCATTTAATCCAACTACAACTTTAAACTATGATTTACCTATCGATGGTAATATTACAATCTCTATAATGGATTTACTTGGGAGAGAAATAATCAACCTCGTGGATGGTAACCAAAAAGCAGGATTCAATTCAGTTAAGTGGAATGGAACTGACTCAATAGGAAGACAGTTAGGTGCTGGAATGTATTTATACCAATTAAAAACTGATGGTTTTGTAAAAACCAAAAAAATGGTATTAATCAAATAAACCTAAAAATATAAGGATGAAAAATATAGATCAAACTAATAAAAAGAAATTTATGAGGAGAGCCATCCAGCTTTCAAAAGAAAAGATGCTTGCGAATAAAGGAGGTCCTTTTGGAGCTGTAATTGTACAAAACGGAAAAATTATTTCTGAAGGATTTAATCAAGTAACTTCACTTAATGATCCCACAGCACACGCCGAAATTATCGCTATACGAAATGCATGCAGAAAATTAAATTCATATCATCTAATTGGAACAGAAATATATTGTAGCTGCGAACCATGTCCTATGTGCCTATCCACAATTTACTGGGCACATATAGAAAAAGTTTATTACGCAAACTCAAGTAAAGACGCGCAACAAATCGGATTTGATGATAAACATATTTTTAATGAATTAACTAAAGATAAAAGCCAAAGGAAAATACCTATAATCCAAATCTTACCTAAAGAAGGAAAAGCTGCTTTTAATGCATGGATAGAAAAACCAGATAAAACTCTCTATTAATTTCTTTATCACCTTATAATCAATAAAGTATTAGTAAATATTTTCAATTTTCAGACATACAATGTTCTCGATTATTTTAAATTATTTGATGTAATTTCATAGCTCTTTTATCGAAAACAAACTGATTTATTTATCCTTACAAAGGGCCCTTAGCTCAGTGGTTAGAGCAGCGGACTCATAATCCGTTGGTCCGGGGTTCGAATCCCTGAGGGCCCACTACTATAGACCTCTATCGGAAACCCCTGATTTATCATTGGGTATTTTTGATATTCAGTAATCCTATACATAAATAAACTATAGTAAAATAATTCGTAAAAAATAAGAATAATTAGAATGTAAATTCACATCCTAATTTATTGAAAAGAGAGATTTTGTGACAAATTTGCTATTAATTGGAATTATTTTAATGAGTTCATGCAACCAACCACCTCTACCTCCAGATGCTAGAAAAATACCATATGAAATGACCATCCATGGTGATACTCGAGTTGATAATTATTACTGGATGCGTCTGACTGATGAACAAAAATCTGCAAAGCACCCTGATGAAAAAACCACACAAGTAGTTAAATATATAAATCGTGAAAATGAATATACCCAGCTAAATTTAGCTCACACACAAACATTACAAAAAAAACTTTTCAATGAAATAGTAGGACGGATAAAGAAGGATGATAATTCAGTCCCATATTTTGAAAATAGGTATTTTTATTACTCACGTTATGAAAAAAACAAGGAATATGCAATTCACTGTAGAAAAAAAGGTTCACTTGCTTCTAAAGAAGAGATTCTTATTGATGAGAATAAATTGGCAGAAGGATATGATTATTTTTCTTTGGGGGGTATGAATATTAGTCCGAATAATAATTGGTTAGCATATGGAGTAGATACTTTAAGCAGGCGGTTTTATGAAATTCATTTTAAAAATTTAAAAACAGGAAAAGTATTAAGTAAGACTATCCCAAATACCACTGGTAGCATTGCGTGGGCTAATGATAACAAAACTGTATTCTATACTTCAAAAAATAAAGTTACTCTTTTATCAGAAAAAATATATCGACATAAAGTTGGTAGTAGCTCTGAAAATGATATTATGGTATATCAAGAAAATGATGAAACATTTTATATCGGTGTATATCGATCTAAGTCTGGGGAATATATTATTATTTGGAATAGCAGTACTCTGGTTAGTGACTACCATATTCTACGTGCAGATAATCCAGAAGGTAATTTTATTAAATTTACTCCAAGGAGGGAAAACCATGAATATTCCATTAATCACTTTAAAAATAAATTTTTTATTCTAAGTAACCTAAATTCCAAAAACAATAGGCTTATGGAAACTAATGAGAATGAAACTGATATATCCAACTGGAGAGAAGTTATACCTCACCGGGATAATGTACACTTGCTTGGAATTGAGATCTTTGAAAATCATCTCACACTAAATGAAAGGAAGGATGGACTACGAGGGTTAAGGATCATTAATCAATTAACAGGTGATGACTATTACATTGATTTTGGCGAAAATACCTACACTACCTGGATTTCAGTTAATAAAGAATTTAGTACAAATATTCTTAGATATGGCTACAGCTCATTGTTAACCCCAAACAGTGTCTATGATTATAATATGGACACTGGGGAAAAAATTTTGATGAAACAACAAGAAATTATCGGTGGATATAATCAGGATGCATATAATGCTGAAAGATTATATGCAAAGGCACGAGATGGTAAGCTAATTCCAATTTCAATTGTATATCGAAAAGAATTGAAATCTAGTGTCCCCCAAAATTTGTTACTATATGCTTATGGCTCCTATGGAGCTACTAATGATCCTTACTTCAGTTCGACCCGGCTGAGTTTACTAGATCGTGGTTTTATATATGCTATTGCACATATCCGAGGAAGCCAGATTTATGGTCGCCAATCCTATGATGATGGGAAGCTTCTAAATAAAAAAAATACCTTTTACGATTTTATTGATGCAGGGAAATATTTAATTAAACAGAATTACACCGATTCAAAGCATTTATTTTGTGAAGGTGGCAGTGCTGGAGGATTATTGATAGGCGCAGTAGTTAATATGGAACCAAACCTATGGAAAGGTGCTATCGCTGGTGTGCCATTTGTTGATGTTGTGACAACCATGCTGGATCCAACCATCCCGCTTACATCTAATGAATGGGATGAATGGGGCAACCCAATTGAAAAAGAATTTTACGACTATATGTTATCTTACAGCCCATATGATCAGGTTTTAAAACAGGAATATCCAAATATGTTAGTGACATCTGGATTTTTTGACTCACAAGTCCAATATTGGGAACCATTGAAATGGGTTGCTAAACTCAGGGACCACTGGCAAGGCAATAATAAACTTTTGCTTCATATGAACATGGATGCTGGACATGGAGGGAAATCAGGCCGATTTCAGCGATACCATGAAACAGCCATTGAATATGCTTTCTTGTTGGATATTTCAAACATTATAGAGTAACCAGTATTATATTTAAATCAATAAAGTAGGTTTAGACCCTTAGGATTATATTATTTCATGAAAATATTTTTATTATTACCAATAGCTATGCTGATATTAGGATGTCTTCCTTTACACCTTTCCCAATCCATGGGCAAATCTCCCAAAAATGTTGAAACCTTTCCAAGACTAACGGAGCGCAACCGTCTGCTTGGATCATTATCACCAGAACGAATTTGCTATGATGTCCAGCATTACGATATCAATATTGACATTGATGTAGATAAAAAATATTTAAAAGGATATGTTGATTTCACTGCTGTTTCTATCAATGACTTTACTGTTCTACAATTTGATCTGGCAAAGGATATGCATTTAAACGGAGTCTATTATCTAGGAAATAAACTAGAAACAACACGTAAAAAAGATGCTGTTTTGGTGGAATTTCCAAAAATTAACCGTGAAAGAATGTTTCAATTTCGTGTCTACTATGAAGGAAAACCTCAGGAATCTTTAAACCCACCATGGACTGGAGGTTTTGTATGGGAAACAGATAAAAAAGGTCGTCCATTTGTCTCTGTCGCTTGTGAAGGAGATGGTGCCGGTTTATGGTGGCCTTTAAAAGATCATATTTTGGATGAACCAGATATAGGTGCAAAAATGACATTCACAGTTCCATCGGAGCTGTTTTGCGTTAGCAATGGCCAACTTTCTAACACGAATGAAGATTTAAAAAATGGAAAAACTGCATATACATGGGAGGTTAATAATCCTATCAATAATTATAATATATCTGTTCAGTTAGGACATTATGTCCTGATTCAGGATACCCTTCATCGAAACGGAAAAGTTGAATCATTAAATCATTATGTGCTGGATTACCATCAGGAGGTTGCAAAAAAACATTTTCAACAGGCTAAAAAAATAATCCGTTTTTTTGAAAAGTATTTTGGGGATTATCAATGGTGGGAAGATGGTTATAAGCTAGTAGAGGTGTCATACTTAGGTATGGAGCACCAGTCAGCAGTCACCTATGGAAACACATGGAATAATTGGGGAGGCCCTCGCCAATGGACAAAAGCATATTACGGTATAATTGATGGTCTTTTATTTCATGAGACTGCTCACGAATGGTGGGGAAACAGTGTCACTGCAGCAGATCCAGCACATATGTGGATTCATGAGGGAATGGCTGTGTACAGTGAATCGATGTTCATTGAGGATCAACTTGGTTATAATATTATGATTGATTTCATGTTGCGTAAGCGGATGAGAATTCAAAACAAGCTTCCGATTGTCGGACCGGAAAACGAAAACTACTGGGCTTTCGGGGATTCATATAATAAGGGTGCATGGGCAGTACATACCCTGCGCCATGTGATTGAAAATGATAGTCTATGGTGGGGTATCCTAAAATCATTTGCAGTTGAGAATGCACGTAACCATGTTAAAACAGGTGATTTTCAAACACATGTGGAAATCAGAACCAATCGCAAATTAGATTATTTCTTCAATCAATATTTTTTTGATAATAGAATTCCCAAATTAGAATATTATCAAAACGAATCTAAACTATTTTACCGCTGGGCTGATGTAATACCAGATTTTCAAATGCCGATAGATATTATTATAAATGGCACAGGAAAACGTATCTACCCAACGACCTCTATTCAAACACTTGAAATACCGGAATGGGCAGTAGTTATTTTTGAGGATTGGAAGTTTCTCATAAATGTTAAAGAAAATTCTAAAATCAATGTATTTTAATTCTTCTGTTTAAATTTTGAGAATCATTCCCATCTTTTTGTAAAAAAGTTCTGGTGGGGTAAATCGAAGTAGCTGATGACGAGGGTTGTAAATCAAAATAATATGTGGGACTGTTATAGTTAGATTAGTAACATTATTTAAAAAATGTAAGGAAATAAATGTCAAATATTCTCATTATAAGTGCAACATCAAAAAATAACCTAAAGCTAGCTGAAAAAATTAATAAAATTGCAAAAGAAGAATACTCTAATGTAGAAATCATCAACGTAGAACAATTTAATATCCCACTGTTTACACCAAATGAATATAAAGTTGGCATACCCTCAGATATAGAACCATTAACAAAAAAATTTCAAAGCGCAAACGCTTTCATTTTTTGTGCACCAGAATACAATGGTAGTATTCCTCCTATTATTTCAAATCTCATCGCTTGGATATCAGTTTCAACAGATCAATGGCGGGAAGTGTTTAATGGAAAAGCAGGTCTTATTGCGACTTACAGCGCAGGAAATGGTCAAAATTTCCTTCGGTCAATGAGAATCCAAATGGAGCATTTGGGAGTAATTGTTTTACCTAGAACTATAGTTGCTTCAAATCAAGTCGAATTTGATTCCGATTCATGTAGAAGTAAAATAAAGCAACTTGTACGTTTGATTAATCATTAGCCAAAATGATATATTCACCAAGCTCATACATTGGAAAATTCATTTCTTAGTCGTAATTTTTTTTATTGAGGGTTATCAAATAAGAGCTAAATATGTCTATGCCTACTAAAATTACGTTGCATCATAAAATAGGATTTATATATATCTATTTTTCATCTTCCACTGATGATATGCTTTCAACTAATGAACTTAATATAATCCTTGATAAGGTGGATTTAATTATTTCTACGGATGAACATAATTATCGGCAAACTTATCACGTAATGACAGATGTACTAAATTGGTATATGACTTTAAACTTTGAAGATAGAAAAAGTGAGTTCATAAGATTTGTAAATGAATTAAGCTCTGAACTGCAGGAAAAAAATAAAACAGATTGCCTTAAAAATCTGAAGACTCTCTCTGAAGCTGATGGCATTAATACCAAAGAAGTTTCCCTAATTGATTATATAAAAACAAACTGGTTATAAAAACATGCCCTTTTTGTCACAGGGTATTGGCAATAAATGGAAACTTTTTATAAGTTTGGTATTTATTTTTATTTATACAAGTCCTCTATATTCAATAACTGGTTATGTTCGCTATGCTGATGCTTCATTCTGTATGGATGACTGTTCAATATATTACCTTGAAGATGAATATGGAGAATTTCTTACTTGGATCACTCATTTGAGCGATGTTGACATGCTAGCCGTTTTCACAAATAGATTTGTCGAGATTGAAGGTGAAGAGGTCTGGTGTATAGAATGTGGAGCGATTGATGTTGAATCCATCGAAATTTCGAATGAGTGTGTATTCCCGGTTGATTGTTTCGCCGACCCTTGCACTGTAGAGTTCTGCTCTGAATTTCCGGAAGCTGAATGCGTCCCAAACTATTGTGATGGATGCTGGGCAGATTATTATCTAGATGAAGAATTACTGGATTGTAACATTCAAACTGATTGTATTGATTTAACTGAAATTGACTTTGGTGATTGTGATATGGTTTTAGGAATCGGATGGATAAATGAAAACTGTGAATATATTTCAGGTTGTGACTGGGTAGCGGATGGTATAGATTATTCAATTGCATTCTATGATTCAATGGAAAACTGTTCCGAAGCCTGTGAAAACGCACTCGCACCTGAGACTGTTACTTACACTTTACACCCGGGTTGGGATTTAATAGGATTACCGGTAATTATTGAAAATTCTTCTTACCAGGTTTTATTTCCCAATTCATTTGGGGAAACATTATTCTCATTTAATGAGGGATACTTACAAGAAGAATTTTTACAACCTGGGGTCGGTTATTGGCTTCGATTTCAACTGGATGAAATGATTGTAATTACAGGAACTCATTTAGATGAGTTAACAATAACTTTATCAGAAGGTTGGAATTTAATTTCAGGATTAAACCAAATTATCAATGTGAATAATATTATAGATCTAAATAACATTGTTATTTCAGGAACAATTTTTGGATATATGGATGGTTACGAAAATGTTTCTCAATTAGTTCCAGGAAAAAGTTACTGGATAAGGGCAAGCCAATCTGGTACAATCCAAATCAATATTGAATGAGATAAGAGTTTTGATTTTTAGGAATTGATATCTGTTTATTTTTTTTCAGAACCTTACATTATATTCTTATTTCCTTATTCATGACACTTTAACAAGCGATTAACTATATTTGAACATTATTCTCTTAGAACCTTACTTTACCGGTTCACATCAGTCCTGGGCTGAAGGTTATAAAAAATACAGTCGTCACAATATATTTATTATGTCTCTTCCTGGTAGATTCTGGAAATGGAGAATGCATGGAGGAGCGGTTACATTCGCCCATAAATTCCATAAATTAAAGAAATCATTCGATTTAATTTTAGCAACCGATATGCTGGATCTAACCACTTTTCTTTCTCTTACGCGTTCATCCACTTCTCATATACCCACCGCAATTTATTTCCATGAAAATCAATTATCTTATCCCTGGTCACCAAATGATAGAGACATCATTGAAAAACGAGATAAACATTATGGATTTATTAATTATGCCTCTGCTCTGACAGCAGACCATTGTTTTTTTAATTCAGATTATCATCGTTTATCATTTTTATCTGAACTACCAAAACTATTGAAACATTTTCCTGATTTTAATGAAATTGATAGTATACAGAAAATTAAATCAAAAAGCTCTGTTCTGCATCTGGGAATTGATCTAAAGAGATTTGATAAATACAAAACAGATAAAAATACTATTCCTACCGTTGTTTGGAACCATCGCTGGGAATATGATAAAAACCCGGATGAGTTTTTCAAACTTCTTAATAAAATGAATGATTGTAACATAGATTTTAAGGCTGTGATTTTAGGAGAAAACTTTTCGAAGTCACCATCCGTATTAAGAAATAATATAAATAAATTAGGACCCAGAATCATCCATTCTGGATTCGTAAATTCGTTTCAGGAATATGCAAATTGGCTTTGGAAGTCCAGTATAGTTCCAGTTACAAATTTACAGGATTTTTTTGGGGCTAGTATAATTGAAGCAGTCTATTGCAATTGTATTCCTATTTTACCCAACCGCCTTTCTTATCCCGAATTATTCCCTCCAGAAGTATTTTATAAAAATGAAAAAGACCTATACAATAAAACAAAAAAGTTATTTACAAACAATAAACAAAAAAATGCAATGCACTATAGAAATAGTGTTTCAAAATATGATTGGAGTATAATGGCACAAAAATATGATATTGAAATGGAGAGAATAAAAATTGGCATTTAAAATGATACATATTTACCAGAGAAATGAAAAACCATGTTTACTAAAGGCGAGGGCATTGATAGAATACATATGAAATTTGTAGCCCCGTTTAATTTTAGAAAAGATTTATAAAAATATTTACCATTTTATAGGTTGGTCCGTACCCATACCAGGACCTAAAAAAAGAGCATTTAAAAACATCCGCTCTGTATTATGAAAATATCCCCGGAAATTT
Organism: Winogradskyella sp.; assembly: GCA_964230865.1. Classification (GTDB taxonomy): domain Bacteria; phylum Fidelibacterota; class Marinisomatia; order Marinisomatales; family AB-629-J13; genus AB-629-J13. The sequence goes on from CAXRJK010000019.1 coordinate 17,934, forward strand.
GGATCAGTGGCAAACAATATAACCTGTCCATTACCGTAATCCTCTCTGGATGCATAAACTGTTTCTGCCCACCGCTCTCTTGCCTCTGGCCATAGCAGTCCAGATAATCTTAATTCATTTTCTTCCGAAAATCGAGCTACAGTTGATACACGGTTATCACCAACAAGAGCAACAGATGTGTTCACCATTGGGATTAAATAATCGCCGCATCCAAACGATAGCCAGTGTTCTCTATCCAATATAGCTTTCATCAGCATTCCTCTTGGTGCCAGCTTTCTGGCAATATCATCTTTCTCTTTTATTTCTTCAATTGTGTATTCAGATATTTCTTGTTTTGAAGAACTGGTTACCATCTTACTCTCCCAAACGGAAAGACTATCTATATCAGGGTTTTCAGCAGATTTGAGGTAATTCAGATAGTTTTCATAACTAGTTAATTTGTTTAAAATCTGATGTTTCTGTCTAACGTTTGATATAGCAATTGAAGAATCTGTTAAAAAGTGTGCGCCGGAACCAAGACCGATTGCTGTCCCTCCATCTTCAATCCAATCTTTTAATTTTTCAATTCCACTTTCTCCAAGAAATCGCTTGTATTCACCTGTACCACCCCAAGCCGATGGTATAACAAGTACATTGTATTTTCTCAAATCAACACCAGTAAATCCTCCTACATCTAAAATAGAAAATGGTGTTGACAGCCTTGAGTCCAGTAAATGCCAAACAGCTCCAAAACTATAATACGATATTGGAGAACCACCTAATACTGCAATTCTGGGTTTTTCAAGCAGATGAAATTCACCCCCACCAAGATCAGGACCTGATTCAGACAGCCCTGTATTGATTCCATAAATATCGGTTCCATATTCCATTGATAATTCCTTTATAAAGTCGGCTGTAAGATATGGATTAGCATTAAGCCTTAATAATAAGGAGCCTGATTGAAAATTATATCCTTCAATTTGAAATTGTTTGTTTGCCACCCATATCTTCAAATGATTTTCTAGAAGAATATTTAGTAAAGCATAACAATTTTGATCCTCAATTGGGATAATATATCCGAATGTGGGTTCAGAGTTAAACACCATCCCAGGTGATTGATGGGTGACATACTTAGTTGTTATAATTGGGGGAAGATCTTCTGTATAATAACCTTCTAAACCATAAGCCAAAGGAAGAGACCAACCTGTGGTTTCGTATAGCTGACTTTCACCATGTTTTAACCGTTGTCGCTTTTCGGTCTTCAAAAATGAATTATCTAATCTTATATCAAAAGTGAGAATTGCATTAACAAGAGCGTTGTTTGGCTGATCCAACCTTACCAGCATGGAACCTTTCGGAATAATAGTTTTAAATTCTGTTTTCCCATCAGATGTAACCGCCCGCTTCAGTTTTTCAGTTTGTAAGGTTTGACCGACTTCAATCCCCTGTCGAACTAATGTTTTAGCAAACTGTTTTTCAAGAGATGTATTTTTTGTTTTTGGAAAAACAAATGCTTTTAAGCGGTTAGACTTGGTATAAACTGATTTATGTTTTTCACTATAGTAATCCCTTAACAGATCTTCTCGGTTATCTGCAACTGTCATAAGATTTGCCATAGAGCTTATAAACTGATGGTGAACTGTTTCACGATAGGTTAGTACCGTTCCATCATATTGTAGGACTTGTGAGCCATCTACACCTGCCTGTTCGTATAAAAGACCTACTGCACCAGTATAAATAGACCATGAACTTCCATAACCAGGAAATAATTCCTCATTCCACTCACCTGTGTAGTAATTCCACCCTTTTTGGTCAAATGCCGCTGAATGTTCTAGGCTCATGATTTTCCACCATTTATAAATCAGCTCAGGCATAAACGGATTAAAAGGTTCTCGGGGTGGATTAAAGAGATAGGTATCCAAAGGACCCATCTCATGCCCATCTACAAATAATTGCGGATGCCACTCTATAATGGATTTTACTCTACTTTTTGATTCTGGATGTACATGTGTAAACCAATCACGGTTTAAATCAAATAAATAATGATTTCCCCTTCCCCAGGGCCAATTCCCACGGTGGTGCGCACTTTGAGTATCATAATTTACTACTGCTCCGTTCCATTGAGTCATCTGTGCTAAAAAACGAGTTCTTCCATCAGGATTCTGCAATGGATCAATAATAACAACCAGAGAGTCACGAATCAAACTAGAATATGAATCTGTTCCTGCCAACAGCTGATATGCCAGCTGAACACCTGCATCTGCTCCTGAAAGTTCATCCCCATGTATAGAGTAGGCCATCCATGCTATTGCAGGGGTCTCAGCCATAATTTGCTTCGCCTCAAAAGAATTAGATAATTTTCTAGGGTCAGACAATTTAGAAATATTTTTTTTGATTGTATCGAGTCTACTATAATTTGTTTCGCTGGTAATTATAAGATAAACCAACCTCCTTCCCTCGTAAGTCTTTCCATAGTCATGTAGCCGTGCATTTGGAAAAGTTTTATCTAAATATTCAAAATATGAAATGATTTCATCGTGACCTGCTGGCTTTGCTCCAAGTGGGTATCCCCAGTAATTCCCAGGAGAATCGACATTCGATAAATATTCATCCATTGGGAAAAATTGGTCATGGTAATCTCCCGTACCATGTTCAGGATGAACTGAATCAATTTCACCATAAATAAAGAGGAAAGGAATAATTAAAGATCACAAAAATAAACGGTTCATAAAATCTCCAATGGATTTAAATTAAAACAATAGAAACTGGGAAAGTTAAATAGGGAAATTGGTAATATGTATTGTGAATGATTAAATTTATCTTTTATTTTATTTGGGGTGAATACATCAAAACTACTATTGTAAATTGGTTGTAGTATTAAAATTGTGAGAAATAAATTTAATGAATGATATAATTTATAAAATAGGGAAGATAGTTAATATGTATTTGGGGAAAAGATTTCACCTTAACTATATAATATTCTATTGAAATTCAGTTTTTGGTTCATTTTAGCTTTGATGGTCATTCTCGCATATATTAAATATAGAAAACGCCTTAAAAATCTTTCGGATTAATTATGGATAGTACCTATAAAAATCAGAAGGTTGCAGTCAATAACTTTGTAAAACGTCAGACTGAAGGTTCTGGAAAGTCCTATTCTTCTTATCTTACTTTTGAACAAATAGCTAAACATGCAGAGGAACAATTACATAAGGGTCAGTTTTCAAAGGGATACCGAGAGGGAGTATTGATCGTTGATTCAAATCCATCATATGTGAAATATTTTAAATGTCCTTTTGTAAAAATAGATAAAAATACAATATTAAAAGCTGAATGGATCTGCCGAAGGAGCGATGAGGAGCCCTACATTCAAATCAGGGCATTAAATGGTTCTCCTTTAAAGGCGGGTAAGGTAGTATTTATTCTATATCATCACGATGTTTTAGATGAGACTAGTGAACAAACTACAAATGCTGATTGGGAACTTATCAGTATTCATGCCCTTCCTGAAGGAATTGAGAAATTACCTATGGGCCCAGTGACTATGATGCGAAACCAACTTGAATTAAAAGGGGGAACAGCTGCACATTATCCTTCAGATAAATGGGCTGAGTCTGTACAGTTTTGGCAGAAATACGCTCCTCTTCTAACAGAATAACGGATAAATAATGAATAAATTGCAATTTTGTGGATTTAACATTTACTCTATTGATATTGATAATGATATTGTGAATTCAAGTAAAATCCTTTCCGAGTTTTACTTGCAAAAAAATAAACATTTATATTCTCACTATATAAATAATCGATGGGAAAATATATATTTGAATCCTATTCTAGTTCCATCTGTTCTTCCATTACTTACCTTTGCAACTTCATTTGCAAAACAAGCATTTAAACAAAAATTAATCATTCCTCATGAACTGTACGGATTTGAAAAAAATGAATTCTGGTTTAATATCGCAAAACCTGGTGAGTCAACAGAATTACACAATCATAAAGCGAAATCTTCTATTTCAGGCGTATTCTATTTAAAAGTCCCAGAAAATAGCGGAAATATAATTTTCACAAGTGGAAAGAAGCATAAGTTTGAGATTCAGGCAAGGCCATCGAATATAATTTTATTCCCCTCTTTATTAAACCACTATGTCCCTAAAAATTGTAGTTCTCTTGATCGTATCTCACTATCATTTAATTGTTTTAAGTTTCCTTTGGATAAAAGTCAGATGGTCTATGGATATGAAAAATCTAAATATTTCAATTAATAGTAAATAGCTTGAAAATTAAAAAAATTAATTTTTTTTTTATTGCTTTCCTTCTAAACTCATTCACTTTTGGAGAGAACAAATACCCTATAGTTTTAGTTCATGGATTCCTTGGATGGGGACCTGAAGAAATGGGAGGATATCCTTATTGGGGTGGTGAATTGGATTTTGAAAACTACTTACAATCGTTAGGATATGAAGTAATTACCGTTTCAGTAGGACCTGTTTCTAGTAATTGGGAACGCGCAGTGGAAGTATTTTATCAATTAAAGGGTGGACAGGTAGATTATGGGTTGGCCCATTCCGAAAAGTGGGGAATCATTCAAAAACCACCAAATAAAAATTTTAAAGGATTGCATACACAATGGGACGGACATCACCCGCTCCATTTTATTGGACACAGTATGGGAGGCCAGACTATCAGAATGCTTGCATATCAATTAAAAAAAATATTTTATTCAGATTTGACAGAGGAATATGTAGAAGAAAGCACTCTTTTGGGAAAAGAACACACCGGATGGATAAAATCTATCACTTCAATTTCAACACCGCATGATGGTACCACACTTTCAGACTTAGTAAACAGAACAGTTCCCTTTTTACAAAATTTTATTATTTTGGGTGCAGCTATAGGAACTGATTTTTACGATTTTGATCTACAGCACTGGGGCTTCACTAGAAATAAAAATGAAAGCTGGATCAGTTATATAAGACGTATGAAAAATCACTCTGCGTGGAACACAAAAAATATATGTGCTTGGGATCTAAGTATTGATGGAGCTCAAGAATTAAACACTTTTCTTACTGTACAGCCTGATATCCACTACTTTTCCTTTACAACAAGCACAACATACAAAAATAAAAAGTCAGGTATACATATACCTGATAAAAACACAAGTATGTTTCTTAAAATACGTTCAAGAATTATTGGGTCTAAAACTGTACAATATTTAGATGGAACTGAAACAGATTCATTGTGGTTTGAAAATGATGGTGTAGTAAATACGATATCACAGAGAGGACCAACTACAGGCTTTTTTGGATCTGATCCAATTGCATCTTATAATTATAATGAACCATTAATTCCAGGGCAGTGGTACGAGATGGGTAAATTAAATATGGATCATTGGAAAATTATAGGTCAGGCTAAAATGGATGATATCGAAAAAGATTATATATTATCCATCTATCGTGACCACTGTAAAATATTGTGTGAAATTTCTGAATAAAATAAATTTAAATTAATACAATAATATTTGTATTTTACAAGTATGGAATGTGGCGAACTCATAATACAATATTTAATCAGCCTTCAAGCTATATTCAGAAAAAATATTAAAGAGGGAAAATACACCTTATCTCAGGTTCTTATTTTAGCTATCATTCCAGATAATGGAATGGATATGACCACATTATCTGAACGTATTGGCGTGGATAATAGTACTACAACCAGACTCATTGATGGAATGATTCAAAAAGGTTTAATCCAAAAGAAAAAGGGGGTAAATGATAAACGAACCACTATCATTACATTAACAGAAAAAGGAGAACTTGCTTCTGAAAAGATTGAATCTAAAATAGACCACATTGGAGAAGAAATATTTAATCATATTCCCTTTGAGAGCCAAGAAAACATAAAAGAAGCGCTTCTTTCTTTTAACTGGTCTCTTATTAAATATAACAGTTCTAATTAAACTATGTATTATACAAATAATACTTCATCTCTTCTGTTAAACTGGTATGAACAATCAAAACGAAATCTTCCCTGGAGAAATACTCAGGATCCATATAAAATTTGGGTGTCTGAAATTATGCTTCAACAAACTCAGGTTAATACTGTAATCCCTTATTATAAAAAATGGATTAGTGCCTATCCTACCATCAATTCTCTTGCAGAAACTGATTCAGATTCTATTTTAAAACTATGGGAGGGACTAGGATATTATAATCGTTGCCTTAATCTTCACAATGCCGTAAAAATAATCGTTTCTAATTATGGTTCATTGCTGCCTAAAAATCCAAATGTTTTTAAAACCCTTCCGGGGGTAGGTGAGTATACTGCTGCAGCGGTATACTCAATTGCTTTTTCAAACCAATTACCGGTTTTAGATGGTAATGTAAAAAGAGTACTCTCCCGTATTCTGAAAATATGCCGGTTTACTAGATATAATAAAAACAGAATGTTATCAAAATTAAAATCTTGGATTGATAAAAATAATCCTGGTGATTTTAATCAAGCAATGATGGAATTAGGGAGTACAGTTTGTTTGCCAAAGAATCCTAATTGTAGAATGTGCCCTCTTAGATCAATCTGTAAAGGATTTGAAACAGGCAGGCCTGAATCATATCCTTTATCTAAAAAACAAAAACCTATCCCACAGTATTTAGTTCTGACCGGAATCATTTGGAAAAATAACTCCTTTTTAATTTTAAAGCGTACTGGATATCGTCATTTAACAAATTTATGGGAATTCCCCGGCGGTAAAATTCAATCAAATCGGAATCCAAAACTTCAATTAAAAAAGATTTTAAAAAAAAAATATAATTTAAAAGTATCGATCCAAAACAAGATCG
>CAXRJK010000020.1:0-16004 GCA_964230865.1 Winogradskyella sp.
TATGCCAAAGGTTGTGAAAGAAAAGAAAGTTTCCTTCAAAAAAACAGAGGAACCCTTTTATATCAAATGTGATGTACATCCTTGGATGAAAGCCTGGGCAACTGTTACAGATCATCCTTATTTTGCTGTAACCGATAAAAATGGCAACTACGAAATTAATGGCATTCCTTCTGGAACATATGAAGTAGAATTTTGGCATGAAAAAGCTAAAGCTATGGGTGGTAACGGTACTTATGAGGTAACCATAAGTAAAGATGGTGATAAACCTTCAGTGACTACCCAGGATCATCAGTTTGTACGACCTAAGAAAAAGAAATAAACTTTCAATCCTTAGTAAAATCATTTGCTAATAAATTAAATTCAGTCTGGATTTAGTTGTCCATGATTTAATTGATTATAACAGAATCCAATAAATTACTCTTTATACCATTCTTTCTGTGCTTCCCTAATTCTCAATATAGTTATTAGACTTAGCAGAATAATATATCCTATATAGACCAGCTTCCATTTGAACTGAAATTCTTTTACAATTAATAGTAGACCAAAGCATAAAACCCAAAGGATTCTAAAAATCCAAGTTATCACAATATTTATATTTTCATTTACCATAATATCTCGTATTTTTATCCAAATAAAATATTAATAACCGAAAGGGAAAAACAGATGAATAAACCTGATAATGCAGTTAAAATAAATTTAAAATCAAATAAAAAAATCAGTATTTGTACGTGTGGAAAAAGTGATTCTCTCCCCTTTTGTGATAATAGACATAGAGAACTAAATAAAGAAAACGGAACACATTATAAGTCAGTAAAAATTTTTCCCGAGAATGACACTAATATATGGGTGTCTTCTACAACGTGGGAAAAACACAATAAATAAAAAAAGTCAGAAATATCTGGCTGGAGATTTACCAGTCTTCATCATCCCAATCATCTTCATCTTCATCTCCACCAAAATCATATCCATGTTCCTCAAAATACTTTTTTATTTCTCTAGAAATATCAATTTTACCAGGAATAGAATAATTATAATCTCTTAATCCTTCAAGCATGGCCTGCCTGTCACCTCTTAGCGTAATTAGAGAATTTCCCCAGGTAGACCTTGAATCTTCCATTTCTAATTCTTCTTGGGATGGAATATATGGTGCTGGCATTTTTGTTCCGGGCATCACTGCCTGAGGGTCATTTAGCCATTTTACAAGCCACTCTGGTCGAAGTCTTTCTTTAGACAAAGCAAGATTGGGTGCCCAAGTTTCTGCCCCCTGTTTTGGAAATGTGGTCCCGTAAAAATGACAATTGGAGCACACCCCTAGCTCTTGTAGTTTTTCTCCTGCTTTATATTTGACAGATTTTTTATCTACATGATAATCTGATTCAAAAACCAGATTATTGTGATCTAAGTCTTGAAATGCAGCAATAACGGAGTTCCATTCATCATCAGTTAAGCTAAATGATGGCATTCTTACCTGAAGATTGGGTCTAATTAATGTAGGCTCTTTTAAGAATTTAAATAGCCAAGAAGGTTTAACCTTTTCCCCTTCTGTATTAAGGTTAGGAGGTGAAAATTCTGGAGCACCAATTAAATCTGCTATCTGTCCGCCAAAACCATCAATTACATGGCATCCTTTACAATTATATTGGTTCAATATTTTATATCCTTCATAAACTGACTGATCTTCTTGATAATATCTAGCCATTTTTTTCTCACCAACCTTGTCATCATTAAAAGATAAAATTGCCGTTACTACCGCTTCTATCTCATTCGGTTTAAGGTAAAAATTAGGCATTCTCAATTTGTCTTCAGGAGCTACGATCTTATGTCTATCAAATATCCTTGGTTTTGCTAGTTTTTGCTCAAACCAAGAATAATTCAAATGCTCGATGTCATGTATATGTCCAAAATCTAGTTTTGCTACTGGCTTTGACCCTTCACTAGTCAACGCTGTACCAATTGGTTTTGCACTTTCATATCCCTGTATATTATGGCAGGAAAAACATCCATAATATCTAATACTCTTATCTGCAACATAATCTAATTTTTCAGTCAAATTCATTTCAGATAACATGAGTTCTGCTTTCTCTTCAGGGAAAGCCTTCACCAACCAACCACGAGCAATATTTTCTAATTCATCGATGTTTAAATCAGAAAATTTTTCTTCTTCAAAATCTTTATTGGTAAAAGAAAGAAGGTATGAGGTAATATCTTTTGCTTCCTGATGTGTCAGACGCATATTCGGCATTCGAGTGTCCGGCCAAAATTCCTGCGGGTTTCTAATCCATTTATATATCCATTCAGCTGATGTTTTTGAACCCATACCTATGAGATTGGGACCTTGCTGTTTAGTCAGTTCTAATAAATTTGTTTCACTCTTTTCATATCCATACTCTGAAACAGAATATTCGTAAGGGAGTTTATCTAAATCAATATTCAAAGTAGTTAGTTCACTTGCATCCTCTAAAACATTATGACACCCTCTACATCCCAAACTGTTAAATAGATTTTCCCCATTATCTGCATCCCCTATATATTTTTTATCAGATAAACGATTCATTTGCTTATCACTCTTAAATAAAAATTCAACTATAGCATTTATTTCAGTTGTATTACGCTGAGTCATTTCGTGTGAATTATTATTTTCTTGGTTAAAGAAATGTGGCATCCATGTGTTATATCTAAAGCTTTGGGGATTATGAATCCATTTTTTTGCCCACTCCTTGGAAACCTTTTCGCTTATTCGAGATAAATCAGGGCCAGTGTTATATCGTTTTGGGTAAGATTCTATTTGATGACATCCATTACATCCAGCTTTATCAATAATTGCAAGCCCCAAATTCAATTTATCACCGCCACTGATATCAGGTTTGTCCATATGACATTTAAAACAACTAGATTCTGTATATTTTGTTGGCAGCATGGGTTTAAGCCAGTGGTGCATTTTTTCCCAGTCATATTCTTCTTCCCAGTCATATTTAGATTCAGCTGAATTTGGCATATGAACTGCTGAATAGAATGTCGTACCTCTACTTCTTCCAGCATGACATCCTGTACATCCAAATTCCTCAAGAGGATGAGCAGAAGCGGAGGTTAAAAATAATTCAAGATTTGGATGAGTTTTAAAAGGCTGCTCTGCATCAATATAATCAGGGTTATCAATCCCTAAGTGGCAGCTTGTGCAGCGATCCACAGTAGAAACAGAAGCAAAGTTTACATCATACTTCACATCGGGAACGACAATCTGCTTTACCTTATAATACGGATCCATGAAATCAATGATTGGCAAGTCTCTAATTATATCGCCTATCCGATTTGAAAAAGACATTTTTTTCCGATCAAGCTTGTTAAGTTTTGCTTCAACTAGGTCCACATCCCGCATTACATTACTATAATCTGATTTGGCTTGTTTTACATCAGCCTTCATCTGCTCCAATTCAATTTTAGTATTATTATGTAGAAACTCAATATTTTCTTTTTTCCGCTTGAGAGTGTTTAACTCTTCTAAGTAGGTGTTATACTTCAATTCGTATTTTGAATCTTTCTCTTTTGGTAGCTCATGAATATGAGATTTTTCCTTTTCAACTAAATACTTCAAAGCATCAATCTCTGCTTTTTTATGGAGATAATCCATATTAGCTTTATATCTTTGAGATTCTAGGTCAGTTAGTTTGCTCTCTATTTGTTTAATTTGTTCAGTTTTGCTCACCAAAACTGATTCAGCATTCTCTAATTTTGCTAAATAAATGCTTTGTTCATCTTTAACTTCCAAAATTGCTTTTTCTAATTTTCTTTTGGTTGTTTCCACTTCCATTTTTCGAAAAGTTTTTTGATATACTTTGAAATCGTCATCATTATCATCAATAAACATCCAAACCATAGAGATGATGAATAACAAACTTGTAATCGCGAACCATTTATTTAATAAATGAATGTTCCAATATCTTTCGTCTTGCTTATTAAACATATGATTAAATTGAGTGAATTATATATTGAAAAACCATTCGGGTATGGCAATAATGTATTTCAAATTGAACATCCATCGTAGATACATTTTCAATGGAAGAGATAGCATCGATAATCCAAAGAAAACAAAAAAAGAAAATTTAATAGGCCCCACTTTGTTCAAAAAATCATTCAATACAAATTTTGCGAGGAGAACCGGCAGTACACCTAGATAAATAATTACAGAAATAAATCCTATAGATTCTCTCAATAATATGTTTGATGGCAATCCGGTTTTGAGCCACTTTACCCAGAAATATTCTGATAGGTTAACATTGGTTAAAGGAACCAATTTATGAGGATCCCAATATTCAAAAGGTCCAAAGAAATTCCAGTTCGGACCTCTAAAAAAGGTACCAATAAAAATAAGAAAAATCCAAAGGATCAAAAACCCGTACATAAACAAAAAGATTCCAACTCTTCGTTCTTTAAAAGAATAAAATCCGGATAAATTATCAGAAGTTGTAGTCATGTATGGTATAGCCATTAAACCTACAATAATCAATCCTGGGAAAATGACTCCAGCAAGCCACGGGTCATAATATACAAGCATTTCCTGTAATCCCAGAAAATACCATGGTGCTTTAGATGGGTTAGGGGTTGCAGCTGGGTTTGCTGGCTCTTCTAGTGGCGCTGCAACTAGAACTGACCATACAATTAGAAATACCATGAAAACAATTAGAGCAATAAACTCAATGTAAACAAGATCTGGCCAAACCAAAACTTTATCATCTGGATCATTGTATTCAGCTGGTTTTTCTCCTTGATCCATTCGTTTGTCATTTTCGTATGCTTTATACATAGATAACCATGTGCAAATGACCACCGAATAAACAAGAAGAATAATTGGGAAATTATCAGGTTTGGTTAGAGTTATATTAAAATTTGGATCATAATATCCCATGATGAAAAACAGAGTTATCAACACAAGACTGATATATAATCCCGGTTTTGTCCAAATTCTCCAAAAGCCAAGTTTTCGATGTATTTTTTCAAACCAGTCTCCCGGAGGAAAAACAAAAGGAAACAATACCGTGATAAGTGTAAAACTTATTGTTGGCGCAGAGAGTATATCTATGGCATTTTTTAGACTATCCATTACTAAAATGATTCCTTTAAATTAAAGTGGACCAGAAATCCCGCCATCTTTGCGGATTCGCCAAAAATGGATTGCCATGAAAATCATTGCAATAAATGGTACCCCAATACAATGGAGTACATAAAAACGAAGTAATGTAGCCTCGCCCACAAATCTGCCACCCAAGAGCGCAAATCGAACATCTGAACCTGCATGGACAAGATTAATATCACCAATAGCCAACATCGCAGCACCAGGGCCTTCATTCCCTAGGAATGGTGTTGCGCGAGCCATGTTTGTTCCAACTGTAACCGCCCAAATTGCCAACTGATCCCAAGGTAAAAGATACCCAGTAAAACTCAAAAATAGAGTGATTGTCATCAGGAGAACTCCTACTCCCCAATTAAATTCTCTAGGAGGTTTGTACGAACCTGTCATAAATACCCTTAACATATGAAGCCAGACCGTAAGTACCATAGCATGAGCACCCCAACGATGAAGTTCCCGCATAATTCCCAATGGAACCTGTTCCCCTAAATCTATTATATCTGTATAGGCATATTCAACAGTAGGACGGTAATAGAACATGAGCATAATTCCAGTTATAGTAAGAACTACAAAAAGGAAAAATGACAGTCCACCCATACACCATGTATAACCAATTTTAACAGCATGTTTTGGGAGACGCGCGGGGTGAAGGTGAAGAAAAACACTCCCTAATATAGCATGCATTCTTTGGCGGCGAGTGCGGGGAATTCCAGATCGAATAATGGACTTCCAGATTTGGGAATTTCCCATCCGTTCAATTAGTGTCTGTTTAGATTTTTTTTCGCTCATCGTTTTATTTTTTATACTTTTAGGAAAGATTCAGCTCTTCCCCATTCTCCTTTTTCAAATTTAAAATTTTTGTTTTTATCCACTATAACCTGTCCATCATCAGCTAAATAAATCGCAAATCTTTCCAGTGGGCGAGGTGCAGGGCCTTCAAAGTTCATTCCTGTAGCACGAAAGCCGCTTCCATGGCATGGACATTTAAACTTTCTTTCAGTGTCCAACCAGTTTGGTGTACAACCTAAATGGGTACACACAGTTGAAAGCGCATACATTCCTTCTTCATTTCGGACAATCCATACGTTATATTCTTTCTTAAACCGAATATCAACCTTTCCGATCTCAAATTCTTCAGGATAGCCAATCTTAAAACTTTGTGGTGGTTCAAATAAAACATTGGGAAAAAGGAAACGAATCAGAACAGTGAAAAACGCACCAGTAGCTGCTGTAAATGCAAGCCAACCAATGCTGAGCCATTTAAAGAAACTTCTCCTCTCCATCGTGGAACCAGAACCTTTCCCCTGTGGTGTTCCTACTGAGGCCTCTGGAATAAATTTATCTTCACTCATGATTTATAACCATATACCTGTTTCAACATTTTAATAGCAGTATCTCTTATCTCCATATTTTCATCTTCAAAAGCTAATACTTTCAGCCTTTCCATATAAACTTCACTTTTGTAACCAGAGCTAATCTGAATCGCTACTTTGATTGCCTGATTGGCTTCCTGATTGTCCACCTCAGGAAATAAATTATAATAAGAACGATCCATTAGACTAGCAATAATAGAAGATCCGGATGTGTCTCCTAGCTTAGCTAAACTTAGAGCTACATCCCATCGAATATTAACTTCTTCGTGATTTAATAATGGTTTTAAATCCTTTATAACATTTCTATCACCTATATTACCAAGTGATATTACAGTTGTAAGATGCTCTGCATCGCTTCTCTCATTATCTTGCAAAATATTTTGCAAAGCTAATACTGCAGGCTTATACTTCAATAATCCTAATCCTTTTATGGCAGCCAATCTGGTAGCAGGATTTTCATCATTCAACCCTTTTTGAAGAAACTCACCATAAATTAAATCACCAGTACGACCCATAGCTAAAGCAAGATACATACGAACGCGTTCATCATCATGGATTGACTGTTGATATGCTGAAATCAATTGATTTTTGAATAATCCATCTTTGAGAGCATCCGTATTTTTTGCCAAGAGCTTGGATAATTCAAATGCTGACTGCCACCGTTTTGTAGCAGAACCGATTTTCACATCATTTAGTAAATCTGATGGAGATTTTGGCTCTAAAGTCAGAAACTTAAATATGATAAAAAAGGATGCCCCAATTACTGCAATCATCAGAGGGATAAGAAAAAAGGAATAAAATAGGACATAAACCTTACTGGAGTTGGTACCTTGTATTTGAGCTGACGACATTTGATTTCTTACTATATTAGCCTAAAAATTAAACAGTTTCATATTCAGTATACAATCGAAAATCAATATCCCATAAAAAATACTGTTCAAGGTTTTGTTCCCTTATCTTTAGTTTCATTTTTTAATTGTATCCCCAGTAAAATATGAAAAAGTAAAAGTAGACCTAATGATAAAAGTAATCCAAAGACAATCCAACCTAAATTGTTCATCAACCATTGAAAAGTTAGCCAATCGAACATATTTAAAACACATAGGACACTACTAAAATGTATGCTACCATCAATAGGGTGCATACAATCATAGAAATTATCTGAACACGGTTATATTGGTTTAATTTTTGTGTTGAGTTATTCATTATCTGAATTAAAAAAATTTAATTTGCACCTTTTCTCTTTTCTCGAACGACAGCAGCTTTAATTTTCCCTCTTAACACTTTATTGTCTAATGCATTGATGTTTTCCATGTTACCTTTCACTCCTTCAGTAACCAATCGATTAATCAACTCCTCTTCTGACTCTACCTTTTCCGCACTCCCCACAGTTGCAACTGGAGATTGCATAGGGATTACAGGCATAGAGGGACGTTGTCCTGTCCGTTTCGATTTTACCAAAAGAGCTTTTGCCTTCCCTCTAGTTGGCTTGTCTTCAATTGAATTGATTGGATCCATATTTCCATCTAGAGCCATATTTACAGTGTAGTGAATAAGATCATCACGTGAGTCAAAACATGGAGCAGATGTATCGTTAATTTCAGTAGCCATAGTTTCTGGCTGAATCGGAAGTTCTGGCATTTGAGGCCTTTCCCCTGTTCGCTTACTTTTTACCATCAAAGCTTTTGCTTTCCCTCTGGTTGGCTTATCCGGAATTCCATTGATTATATCCATGTTACCATCCAAAGCGAGATTGACAGCATAGTGAATCAGATCTTGAGGGTCCTCAAATTTTGGAACACCATTTTTTACTTCCAATCCTGGCTTAGGTGAGCTCAACGGTTGATTTATAGGAATATCAGGCATGGGGGGAACAACCCCTGTACGCTTTGCTTTGACCAAGGCAGCTTTTGCTAATCCCCTCGTGGGTTTGTCAGGTATAGAATTAATAAAATCCATATCCCCTTTAATTCCCTTATTGACCGCATAGGCAATGGTCGTTTCACGATCCATAGCTGGGGCAGAATCGCCTTGAGTTTTTGATTCTTTGATTACCTCTTTTGATTTTGACACCTGAGGGAAAAATGTTTTCTGAAAATCATTCAAAAGCAACGATTTATTTTTATGAAAACCAAAATATCCAAGGAGTGAAAACACTCCCTTATATATACGGGTACAAGAAATTAATACACGATCATTTTTTTGTTTCAGGTCAAACTGTGCTAATTCAGTTATAATTGGATTTAATTTCAATGACAAGGTAAATTTCTTTTCTTCTTCTATATCTAGGATTCTTCCATTCAGATAGGGGAAAACCCCATTACTCCTTGTACGAATATGACTTCCAGGCTTCAGGTCAAACTGATCAAATGAAAATTGATGTACATACCTTCCCATATCATTTAATGGCAAAACTCTCTGAATCCCTGGATACCAAAGATGATAATCCTTTAAAGAAATTAATCGTGCCCAAATATCAGAAATATCAGCAATGATTTCCTGCCATACAATTGTTTTGACTTGGAATAGACTTTTTTCAAAATCAATTCCAGAATCTAGTTTTTTTGATAGTTTTTCTTTGATTATCCCTGGTTCAGATTTTTTTCGTCCGGTGATATCAACATCATGGGTAGTGAATTTTTCCACAGAACCATCGGACAGTTCCACTGAATAGACCGTAGGAAAATAAAATACACCTTTTACTAATCCAACATCTCCCGTTGACTTAACCGTGACTTGAGTACCAATTTGGACTTGGTGTAAACTCATCTATTACTGTTTTCTAGTTTCATTATTGCGGATGTTAAAATGAATAGATTAAATAGAATTTTTACAAAAAAATAAAATATACATCGTCAAATTTAATGTACTTATTTTAAATGATGGGAGATTAAGTTTCCTGATCCAGCTTTTTGATTCTACGTACATGTCTTCCTCTATCAAATGATGTATTAAACCAAGCATCAACCACTTTGATCAAACCATCAAAGGAGATAAACCTAGCACCAATAGATAATATATTTGCATCATTGTGTAAACGCGATAACTCCGGAATCTCTGTATTTTCTCCATAAAATACTATCGCCCTTACTCCTTTTATCCTGTTTGCTGCAATGGCTTCTCCCTGTCCAGACCCACCAAAAATAATTCCTCTTGAGCTTTTATCTTTAGCAACTGCCTTTGCCGCGGGAAAAATAAAATCAGGGTAATCATCATCTGAATTATATTCATGTGCTCCATGATCAGTGACTGAGTATCCTTTATTTTTTAAATAATTTTTAACTTTTTCTTTTAATTCAAAGCCAGCATGATCTGTAGCCAAATGAATAATCATAAGATATCTTGCCCTAACATTTTTTCTAAGTATTGAAGATGATTTCTTATTCGGGTTTCAATTTTTTCAGGCGTAAATCCAAATTCATCGGCTAAATCAATATAAGGTGCGGAAGATCCAAAATGATCTAAACCAATTTGAAGCCCATTACTTTTAGTAAAACGTTCCCAGCCTAATGTACTTCCCGCTTCAATGGATACTTTAATACTATGATTTAAGGGAATAATCTTATTCATCGAATCGTCATCTAACTGGATAAACTTTTCCCAGCAAGGAATACTCACCACTCTGCAATTAAATTCATTTAAACGATTGCTTACTTTGATTCCTAATGATACTTCTGAGCCTGTTGCAATAATTGTTATATCCGGTTTTCCATTGCAGTCCTTAACTATATATCCTCCCTGCTTAACTCCTGCTTTAATAATTTCAATATTTATTCCAAGAACAGGGAGGCTCTGCCTACTTAACAATATAGCACTAGGAGTAGATTTTTCATGCAAAATATAGTCCAAACAAATAGCAGTTTCCTTTGCATCTGCAGGACGATATACATTCAAGTTTGGTGTTGCTCTTAAACTCATTATATGTTCAACAGGTTGGTGTGTAGGACCATCTTCTCCAACATAAAAGGAGTCATGGGTAAATTCATAAATTACATTTAAACTTTGTATTGCTGATAATCGAATCGCGGGCTTTGAATAATCAGAAAAAACAAGAAATGTTCCACAGAAGGGAATTAGCCCTTTATGTAAAGAAAGTCCATTGCAAATAGTACTCATTGAAAACTCCCGAACTCCAAATGCAAGATTTCTTCCACTCGGCTCTAACTTAGAAAAATCTCCATAAGTATTTGCAAAATTAGATGTATAATTGGAAGGCTCCAAGTCTGCCGAACCTCCCACCAAATGAGAAATTTGAGAAGCGAATGTATCTAATGTAATTCCGAAAGCTTTTCTAGTTGCTAATTTGGAATCTTGCCCAAACTCAGGGTAATCCAAGTTAGGTAAATTGTGATTTATGGTCATATCCCAAAATCGTTTAAATGAATCATCCTTAATAGCTGAACTCAACATTTCTTCCCACGCTAACCTTTTTTTTCTCAACTTAGGAAATCTACCGCGAAAATAATGTACTACTTCATCTGGCAAATAAAATTTTCCTTGTGGCAACCCTAATTTATCTTTGGTTTCATCAATTTCATTAAAAGGCAAGGGCATTCCATGCGTCTCATGATCGCCTTCCATTGTTGCAGTTTCATTTGCTATCCGGGTTTTTCCTATAATTAGACTGGGTTTATTAATTATATGAGCTTTTTGAATCGCATCTCTAATTTCCATATGATTATGACCATCTATTTTCTGCACATGCCATCCAAATCCTTCAAAAACCATCCTATAATCGGTAGTATCAACCCGCTCAGTCTTACCAGATATTTGAGCATCATTGGCATCATAGAACATAGTAAGGTTCTTTAACTGCCAATGCCCTGCTAAAGATGCTGCACCTAAACTGACAGGTTCCTGCATATCTCCATCACTGCACAATATATAAGTTTTATGGGATAAAAATCCTGAATCATTACCCGTTTGGACTTTACAAATATTTTTATATATACTTTCCCCGACTGCCATACCGATACCCATACCTACTCCTTGACCTAAAGGTCCTGTGGTTGCTTCCACTCCAGGGATATGAATCTCAGGGTGACCTGGCGTTTGACTATGGAGCTGACGAAATTGCTTTAGATCATCTGTAGATACCCAACCTATCAACCTGAGCAATGTGTATAAAAGCATAGACTCATGTCCTGCTGAAAGGACAAATCTATCTCTATTAAACCAATTTGGATCATCTGGGTCAAATTTTAAAAACTCTGAAAATAAAATATAAGCGAAATCAATAGAAGAAAGTGGTCCACCGGAATGACCTGAATTTGCTTTTCTAATAGCATCTAGAATAATTCCTTTCAAAACTCTTATTGAGAATATATCTTTATCTTCTTTGCTCCATTCTGAAAACGAATCAATTTCTCTATAAGATATCATAGTCTGGCAAGGTCCTTAAACTTAATAATTTGATTAACAGGATCTTCACTTTTAAATATCCCCGAACCCACAACTAATGCATCTGCACCTGCACTGATCACATCATTCGCATTTTCCAATTTTATTCCACCATCAACTTCAATCTCCACTTTTTCTAAATTATATTTATTAAGTATCTTGTCAAGAGATTTAATTTTTTCTATAGACGAGTCTATAAAATTTTGCCCACCAAACCCTGGCTCAACACTCATAATTAAAACTCGGTCAACCTTGTCCAAAAAAGGAATAATATTTTCGATAGACGTAGAGGGTTTAAGGGAAATACCTACATCTACGCCAGTTGATCTTATTTGATCACACATATCTCCAGGGTCCTTGATAGCTTCTATATGAAATGTTATTCCATCTGCACCAGAATCGACAAAAGGATTCAGTAATTTTTGAGGGTCCGTAACCATTAGATGGACATCAAAATAGGATTTTGAAAATGGTCTGATTGATTTGACCACAACTGGACCAATTGTCAAATTGGGTACAAAATGGTTATCCATGACATCAATATGAATATAATCTGCTGAACCAGCCATGCATATATCTAACCCAGAACGAAGATCTGAAAAATCTGCTGATAGGATGGAGGGAGCTATCTTAATCAATTTTCTATAAAATTAGAGAAGGGAAATTAGGAGATTCTCTAATGCCCTACAACTGACTAAATACCAATCAATCCATGATACTATTTTTGGATTAATTTCAATAAGATTATAATATTGATATTACCGAATGAAATAATATTACACCATTAATTCATCTTTCTAATCTGCCAGTACGGAATTATAATTTACAAGTAAAGTTAAAATTTCATGGTTTGAAGGGTTTTTTCTAAAAATCCCTAAATATTATTCCATATAAATCTATTCAAATTATTGATTTTTTAAGTTGAAATTCATTAAAAAAACTAGATGAAATCTTTTTTACTGGATATTTCCATATTATTTTTGAACCCTTTAAATGTATAGAGGATTTACGACAATGAATAAAAATGAAAACCCATTTTATCTGAATTCCGAATTTCTTTCGAGTCCTAATGCTAGAAGTATTCGCATTGCCGCTGAATACCTAGGTCCTCAGAATAGATTTATTCGAAACCATATTGAAGATACAATTGTATTTTTTGGAAGCGCTAGAATTAAATCTCTAGAAGATTCAAAAAAAGAGTTAAAATCAATTTCAAAAAATTCCTCACAACAAAAAAAGAATCAACTTGAAAATAATTTGATAATGAGTAGGTATTATGATGATGCTAAATATCTTGCTAAAATCCTTACTCAATGGAGTAAAAAGTTAAAAAAAACTAAGCATCGATATATCATCACTTCAGGTGGAGGACCAGGAATCATGGAAGCTGCAAATCGTGGAGCATCTGAGGCAAAAGGTCTAGCTATTGGGTTAAATATAACCTTACCGCATGAACAATCCGGAAATAAATGGATCACTCCTGACCTAGATATTAATTTTCACTATTTCTTTATGCGAAAATTCTGGATGGCTTATCTGGCAAAGGCACTTGTAGCCTTTCCAGGAGGATTCGGTACAATGGACGAATTATTTGAAATTCTGACATTAATTCAAACAAAAAAAATAAAAAAAACTATTCCAATTGTTCTATATGGAAAAGAATTCTGGGAAAATGTTGTTCAGTGGGATTATCTTGTGAAGATAGGAACTATTTCAAAAAAAGACCTCAAATTATTTAAAATTTGTGATTCAGTGGAAGATGCATTTAGTTACCTCACCACCAAAATAACCGGAACTCATACTGGACCTAATTTTTAATGATTATAATCAGACAATGGGTATCGTTAATGATTATTTGATGTCATATCTCTTTTATATAGATTTGACCAAGGACAAAGAAATAATATTTTCATTTGAATTAACTTAGGGAACCCACATAAATTTCTAATACAGTTTAAATTGTATTTTAGCTGAATGCTGTAGGGAAGCTGGTTGGAATCCAGCACAGTCCCCGCTACTGTAATCGCATAGGAAACTCCAAAAAGCCATTATTCCTATTTTGAGGAATGAGAAGGCGGACAATCCATAGAGGCGAAAGTCAGGAAACCTAAGCTTCAGGTATTTTTCATACTTTCGGGATAAAGGTTTTGAAATGAGTTACTTCTATTTTTTCCCCTCTCTTAGTTATAAGACTAGAGATGCAATGTTTGTTTCCAATAAAATGATTGCAGTCCTTATATTTTTGTTTTGTGGTATTTTATGGGCAAACTTACAAAGTGGTATTATATACTCGTCCCATGGAGAACCTGTAGCATATGCTTCTGTTACGGACAAAAGCAAAATCAATTGGACAACATCAAATACTAACGGATTCTTCAATTATAATTTTAGTGCGGAGATGGGTGATACATTAGTGGTGAACAGAGTCGGATATAAAGAAAAGTATTTTATTCTTACTGAATCTAATTTCCATTATATTGAACTCAAACCAAAAATAATACCATTACCTTTAGTAACAGTTGAAAAATTAAAACACCCTTTTGACATCCCTGATAAAACTGTAACTCTGAACTCTGAATTTATTCCAGGAGTTTTCCCTGGTTTAGGATGGAATAATTATGGAGGTAGAGCAGGAAATCAAACATTTTATTTTGATGGTGGAAAGTCGGTACATACTAAAATTCTGTTTGAAAACGTTTCAATGACTGATCCTCAAAATGGTGGTACAGATTTAACATTAATTCCACAAGGATTAATACAAACAGGGACACTATATTCAATTCCGGGAGTATATTTTGGTTCAGGTGTCATAGATGCAGCAGTTAATCTAACTAGTCCATCCAATAAAAAAAATGAAGTTAAAATTTCTTCTGGAAGCTTTGGATACAAGCTAACACAGTTTACATTTTCACTCATGGAGAATCCCTTAAAACTTTCAATAACTGCAGGGAGATCAAAAGATGACGGAAACTTTTTAATTGATCGTTCTAATGGAAGTATAGAGAGAAGGAATAATGACATGAATCAAAATTATGGTATGATAAGTTCCGACTTGCAAATAAATAATCATTTACAACTATATGCACTATTATTGACTACAATCACAGAGAGAGGTATAGCGGGTTCAGAGGCTTGGCTAACTCCACATGCTAGACGAGAAGATAAACATACTATCGCTAAACTAAGTGCAATCCATCTGAATAATCGAGGTTATTTTGGATTAACTCTCTCAGGTACAAAAAATATTCAGTTATATGATGATAAAAATCCAGATTGGCCAATACATAGTAAACATGAACCGGGAAACAAAGTAGTTAAATTGAATTGGGTACATAGAATCAATCCAACTGTATTGACACAAACATTGTATAAATATAAAAACGAAACCATTACCAGCACAGATGTAGGCAATCATACTCGCTCGCTCCATTCGTTTGTGACACGGGGTTCTTGGACACCATCAAAAAAATTAAAATTCACACCCACTTTACGATATGATCATTCAATAGGACTTCATAAAAAATTAACGAATGATCTTAGAGCGACTATTCAAACAGGTGTTAATAGCAATTTTCAAATTTCTGCAGGAAACGCCTATAGGGAACCAACTATAAACGACCTTTATTGGCCTGATGTAGGAAACTCGAACTTGGATCCTGAGTATAGTCATATTAAATCTCTAGATTGGACTAAAATATTTTTAAATGATAATAAATTAGTAATCCGTTTTACAGACCGCAAAACTAAGAATTTAATCCAATGGAATGAAAATGAGGATGGATTATGGTCACCAAAAAACATTGCTTCTACTCAAAGGACATCTCTAGTTATATCTGGTGAATATAGATTAAACCTGCTCCCATTTAAACTTGATTGGAATATAAATTATCAAAAAACTAAAGATCTAAATTCGGGAACTCCTTTATCTTACATTCCATCTTTCCAAGGATTTTTAAATGTAAAGATTCCTTATAAAAAATTTTTATTGAAAGGTCTAATATATTTTTATGGAAAAAGATCTTACACTGTAACTGAATATGATGAATACTGGAATTCAATAACTGTTGAAAAATATATGGATCCCTTTATTCGATTTGACCTCTCTG
>CAXRJK010000021.1:0-25617 GCA_964230865.1 Winogradskyella sp.
GTTATATCTATATGGGACGACACTTATATTTAGTAATTCCAAATCACGCATTACCAATCGATCTGACACCTTAAGTATAGACTCAGGATAAACTGTATCCTCTATATAAAATGAGGCGTCCTTGTATTTAATGAATCCCGGTGCTTCAGTCTTGTCCTTATTCTGAAATGGAAAGACTTTGATATTATCAATTATATGAGAAGAAATTATATTGAAAGAAACTGAATACTCTTTATCTTTAGAAACCTGGATCAGAGTTGAAAATAGGGGCAGCTCCGGTTGGCCATAGTCTGTTGTGGTTCCTCCATTAGAAGGAATCAGCTTTGTATATTCACCTTGAGACTCAAAACTAATTTCACTGTGATAAAATTGGATAACTGTTTGGTTATTAGATTCTTGTTGAAGAGTGAACTGTGCAACCAAAAGATTGAACAAGCATAACCCTGATATTAATATTTTATTTCTCATTATTTTCCTTCTAACAGTTACATTAAGGTTAAATTCTATTTTGCTATGAAATTAACTGTATTTTTTCATTACAATTATGTTAGACAATTTTAGGTGTCGTATTATTCCCAAATTGTCTATATTTTTAGACGATAAGCTCATTAATTTAAACCAAATTCAATATTTAATATGAAATTGATAAATTTTAAAATTGCTCACCTTATACTTTTTTATGTGGGAATTGTCAATGCTCAAACTATTCATACAGAATATGTTGTAATGAATGGAGATACACTAGATGTTTTTTCCTATCAAATTCCGTTTAATTATTTAGGTGTTGAACCCGTTCCTCTCTTAGTTGCTTTCCACCAATGGGGAGGCAATGAAAACTCTAGCTATTTTACGGAATTTGATGAGGAGGCCAATCTACGAGGATGGATTTTTTTATCACCCTACGGAGGCTCTCCAAATAACTATAATCACCAGATGGCCCAAGAATTTGTAGAATGGGCTATAATTTGGCTTCAAAATAACTACTTAATTGATTCAAACAGAATTTACATGGTGGGTGGTTCGATGGGAGGTGCTGCTGGTGCAATCTATGCAAATAACCATCTAGACCCAAACTACCCTATGATTGCTGCAACAGCTTCCGGCTCAGGAATCTTAGATTGCGAAAGGCGGTATTATGAAATGGATGGCAACAACAGTATGATACAATGGTTTGGGGGAACACCGGAAGAAGTTCCATTCGAGTATCATCGAAATTCAGCAGTGTATTTTGCTGATTCTACTCAAAGTATGCATTTAAACCTACAATATACCCCTCTCTATCTTGACTTTGGAGCTTCTGAGCCGCACCGATATCACGCAGAAGATTTATATAATTTACTTTTAGGATATAATGAAAACATGTGGATTGAATCCAATCCAAGTGGGGGGCACGGTTTTAGCATAATGGATGAGAACCATACTTGTAATTGGCTCGAACAATTTGAATTAGTTTTCGAACCACTGGATGTGAGAGTTAACTTGGATGAACCGTCAAGGGCTTATTGGGCTGAGGCAGCAAATAAAATAGAGGGAAACCAATTTATTCAACTGCATTGTTCACGGAATTTTTCGAATACAATGTTTGATTTATACAAATTTTCAAATAGCGATTCATTAATTTTCCACAACTCAATCTCTTTTAATGAACAATTGTATAATTTAACAATTGAAAATCATACCCCAGAGGAAATACAAAACTTCTACTTAGGACTAACAGGAGAAGATATAAATTTAATTGATTATATTACTGTCCATGGTGAAATGGATGATTTTCTTCCTTCCTTAAGCTATTCAATTCAAGATTCCATTATCTGGGTATACATACCTGATTGGGAGCTTCAGTACATTCACTTGGAAATTTATTTTAGCAATACAACTACAATTGATATTAATCATAATTCCGGTTGGAATTTGGTAGGGCTTCCTTACTTTGTTACGGATGGCTCACCAAATATACATTTTCCTGAATCTATTGAGGGAACCCTTTTTTCGTTTGACGGAGCATACACACTCTCAGAATCAATGATTCCTGGTACAGGATACTGGCTTCGTTTTCAATCTGATGGAGTATCAGTACTGGAAGGTGTTCCTGTGAATTGGCTTTCACTTAACCTTACCGAAGGCTGGAATCTCATTTCAGGTATTTCAAATCAAGTTGATGTGAATTTCATTGACGACCCAGGGAATATAATTATTCCAGACACTTTTTTTGGTTTTGATGAAACTTATTTTCAAGTTAATACACTGGAACCTGGGAAATCCTTTTGGCTCAGGACAAGCCAAACAGGAGTTATAATTATTTCTTCAGAAAACTAATTAACCCTAAAATATTTTATCTGATTTTAAAGGATCTTTCTCATAGTAATATATTTTAAATTCTATTTCTTTTGGCATAAAATATTCTCCAGGCCACCAATAACCTCAAGCTCTTTTTAGGATATAAAAAATAAACTTTTTTATTTAATTATAAATGTAAGAAAATTAACTCTAAAATAAAACTCTAAGAGGTAAATAGTAATTGACGATAGAACCAAAAAAGGTGCAAATGGCAATGCTCTGTCTTTATCAAACCCCATGAAAAGTGAGATTGAAAACCAGCTTAATAGACTTAATA
Organism: Winogradskyella sp.; assembly: GCA_964230865.1. Lineage (GTDB taxonomy): Bacteria > Fidelibacterota > Marinisomatia > Marinisomatales > AB-629-J13 > AB-629-J13. The sequence continues at coordinate 2,615 of CAXRJK010000021.1, forward strand.
TACTGGCAATAAAAAAAATTAGAATGATATTTATCGGTCCCTGCCACCCCCCTAATACAGCACTGAGCTGAATATCTCCAGTTCCCATTCCTTGCCGTTTTGAAACTAAATATGTCAGACCCAATACTCCTCCAAATGAAATAGGTCCAACTAGACTTCCAATGATTGATTCCTGAAGTGGTAAAATTTTAAAACCCATCGCGATGATTACCAAAAGTCCACTTGCTAAAATCATATTTAACGGGATGATCATTTGCTGATAATCTATCCAAGCTATAACTAGCAATAAAGAAATAAGCAGCGATAAAAACAATGCCTCTTGCAAATAAAAATTTGAAAAAGACCACCCCCAAATCACACCAGATATAAATTCAACTATAGGATATTGAACAGGAATATTTCCATCACAACAGCTCCTTTTTCCTGCTTGCAATATATAAGTGAGAACAGGAATGTTTCTGTAAAATGGGATAGTATTTCTACAGTTAGGACAAAATGATCGCGGAAAAAATATTGAGAGCCCTTCGGGAATGCGATAAATCAATACATTTAAAAAGCTACCGAGAATCGTTCCCAGAATAAATATCGGTACAAAGACCAACCAGTCCATCAAAGACCAGACTGTAAAGCAGCTCCTAAGTGGAATACAGGAAGGTAGGTAATGACAACCATAATAGCAATAACGACTCCAACTGCCAAAATTAACAGAGGCTCAATCAGAGTTGTCATCCTTTCCACCAAAGCGGTCACCTGCTTATAATAATAATCTGCAGCTCTATCCAGCAGGCTATCTAGCTCACCGGTTTCTTCACCTGTGGATGCAAGTTGAAGCATAATGGGAGGAAACAGTTCGGTTCTTCTCAGAGCGGTGCTGATGTTGTATCCTTCCCGTATATAATTAGAAGCCTCATTGGTTGCTTCTTCAAATACCCGGTTATCAACTACCTTACTTAATAACTTTGTGGAATCTAAAACAGGGACACCTGCACCAATTAGAATCCCAAATGTCTTACAAAATTTATTTAAAATCGCTTGATTAATCAGTGAGCCAAATATAGGAAATTTTAATTTGATAGAATCAATAATAAAGCCGCCTTTTTTTGTTTTTGATATGAGCCATATTCCTAATAATGTTAGTAGTGAAAAGAATAAAATTGAACCAAAATTTGCGCTCATCCATTGGCTCATCCCTACAAGAGTTCTTGTGGCAGCGGGTAAATTTGCTCCCAGTTGAGCATAGACATCAGAAAACTTTGGAATAATCCATATAAACATAGCAGATACCATCATAATCATGAAGACCATCATGAAGATTGGATAGGTCATAGCGGACCTAACCTTACGGCGGGTATCATCTAAATTTTCTAAATAAGTTGCTAATTGGTCAAGGATCTCATTTAAGTTTCCGCTCACTTCTCCAGCTTTTGTCAAGGCAATATATAAATTACTAAAAACCCCTGGATGGCGACTTAACGCTTCAGACAAATTCAAACCCTTTCGAATATTTTCTGCAACTTTAGTTAACACTTTTTTCAGGCGGGAATGTTTCTCTTCAACTGCCAATCCATGGATTGCTCTCTCCAGGGTCAGCCCTGCAGAAAACATGGTGGCCAATTGTCGAGTAAAAAAAACCAGATTTCCCAAGGGTATCCGATGTTTCATCTTTTCCACTGACAGATTTATTTCATCTAAAAAAGGTCCAAGAAAATCCCAGGTGGTATCCTGTTCCTTTATTCTAATAATAACCTGCTCCTGATTCGTTAGTTTCTGGATTGCGTTATCTAAAGTGGAAGCAGATATCTGGCCTTCTTTTCGATTCCCTCCATCATCCTTTACTATATATTGAAATACTGCCATTAAAGGTCTTCTACGGTAGACCTCATTATTTCCTGAATTGAAGTGGTTCCATCAAGAACTTTCCTTAGTCCACTCTCTCTCAAAGAGATCATTCCCTGTTCCAGAGCTTTCGTTCTTATATCATCTTCATTGGACTTATTAAAAATCAATTTTCGAATTTCTCGAGTCATAGGAATTATTTCGAATATTGCAGTTCTACCCTTGTAGCCTGTATTTCTACATTTCCTGCATCCCTTCGGTTTACTTAGCTTTTCTCCACTTAATCGTTTTTTATCCAATCCTACCACGTAAAGCTCCTGCTCTGAAGGATCATATTTTTCACAACAATCTTTACACAACCGCCTGACCAAGCGCTGTGCCATGACTAGATTCACACATGAACCTACGAGGAAAGGAGGAATTCCGATATCCAGGAGACGTGTAATGGTAGATGAGGCATCATTTGCATGAACAGTAGAAAAGACAAGATGTCCCGTTAGTGAAAACTTTACAGCAATATCAGCGGTCTCAGCATCACGTATTTCTCCAATCAAAAGTACATCGGGGTCCTGCCTTAAGATTGAACGAAGAGAGGAGGAAAATGTCAACCCGATATCCTCGAACACCTGGACCTGACTAATACCTTCAAGTTGATATTCAACTGGATCTTCCACAGTTGTAATATTTATACCTTCAGATTTTATTTCTTTAAGTGATGCATATAGAGATGTCGATTTCCCACTACCTGTTGGACCAGATACAATGACCATGCCATAGGGCTGTGAAATTACCTTTTTGAAAATTTTATACATATCAGGATCAAAACCCAGCGATTTTAAATTAAAATCAAAGCCTGTCTTATCTAACAATCTCATGACAATTTTTTCACCATAAACCGTCGGCAGAATGGATACACGAACATCAATTTCCTTTTCAGTTGTTTTAATGGTAAATCTACCATCTTGAGTTAACCGTTTCTCAGCGATGTTTAGTTTAGATAATATTTTTATTCTAGTAACCAGTCCGCTGAGTGAGCTAATAGGAGGAGTCATTATGATTTGTAAAACACCATCAATCCTAATTCTTACTATAACCTTATCATCCATTGGTTCAATGTGAACGTCTGTTGCTCTTTCCTTTATTGATTCTTGCAAAATCATATTTACTAGTTTAACAATTGGAGCATCTTCAGTATCCGCACTTTCAGGGGAGAGATCAACTTCTTCCTGATGATCTTCATCACCGGATATAACTTTAATTCCTTCAATAACTTCCTGTACTTCTCCGGTTTTTTTAATTTCACCGTAGACCTCATCCAGTGCCTTCTCAAGAGATGTCGGTCCTGCAACAAGAATCTCTGGATTTAATCCAGTTAGACGTTTCAAGGAATCAATACAGGTAATATCCTCAGGATCTTCCATTGCAACAACTATGGAAGAATCTGATTTTGACAGAGCTAAAACTACATTTTGTCTTGCAAATTCTTCAGGAACCAAAGCTGCTGCATCCTGCTCTACATTAAAAAGCATATCTTTTTCTGCTTTTTTATATCCCAACTGCATGGAATACACAGTTACCAAATCATCCTCAGTAATTACTCCACTATTTATTAAGATTAAACCCAGTTTTTCTTTTGTGTTCTTCTGCTCAACTAGCGCTTCTTGTAACTGACTATCGCTGATTTTACCTAAATGAATTAGGATTTCACCGATTCGTTGGAATTGTGGATTAAATTGTGTTGTCATCATTCAAAACAGTTCCCGGCATCATCGTCTGCCTCAAACGGTGTTCTAGATAATTCAATATTCACAGGGTCTCCTGGAGTGATAACAGGGATTGCAAGGGTTGCATTAATGGTTGCGGTATATTGATTATAAGTGCAGAATGTAAAATCACCTACATCTGACAGACCTGCAAATGTACACAGCTCTTTTGGAAGGTTTGCAAGAACTCTAGCAACACCGCTCTCATCCGTTCTAACTCTAACATCAGGATATCCACATCCCTCCATGTGATAGCCATACCATTGTCCATCGCCTTCTCCAGCATCTGGGCCTGGGTATCCTGCATCTTCCGGACACAAACCGTCAAAACCACAATCATCAAATGGCTCACCGGCATCCCAAAACCCATTTCCATCGGTATCAAAATATTGTTCACCAGGCTGACAGATACCATCCCCTTCACCATAATCATCTGTATCAGGAATACCATCTTGCCCATCATCATTAAATATTTCTCCCTCGTCATACTCGCCATTTAAATTTTGATCCAAGAATAGTTCGCCTCTGGTCCAAGTTCCATCGCCTTCTCCAGCATCTGGGCCTGGGTATCCTGAGTCATCAGGACATAATCCATCAATTCCGCAGTCATAAAACGGTTCTGAGAGCTCATTATCATAGTGAGGCCAGTGCCGAATATTGCCATCTTCATCAAAAGAGTTATGGTCATAATCTCCCTCACCGCAGTCCAGAGTCTCTGATTCACCATCAGCTCCAAAATCTCTCCATGTAAAACATCCATCTCCTTCGCCATAACCCTCAATTCCTACATCTTCAAAAGCTTCAAAGCCTACCTCAAACCAATTTGTAACACCGATTCCGCTAAATGAAACGGGAACATTTATAACCTCATTTCCATAATAATCATATACTCCAACAGACACCATAACTAGAACTGAGTCTGTCTGAAATGGCAATGTAAAATCATGGGCAGTTGTGCTAGTTGTAATGGTTACCGCTGCGTTCCCACCATTGATATAAGGTAAACCAACTACACCTCCTTCACCATCATTGATATATGTACCCACAGAATCTCCAAGAACACCATCACCATTTAAATCATCACCCCAAGTATATGCAACCACTTTCACTTCATCACCCACTCCATTGGAGGAATAGTACAAGTCCGTATAAGCAATTCCATGATACTGATTATTTTGAAGATTAGCATTATAGGTAAGGCTCGTACCGCTGATGGACACATCTGGTGTCTCACAGGGTAAAACCTGTTCAATTGACCAATACACATGAGTTGAATCTTCTACAGGATTGTAATGTCTATCATATACCAGTGCCGCACACTCCACACGAAACATTCCCCCACCTATTGGTTCTGTACTTGAGGGATCCCACTCCGCTTCTATATAATGTGGAGGTCCAGTGACTATTATGACCGGTACAGCCACTGCAGAGTATTCTATGCTATCACATTGAACAATGGCCGTTAATCGAACCGGTCCAGGAGCTGTACCACTGTTCAATGAAACCGTAGCAACTCCATTATTTGTGAAGGCCGATACTGTATCAGATGAAGATGCATTCTCTAAATGAGCTCCCGAAGGAATATTTGGACCAAGCACAAATTGAACTTCTGTAGGTGTGTCAATTAATATCCCATCATCATCAAATACTTCAGCAGAGAGTATAGTTGATTCAATTCCACCACCTCCAGTGACCATGATCTCACCAATGGCTGTTGGTGGTATTGTAACATAAGCGCAGGTCTCAAAAGTAGTATCCTCAATTGAGATATTCAAAGTATTTGATACAATCTGCTCTGTAAAACCTGGATGCGAGTAACCGGAAAAAATATCAGAAATCCCTACCTCATCAGGGTTACCTAAATCCTGAAAAAATACTGTATCTACACCCGTAGTGTCTGTCTCACCAAAAGAGGAAATAAATCCCAGAGACGCTTCATAGGTTAACTGAGCCTGTTTCACCGGATCAGATAACCCGTTGAGCAAACGTGCAACAATTGTTGCTTGAGTCTGGCCTGCATCCAATTGAATGATATCTGTATTAGTAGTCAGAAATAAACTGTAGGGCCATACATCATTGGGGTCGTAAACATTAAACTGAACGGACTGATACTCTTCCCCACCATAAATAACTTTTACTGTCACACCTTCAAATGAAGGAGAACCAGGAATATCCACATGCGTAGCACCATCATCTGAAAATAATGCTTGCACTCTTCCATCTCCATCTGAAGATTGATTGAGGTATTCCACCGAACCCAAGTCTTCGCCATTTTCATCAGTTACATGAAAGTTTAATGAAACTCCCGGAACAGCCGTTCCCGCTGTGTCCGCTACTGTAGCAATTAAAAGTGTTTTTGCCTGATCACCCGCGACATCTTCACCCACAATGAAATTATTCCCATTTTCATCAACTGCAACCGGAAGCTGCTCTAATGTTATAGAATAATGCGTCGTTATAAAAACCTGTACTGAATCCACAATTTCAGGTGATAATCCAGGGTGAGAATACCGACAATAAATATTTGCCATTCCAACATCATCTTGATTCCCTTGGTCTCTAAAATCCGTTGAAATGATACCAGTGGAATCGGTGGAGATTTCAGGTAGAATAAACCCTTTATCTGTGCTTAGATACAGGGTTACATCTCGCACGGGGTAGTTTAAATTATTGATTAATTCACCAGTGATAGTTGCTACAGTCTGGCCATTATCAAGAGTGATTTCATCTATATTAGTATTCAAATTCAATTGGTAGGGCCAAACTACAGTCTCATCAAACACACTAAAGCTTACAGATTCATTTTCACCCGTTTCATCTCCAATATAGGCTCTTATGGTTACCCCCTCATAATCCTGGGTCCCTGCTTGATCTTGATAAACATTACCATTGTCTAAAAAGTAAACATACACTTTGCCTAACTCATCAGTAATAAAACTGCCTGCTTCAAATGTACCTACATCACTATTTTCTAAGACATCGGCAGTAAAAACCAGGTTTTGTCCTTCCACTGGGTTTTCAGAAGCATCTGTTACAGTTGCAACAATTCTTGTTCTAGCGTTATCTCCTGCTAAATCTTCTCCAACTAATACAGAGTTCCCAGATTCATTTAATGAAACGGAGTAACTTTCTAGTGAGAGCGTATAATTTGTAACAATAGAAACATACTCCAATTCAGTGATAGTCGAATCAAATCCAGGATGGGAATAACTTCCAGAGATTGTAGCTAGTCCGACATCGGTCGGCTCTCCTAAATCTTGAAATGACAAACTATAATCACCTATAGAATCAGTCGTTACCTGAGAATTTATAAACCCTCTGTCAGCCATAAATGATAAAGTCACATTGCTCACTGCGTTATTCATACCATTCAATAATCGACCCGAAATTGCAGCCATGGTTGTCCCATTATCTAATGTAATTTCTTCCACATCTGTATTTAGCGTTAGTTGATATGGCCAAACATCATCTGGGTCAAACACACTAAATGATACCGATTGATTTTCTCCAGTCTCATCACCAAGGTATGCGTTTACAATAACTCCTTCAAAATCCTCTGTACCAGATTGATCTTGATAAACATTACCATCATCCAAAAAATATGCAAAAACTTTACCCTGACTGTTTGTGATATATACTGAGGAATCAAAAGAGCCTACATCTTGGTTACCTAAAACGTTAGCACTAAAAAAAACTGTTTGTCCTCCAATGAAATTTCCAGCTTGATCAGCTATAGTTACAACTATTTGAGTTTGAGCACTAGTACCAGCAACATCTTCACCAACCAAAACTGGGTTTCCGCTTTCGTTTAAAGAGACAGGATATTTCTCTAGCGTCATTGTGTAGTTTGTGACTATTGAGATATACTCAAACTCTTCAATTTTAGAATTAAACCCAGGATGATTGAAGCTTGCTGCTATAGTTGCCAACCCTATATCAGACGGCTCCCCTAGGTCACGAAAAACCAATGTGTAATCTCCATTTGAATCCGTAGTTATCTGAGAATTTAAAAACCCCCTATTTGATGTAAATGAGATTATGACATTGTTAACTGGTTGAGATAGCCCATTTAGTAATCTTCCATTTAAGGTAGCATAGGTCGCACCATTATCTAGGGTAATTTCGTTTAAATCTGTATTTAAACTTAGCTGATAGGGCCACACAGATTCACTGAACACACTAAATTGTACAGCCTGAGATTCGCCTGTAATATCTCCGACGTATGCTGTACAGGTTACTCCTTCAAAATCTTCTGTTTCTCCTAAATCCTGATAAATATTTTGGTTATCATCAAAATAAGCAAATACCTGACCCTGAGAATTGGTTATATTTGTTTGAGTCGTTATGTTCCCAACATTTATACCTTGAGCTTCTGCGGTAAAAAGAACTTCTTCTCCTTGAATTGGATTTCCTGAGTTATCAGTTATAGTTGCAACCAAACGAGTAATTGACTTATTTCCAACGACATCTTCACCTACAATTAACCAGTTTCCAAGACTATCCTGAGAAACCGGATAGCGAGACAGGGTGATATCATAATTTGTCCCTATTAAAACCTGTGTTGTATCTGATCTAGTTCCATCTAATCCTTCATGAGAATAGCTTGCTGAAATAGTTGCTAATCCAAGCTCATCATTGTGATTAAACATTATAGTTCCTCTTCCAAGCTCATCTGTAACTACTGAGTAATTTTTTTGTTTAGCATCTCCAAAAGATCCAATGGTTGTAGTAAGATCAACAGGGACAGATTTTACAGGGTTGCTCAACTTATTGTACACATAGATAGTCAAAGTTGTCGTTTGCGGGGAAGTAGTTTTGAAAATCTGGTCATCACCAGAAGTGATAGCAAGTGAATAAGGCCATATTATTGTATCAGGAAAAACATCAATTAGAGACTGCGAATATATACTTGTATTTTGAGCATATTCTGCTTTTAAGACTGCCTTTGACTCGCCATAGGCTGCCTCATTTCCAGGGTCTTTAAATAAAACTGTTATTTGACCATTTACATCTGTATTTCCAGACTGTGGTTCTATCTCTCCGTAAGGAGTGTTATCCTTTTTTGATGAAAAAGAGATTAAAGCATTTTCTATACCATTTCCATTTTTATCCTTTATAGTAGCAGAGATCTTAGTTGTGACAAGATCTCCCATTATATCCTCGCCAACATTCTCTCCTGAATAATTGTTACCTGCTACTGGTTGTGTCGTCATCGTTAATGTATAATCTGAAGAGGCGTCTTCAGTGGGTGTTCTATCATCACAGCTAAGGTGAAATACCGCAATTGCAGAAAGAAAAATGATTGGGAATAATTTTATTATTTTCATGATTTACTCTTTGTCTCCTTCTTCATTAGGTGAGCCATCCTCTTCATCGATAAAAATAGATTTTTCAATTTCAATCATATCTTCACCCTTAGCGATACCACTAATATTATCAACAACTACCGAAGGAGTTATCTGAATAATCAAATCTGTTTTTCTATCAACAATATCGGTACTGGTAAATAATTTTTTACCGAGCCAAGGAATTTTATGAAGAAGTGGAAATCTATAAACCGTATTTTTTTTATCCTTACTTATCAATCCTCCAAGTATAATAGTCTCACCATCACGGACACGAATTGTCGTAGATGATGACCTGCTTTTTACTCGAGGGATATTCCTATTGGGACCAATAAATTCAAAAATAGATGCTACCTCAGGTTCTACACGAACAGTAATATCACCATCCGTATTAACGGTGGGAAGTACAGTAAGCTTTATCCCTACTTCTTCACGTTGCACCTGAACTTGACCTCCAACTCCTCCGGAACTCAAAATGTATGGTACTATGTCTACCATTTTGATTTCTGCTTCTCTACCATTTAGTGTAACTAATTTTGAATCTGCTAAGATATCAGCCTTGTTATCTTTCATTAACATATCTAGAGTGATATCAAAGGCAGTCATCTGTCTGCTAAAACGAGGGCCTCCCGCGCTTGAACCAATTCGTTCAAAATACATTTGAGTAGGTTTTTGGTCAGAGGGTAATGGTGAAAACTGTTCAGAAACGGTACCATCCCCTCCCTCAGTTTGAGTTATTCCAGGGACAAGACTTCCGGCACCTTCAAATGGTGGAGAAGCGTTCTCAGCAAGGATAGTTGTATATTTGGCTAATCTAGACCAGTCAATTCCCATTTTCTCATCCTGGTCCATTGATACTTCTATCAATCGTGTTTCCAATAATATTTGAATTGCAGGTATATCTATCTTTCGTACAACCTCTTCAATCTCAGCAATTTTCTTTGGTGATGCATTTACCAACAGTTTATTTCCAGACACATCCACTTGAATCTGGTTGGTTAGATCTTGCAGAAGTGATTTTACTTCCTGAGCGTCAGAATACTTCAAGTCTATGACATGTGAGGTAATTCCAACCTCTTCCTCTAGTTTCTTAGGATCGGCAATTAAAAAAGAATTTCCAACAATTTCATAGCTCAGACCTACTGCTCTAACAACCAAATTTATTGCTTGCTCAATTGGGACATCATCCAAATGCATTGAAATTTTATCCTGTTGATTAACATTTGGGTCCGTGACAATATTATACCCGCTTTCTTTTGCCAAAATAGAAAGTATACCTGGCAAGTAAGCATCCTCAGCGTGAACTGAGACCAGCGTTGGCTCTTCTTTTTCCTTTGCAGATATTGTTTTTGCATTTTTAGAAAAAGAGATCGTGATTAAAATTAAACAACTTATAAAGATATTTTTCATTTTTCACCTAATTTCTTTTTTTTGACGTCGAGGGAAGTGGTTTCTACTTCATAAAATTTTTCCTGTCCGTCCTTTTCAATAATAATTCCAAGTTTACCAATTTGTTTTACACGGCCACCAGCTACCGAATCTCCTTCTGTAACATTAAAATGTTGCCCTTTATAAAAAATTCCGGCATATTTAATTTTTCCATCTATAACATGACCTACCTTAACCTTTGATGTTCTCTTTCCGCTAATTCTCTTTCCACTTGCATCTGTCAAAAAAACCACGTTTGTAAGTCTCATTGGTTCTTTTTCCAAAGAAAATTCGTAATCCAACCGATATCTCAGTCTATCTTCAAGAAAGCTAATAACATTTTCCAACTCCACGTCTGTCCCTATTTTTGTATTTTGAGCACGCATGACAGCCTTGTCCCATTTGGCTTGCACTGGATATAATTTTAAACCAGCAAATAAAATAGATATCAACGCCAGAATACAAACAATGACCCAAACGGTATTTGAACGGTCACTCATGAAATATTCTTTGTCTTAGATTTAATAAGAGTCAGTGTCGAAATATGGAGATTTATTTCCTGCTTCAGCAAATCTTCTTCTTCAATTTTACTCTTTATTCGTTCAATGCCATTTTTAATAGACAATTCATTTACTGAAATAAGCCGTGGTGATTTTTCCATCTCAGCTAAAAATTTTCCTAAATTTTCGTAACTACATCGTATTGTCATTTCATAGGGTGAGCTATAATAATTTCCAATTTTTTCTCTGGACCTTGGTTTTATCTTTTTAATGACAATATCATTTTTTGTCATCATATCTGTTAGTGTCTTCAAAAATGGTAGCGATGAATCTTCAGCAAGTGAGTCTGCCATCGACAAGGCTAAATTTTCTGAAAAAAGTGTATAAACCTGGTCCAGCTTTTCTGCAAGTATTTTTGCACTGATATACTGCTCATTTAAATCGGTTTGTCTAATCTCCAATTGCTTCAGTGTTAATGGTTTAGCTCCAATGAAAAAATTTAAACCGAGCCAAAACGTAAGTGTCAAAAATATTGTAATACCAAATAATAGGGAATTTCGATTTAACATCTAGCTATTTCCTATTTTTTTTGATTTTACCGCAAATTTTGTTTTTTTCATCTGCTGAGATATAGGTGGAATAGTTGCCAGCGGCGCTTCCAACTCAAATGCGACTATATCTTGACCTCTTACATTAAGCAATTCATGATTCATAAGTCTTAGCCGTGTAAAGTGACCGGAAAAATCTTTATTTGATTTCAACAATTGAATAAATCTTTCAACCTGTTCAAAATCTTTTTGACCAGAGTATGTAGTTGCGATACCCTTGATGTAAAATTTATTTTTCTTAAATTTTAATTCTGTTAGTGACATATCCTCCGGAGTCATTTTTCCCAGTTTTTCAAGGTTTTCAGCCCATAAAAATCTATTATTTTCAAGCTTCGCTAAGGTTAAAATATCTTGTTTAGATAAGTTTTTTCCCTTCTCCCTCAGCCTGCTTATTTCTTCTTTTATCTGATTGATTTCCTGATTTTTCTGATAAATAAGATTGTTATAGTTGAAGCCGATATAAAAGACAATTACATTTCCAATCAAGAGTAAACTCACTATCAAACTAAATAAGGTCCAACGAATACGCTCCTTGTTTCTTATTGCTAATGATTCAGAAGTTTTTTGTTTATTGAGGTTAATTAGAATCAGTTTATTCATGATTCGTTGCACCCCCTTACTGCCAATCCCGTGGCAATCGCATATTGCGATGGATTTCCCTCAACCACATCTTCTTTCTTCTCCATACCTGAGAAGGGATTATAAATCGCTGTGTTCAATTGAAGCTTATCCTGAATCATAGTATCTAAACCTGAAATGGAACTCCCACCGCCAGATAAATAAATTCCTGTAAAATGACTTTGATTTGAAGACTTTGCATAAAAACGAAGTGTGCGTCTTAGATCTTCCACAAAATTATCCAGCGCAGTTCTTTCTGTGACTGCTATCATACCAGAAACTTCTTCGGATTTTTTGAAGGCATCTATTCCAGAACGTAACAATTCTTCTTGAGCTTCTATATACTCTATTGATTTTCTATTTGAAATATCTTTTACCATGTCATGAACACCAACAGGTAAGTCTCTAGTGAAAAACATATCCTGACTTCCCCAGACGATCAACGACGAAGTAACAGCCCCAATATCTAAAATTACTACAACCCCCTCATCAGGGAGGCCGTCAGTTGCAAGAAAAGCATTCATAACAGCAACTGGCTCTACATCTACTATCCACGGCCTCATTCCTGTTTCTTTTACCATACTTAAGTGGTTACTCAAAACCCGTTTAGTACAGGCAATGAGCGCGACATCAATTTTATCAACTTCGTTTCTATTGGAACCCAGAATTTGATAATCAATAACCGCATCTGTCCCATCCATAGGAATATGCTTTCTCGCTTCAAAATTCATTGAAGAGGCCAGTTCATCTTTTGACATATCCATAGTAGCAATCTGTTTCACTGATGAATTGGTCCCGCTGATACCCGTTATTAGATTTTTCACTCTTTTGGGCTTTAATCCGTTTTGTCTAAGCAATTCTTTAATTGCTATAACACGAATGGGGGAATCTATTTTCTCAGGGTCAAACGGACGGTTTTGTTCAGGAATTAGTCGCTGAGCAGTTTTTATAATTTTATAACCAGCTTTTACCTTTTCTAAAGCTACTAGCTTTAAAACCTGCCTTCCAATATCTAGTCCTATGTACAAAAAAAATTGTCCTTTATTTTAAAATTAAACAGTAAATCCAAATTGTATGATTGCAATAAAATCACTCACCTACAACCAACCCATAAGACTTTAACCTCAATACAATAGCACCGTCAACTGTACTCTGATCTGGATAGTATGGTGGAGGTCGATCAATTAAGTTGTAATCATAATTGTAATTTTTATCATATCCAATATCTTCAGATGTATAACAATCTCCTCCAGGAATTGGATTTGAGCATGGTGCATTCCTTTTCATGTACCCTCTTTCTTGTTGGACTATAGAACCCCAGAGGTTTATTGTCCCTCTAAAATCAATGTTATTTGTATAGTTCCCATTCGAAGATTCTGGTAAAACCGGATTTCTATGCCCTCCTCTTCCATCACCTAAAGAAAACCAGGGCTGAGAATTATTGGGTATTGCACAGGTAGGACAGAATGAGGACTGTACGGAGTTTTGCCAGTAATGTGAAATAAAAGCTCCATGGAGTGCCATCAGGGCTGCATTTACGTTTACATTTTCTCCCTGATAGTTATTCCTCGCACCGTTCTCTCTTGTATTTGCTAAAATAATGTTACCTCCCGCAACCAAGCCTAATACATTATTTGTACCGCCATCCTCAGGATCAATCACAGCTCCGTTTGAATATGAATCCTCATAAACAATATCACCTGTGATCCAAATATTCCCCCATATTTGATCAATTATAGTTGCATCATCGTGTCTTCTATATTCAACCGAGTCATCTGTAACTACAGTATATTGACCTTTTACTATTCCACGAACCATCACTGGACCACCCTGAATATAAATAACTTCTGGTCCGGTATAGGGATAAAATGTACGACTTGAATAAACATAGGACTTATCGGTTGCTTCTTCAACACAGTCCTGAGAATCATAGCGATCATCACAAAGCCAGTATCGATAGTCAAAATGATGAAATCCATCAGCGCTGCACATTGACTGTCCATCATCTGGATGGTTGTGAAAAAACTCGAAAGCATTAAATGGGACTTCAGTGTTTAATGCACCCTCTTCTCCCACATAGGTTAAGAATAATTCCTCCTCATGAAAAAAACCTTCACCCGTAGATGTGATATAGCTCATAGAACCAGGTTCAAGAGCTATAATCCATCTATTAAAAAAATTAAATGGGTCACTAGCTGCAACAAACACAGCTTTTTTATTGTTTACATGAGACTCTAAAATCATCTCATCTCCGGCATTGACTTGAGTCATAAAAGTCCCAATATTATTTCCATCAATATCTGTATCATCAACAATTAAGAAATCTGCGCCATCATACTCTGTGACATCGTCCCAAGCTTCTTCCCATGTATCTGCGTCCATTAATTGTACAGAAAAATCTTCGACCTGCTGCCCGGGTGTAACTGCATCATACATAAAATCAATTTCAGGAGGTGCTGCTAAAACCGGGGGCATTAGATACCACCACTGGGTCGCATAATATCCTCCAGTTTCCTCAAACTCCAATTCTGTCATAATAAGAGTATCCTGCAGAAGAGGTGTAAAAGTAATCATATCATCTGCAGTGAACGTTCGCTTTGCATTTGCCCTTAAAATATTAGCAGAATTATCTGGTGGATATATTATTGAACTGACTGTATCAATAATTGATTCACCATCCTCATCAACCATATCATCCATACAAGAAGAATCTCCTTCATATGAGATCGGCTCTGTTACAGACAATCTACCTAGAAAATCAGGGCATCCATATTCACTGAATGTAATAGTTGGACTGTTCGTATGTACCCTCCCTTCCAATACATCTGAATTTCCAAAACTGACATAGGCTCCCGCATTAGGACCAAAAGGATTCTCATCGTTTGTAAAATACATAAACTCCTCAAATCCTGTTGGAGACATAATGAGAGAGGCTGTTCGCTCCACAATGATATCATTGCCATTGGGTGATTCGTAGGACACTTCTCCCGTACTAAGTCCATAAAATTCTTTTCGGGTTGAGCTCTCAACATACTGAGTTCCACATATAACATTTTTATATCTACCTAGAGAATTACCGTTATTGTCCTCTCCAAAATCAACACCCATATCTCCCACTAAAGTAGTGTCTGCTCCAGAGAGATAGGGTAAATAGTCAGCTGCCTCTCTGTTCAATCCTGCTTCAGCAATGTATTGAGCAGTTATTTCCGCAAATCTAAATCTTTCTTGATAATTTATGGTTGAGCTATTTCCCAAATAAGCTACAGTTAAAAGCATGCTTACAAATGCAAATATCATTGACAGAGGGGCAACAGCTCCATTAGAGTGACGATATTTCATCAGTTATACTCAGCTAGAAATTGATTAGCAATAAATATGTTTCTGTTAAAACGAAATTCTTCTTTTTCAACAATGATATTTGGATTTACTTCAGGCTTCATGGATAAAACCAAATCAATGTACCTAGTAGCCCGTTTTACTTTACTTAAAGAGGGTCTGTTAGGAGGTTCGGTTTCCTGGTAAGTTGTAAAACTTTCAAGCTTCACTTTATATTGTTCGTTTTCTCTCAATTCACCCTTAGCAGGAAACCGCAACTCACCATCCAAAGGGGGGTCATAGTTTATCAATATACCTTCTTCTTCATTGGCTTTAATAATATGTGACGGAGTGGGATTACTAGCGTCTTCCCATAACTCAATTTTCGCAAACCCCAAAAAACTACTGAACTCTACTTTTTCTGCTTTTCTTATTCTTTCAGAAATTTCCCTAATTACTGTATTACCATAATGACGAATATCCT
Source organism: Winogradskyella sp. (assembly GCA_964230865.1). GTDB lineage: Bacteria > Fidelibacterota > Marinisomatia > Marinisomatales > AB-629-J13 > AB-629-J13. Next base: position 18,512 of record CAXRJK010000021.1, read on the forward strand.
GTCTTATAATATCCATCCGGTATGCTCCCATAATGGACTGAAATGTCATTATAATCCCAACTCCTATAATACTGATAACTACTACTACAGCACCCATTTCCAAAAGAGTGAAACCAGGATAAAATTTTCTTTCTTTATTCATACCTTGTAAACAAGCATAACCGTTTCCAATATACGTTCATGCTCCTTTAATTGATTCTGATGGGCCGCACTTTCAGGTGTATTCATAAAATTGTGCCAACGTATCCAAACTTTCAAGTGATAGGATTCATAATTGGGATCATTATATTGCGAATCCAATTCATCCATAGAATAATACAGTTTAGCTGTAACACTTTTATCAGAATTAGCGTCCCCAATTAGATATATCTCCTCACCCGTATAGTCTCCTGTCTTATCACCTGTACTTAAATTTCCGCTTGCAATCCGACCTTTCCAGTGTTCCATATAGTTCGCAAGCTCCTCTGTTGCTCTTTCCTTGATCTCTAGAGCTCTTAATTCACTTCGAGCATGGACAACTCCATACATAAGTCCCATGGAGGTAATAGTGATAATCACAACTGCTAACATCACCTCAATAAAAGTGAAGCCGTCAGAACTTTTGTAGTTAATTTTCACAGAACGTTGGATTTAAATAGCTTGGGATTATCTGCAACTGTCTCCGCCGCTACCCTGTCAATTGCTCCTTGAGAGACAAGCCGCTGGAGCTCCTGATCTAGTGTCTGCATACCATCTACCCCTCCAGACTGCATTAAAGATGGTATCTGATAAATCCGGTCTTCACGAATGAGGTTCCTAATTGCGGTGGTAGCAATCATCACCTCACAAGCAGGAATACGTCCTTTACCGTCCTTGCTAGGCAAAAGCTTTTGCGCAATAACAGCTACTAGACTTTCTGATAGCATGGATCTGATCTGAGTTTTTTGTCCTTCAGGATATATATCAATTATACGATCAATAGCTTTTACAGCGCTTGAAGTATGCAGTGTTGACATGACTAAATGACCGGTTTCAGCTGCAGTAAGAGAGAGAGATGTGGTCTCTAGATCCCTCATCTCACCAACAAGGATTACATCAGGGTCTTCCCTTAGTGCGGCCCTCAATGCGTTACCAAAGCTATGAGTATTTGCTCCCAACTCACGTTGGTTGATCAAGCTGCTTTTTGAACTGTGGAAATATTCAACAGGGTCTTCAATTGTTATGATGTGACAGTTTCGACTTTCATTAACATGATCTACCATTGTAGCTAAAGTAGTGCTCTTACCTGAACCGGTGGGACCGGTAAGCAGAATAAGACCTCGATTCATAAGAGATAATTCTTTTAAAATTGGAGGAATCCCCAACTCTTCAAAACTTTTAATTTCATCGGGAATTGTTCTAAATACACCAGCGAGACCATTTAATTGACTGAAAAAATTCACTCTAAATCTACCTTTTCCATCCAGCTTTGCAGAAAAATCAATTTCTTTCTCTTTCTTGAACTTCGATACCTGCTCATCAGATAGAACCTGAGGAAGTAGAGACTCCATTCTATCCTGTGTCATCACATCCATATTAAGAGTATGCATGGTACCATTTATCCTTACCATTGGCTTTGAGCCCACACTTAAGTGCAGGTCAGAGGCACCGCTGTCTAAAGCATAATTTAGAAGTTCACTAATTTCCACGTACTATCCTTCGTCGGGAGAGCCATATCCGGTGTATCTTCCTGTCTGTCTATTATATTCAATGGATTTGCCTGCACCTCCAGCCATCTCTTCAGTGCTGGTTGCTTTTATTAATTCTGGAAGCTGCAGTTCAAACTGCCATTTGGCTTTGGTTGATAACTTTAAATCAAGCTGACCTTCACGTTCTAAATCTTCAACGGACGTAGGCCACTCTCCACTTGTTTGATAAAACATATCTGCGCCATTGGATACACTGCTAATTACTGACTTTGCTTCCGACGCTCTGGCAGATTCAACATAATCAATATAAATCGGTACAGCAAAGGCCGCCAAAATTGCGATAATTACAACCACCACCATGATCTCAATCATGGTAAAACCATTTCTATTTTTTTCGGTTTTTTTCATTATTTACTTTCCTTTTATTTCAAATTAACTTACTTAAGCAATATAATTTTCTGAATTTCTCTTCCTGAATAATGCTCCAACACACAGAAATAAACACCTGCACTCACAGGAATATCATTCAAATCTGTTCCATCCCATGATAATATATGCTCCCCAGATGAAACTACAGAAGAAACCAGCGTCCTAACCTGCTGACCTCGAACGTTTACAATATTTAAACTGACTGGGGAGTTATCACTGGGAACTGAAAATCGCAAATTGGTTTCAGGGTTAAATGGGTTTGGAAATGCAGGATAGAGCGTATAAGACTCTGGAACAATCATACTCCTCTTTTTTAGTGAAAATTTAGATGTAGATCTGAACTGAAACTCGCCTCTCAATACTTCAGAAGTTAAAATCACAAAATCTTCTGAATTGATATCTGTTAGTATCCATTCTTCATCACTATTCAATTGATATTCAATCAGTAATTCCTGGTTGGACATTATCTCAATTATACAGTTCTCTGTACAGAGATTCCAGTCTCCACTAAAGCGTACATCAAATGCACCTTCTGGCGGTTTCGGGGGCAGACTGAATTGCAGCATCTCAGAATCTGATACTTCTAAATCAAAAAATAGTTTTTGCCCATTTATGCTTACCCAAGATGCGCCATCTAGGTTAGGAGTAGTGTCAACCAAACGGGGATACCTTCCTGTAGACAAGAAAATAGTTCCCGCTTCATAGGCTCTTAACCAATATCCCTTTCCTGGCATTAACTCATCAGAAGCTTCGTATCCATTAGTTCCAAATCCATACAGTGTATTTGGAACTAAAACATCGCCCGGGTCGGCAACAGCATAAAGAGAAATATCAAAAGAAATACCACTAACTAAATTCCACCCTTCATCCAAATCTAAGGTCATTTCATCCATCCTGATCCCTGTCAAAAGGTGCATGTCCGACTCAAGAAATCTTAACCAATATCCCTTTCCAATCTCCATTACGTCAACCAATTGATAACCCTCATCAAAGCTATAAAGGGTATTAGAAATCGCTTCTGGAAATAATATGGAATAGTCTCCATTTTCAACATCAACAGGAAGTCCAATTAAATTCCAGTTTTCATTCAACCCTATCGGAACAGCAACTTCCGTCATATTTATAGTTGGCTGTGTAGTAACAAGTATTGCCGTTTGATTTCCCAACTCCATAGCAGCTGGAGCGTAACCATTATCATAAGTATACTGCAGGCCTACATTAGAAAAACGATTTTCGAGACCAACAGTACAATATCCTCCATGCCTTGGTGAGTAACCGCTAAAATCACCAGATGATGTGTTGTTAAAAGTGTGATACTGCATTTTCATTACACCATCATTATATGGCGCAACAGATTCATTATACAAAATGAGCTCAAATGTATTTAGCGAATTATAATTTTCAGTCTTCATATTTGACCATTCAACTACAAAATATTCGTTTCCCGGGTCAGCATAGGTATAAACGTTGCCATTTCCACTGGTTTTCAGGTCATCCCAAAACACCGCCACCATTGGAGAGGGGCCGCCTGCACCAGGAACTGGATAATTCCGAAAAGACTCTAAATTACTTTCTCCAAAAGAAATCCACCCATTGGTACAAATTGTTATAGACTCGTACTCCTCTCCATAATAGGAAAAGGTAAAAGGCAGATCGACTGTTTCAATGGCATTATTAAAATTGCCATAACCATCATCCGAAAGATTTAAGCTACTACCAGATCCTCCATAGCTGGGGTTGATCTCAATCCAGTCGTAAACCGGAGCCAAATCGTAACCTGTATCGCCAGAATCATACATATAATAACCATACTCATCTGGACCAAGAGGATCAGACTCTGAAATCTCTCCAACATAAATTGGAAATGAAACCTCACGGTTAAATCCGTCATCAGAATGAAGCCACAGCTTCATATTGTAAGTTGAACCATTAATGACATTGATGGAAGGTCTTATAGTAAACCAATCGATTGATACCTGGCTTTCACCAGGGGCGACTGTGTTCCAATATCCATCTTCATCATATATCTGAATAGCTGAACCATAAAAGTTAAGCTCTCCCATCAAACCCATCCCTGAGATTGACCCCTCATTTAAAAGCGTTATTTGTATATCTGAAGCAATACCCGGCTGAAGAATATTATCGTTTCCAGAATTTAATTCATAGTTCAAAACCACCAGCTTTGTGCCAACCACTGGAACATTTACAATACCAACTCCAAGCTCATTATTATTTTCATCAAAAAGATGTATTTTTAATTTTAGATCTTCCATCTCTTCTGCAGAAGGAGATAAAGAGATTGTGAATCCCGCTCCATGAGACGTTTCCCCAGCACCCAGTTGCGATCCATAAAAACTGTTTGATTCAATCACACCAACCAACTCTGACTCGGAGATTAACTCAGCATTCACACCCGAAATATTAAATTGCCCAAAGTTTCTCACCGGAATCTGCATCTGGACTGTTTCACCTGGATTCAGCACACCATCACTATTTCCTGTCACATCATCTATTATGGTATTTTGGTTTGGGTCATAGTTTGCAATAAACCCTGTCTCTATAATTGAAAAGGTGTCCTCAAATGGTTGAAAATTCCGCTTAGTAACAGTAAGTGCAACCTCACCTGAAGATACATAAGAATCCAGAGGAAGAGTTAAATTTCCTCCAGTATTTGTATAGCCACTGACAAATATTTCGTCATTTCCTTTAAGAAGAGTTACCATTGCATTATCAACTGCTACCCCATTGCTAAGAACTTTCAAATCTATAAAGTTAGTACCCTTGGGAATCATATTGCTGTATATAACCTGAAGAGTTTTAGGCGTATCTGTCCACAAATGTGTCGCTGGATCTCCCATAAGGTTATTCCATTGAGTAAACGCGCTTACCCATTGAGATGGATTTGTTGGATAGGCGTTATACATAACAAGTTTTCCATTTGCGACAGAAGCTCCTGTTGTTTCCATATTTTTGGAGAATAATCCATCATAAATTCCCATAGCAACAATATTGTTGAACATTGTATGTGTACTAAGTGTCGCCGTACCTACAGCTGCAATAGCACCTTTCGGGTTTGATATGGAGCCAGCTCTCAAAAAAGTCTCTGAAAGACTGGTGCTTGCGAAGTCACCTGTGCCACAAGTAAGGACTGTTGCAAAAGGGAGCTTATGACCGTTATTTGCATTGTTGATTTCAGAGCTACCAAATCCACTTACTCCAACATATCCTCTATAGTTTAAATACAATACTCCCTCTTCCAGTTGATTTCCCATCCAGTTTGCATACCCACCATCACCATAATTCGTTTGAATATCCTCCACCTCATAAGAATTCATAATATTTTCTACATACTCATTTGTAATAATTGTTGACATTCCTGAACTTGAGGGATCTCCCACTAAAGCAGCCCTTTCATAAAATTCTGAATTGATATTCATGTAGGTTGCTTTTTCATAGTGAATAATCTTATTAACAATATTTCCAATTTGAGAGGACTGATTAACAGATATTCTCCCCACAAAAACTTCCGGTAAAAAGTCGCTCCCATCCAACTGAGTGTAGGGAAAATCACCCTCACATCCTCCCCAGTCATGCCCCCAACATTCATCAAATGTAGGAACATTGTACGAACCGCCTACATCTCCAACAAGACCTACAAATTCAGGGGGCGGGTTAAAATTATTATAAGCATTTTGAATATAATTTTTTATAGCTCCCGTTGAGCTTCCTGTCTCTGAAACGCTTACAGTATAAACCACATATCCCCTCTTATGCCTCCAATCAACCAACTGTTGGAAAGCATTGTTAGTCTCTGAGCTTCCGCCACATATATATAAAATAGCAGGCTGCTGGAACCCCTCATCGCGGCTCCGGCTTTGATAATTTACCACTAAACTTGAATACAACGGTTCAAAGGCATATGAAGGTAATCTATTATTTTGAGACACAGTACCCCTCTCTCCCGCTTCTGAGATGTTAATTTCCATTGACTCAATAATTTCCAATTCTTTTGTATGAGGTAAAAATCGAAATGGTATAACTTGAATATTTAGCACATGAAGATCCCGCATAATCAATCGTTCGGATGTATGAATAATTGACTCTGGATAGACTAATTTGCCTGAGTAAAATGCATTATCCACATGCTTTATAACACCATGAGCTTCTGTTTTCTCTTTATCTTGAAATGGAAATACAGATACATCTTTGATTAGAGAAGAGCCCAAAATGGTATAGCTAACGTCATAAATTTTGTCAGCTTTTACCTGCACCATTGTCGAGTGCAGAGGCAATTCTGGCAATCCATAGTCAGTTGTTGTACCTGACCTCCCAGAAGAAATTCGAATAAATTCTCCAACAGTATCATACTGCACATCTCCTTGAGTAAACTGAAGTTGTATTATACCATAGTTTTCAATATTCGAGTTAGTGAATCCCACCCCATACAAAGCCTGAGAGCAAAAAAAAATAAACGCTATCTTCAATAGTTTCATGTTAATGTTTTTTCAATTTTATCTATGTCGTTATATCTTAAAGATAAACCCAATCAGCTTTACGATTTTACCTTAAATAAAAATTATATACTGACCTATTCACATATCTACGTTTAGACAATTTTTCTTACTAAGATATTCCATATTATTGCTAAATGATATGTTGGCTTAGAGTTTATATATGATAGTCTACTTCAATAATACTACTTTACGAGTCTGAATAAATTGATTGGTTGGATTTGAATCATAATTTACAGTTGTAATTTTTAATTGTAAAAAGTAACATCCAGCGCTAACTGGAGTCCCTATATTATCAGTCCCATTCCACTGAATGGAATGAAAACCCGAAGGCAAATTACCCTCTATCAAATTACGAATTTCATTGCCTAATAAGTCATACACTATTAGGTCAACATATCCATAGTATGGCATCTCAAATTTTAAAGTTGTTAAAGGGTTAAAGGGGTTAGGATAATTTTGATAAAGATAAAAAAGTTGTGGGGTAATATTGTTTTTC
>CAXRJK010000022.1:0-10708 GCA_964230865.1 Winogradskyella sp.
CAGATATCATTCTCTAGATCAACGGGAAAACCAGGTTGCTCATTGCCCAGTTCATCTACCATGTGTACCAATCCTCCATACTCACCGTAAACCACCTCCGTCATACCATCGTTGTCAATGTCCAAAACTGCAGGAGATGACTCAATCTGGTTAATGGTTAAATAAGGCCATTTATTTTGAAAAAGACTTACATCCAATACTAAATTATAGTCTCTGGAATATTCTCCAGTATTTCCATATAAATCTGTGTATTCCGCCATAATAGAAAAAATAAAAGGCACCTCTCCTAGAGTCATATCCATACTGAAATCCATATCAATCTCAAATGAAATTTCATCTTGATTATTAATGGAACCGTCACTTTGTATATCTTGCTGATAAAGAGTTACAAAAGGATTTATAGTGGAGAGGCTTCCTGAGACATTATCTGCACTTATCATTAGGCTTTCATTATTAATTGTCAATGGAACAGTAACAGACTCACCCGGATTTATAACTCCATCACCATCATCATCTGCCAACAGCTCACTAAATTCACAATTTAGTGTAAACCAATTATCAAGAGAAATATCCATCATTTTTGCCTGGAGTATCTGGTCATTGTTCCATGATTGGACTAACACAACCGATTGGATGGACTGGATATCCAATTCAGGATTTAGTGTCACTGAGTTTACATATTGCCCAGTATCACCCGTATTTTGGAGATCAAAGACTGATTCATCATAGCTGATTACAGATGAAAAGTAATCATCATCCTGTTGACGAACCAGTATGAATAAAATTTTATTGTTTGCTGTGGAAATATTTCCTGTTACCTCAACGTTTGCGGTTGTAACTAGTTGTTCACCAATAGTAACAGTTGTAAAATCTATCTGCAAAGGGCTATTAAAATTAACTAGCTGATTGTACCTAGCAAGATAAGTAGGGTACATATTCCCCCCTCCTCCAATGCTTGAGATAGTTCCTCCAAACTCAACATGCGGAATACCACTCACACCATATTGATTAGCTCTTAATCCATAGTTGGGGCTTTGATTTTCACCGTTGCCCTGCCAAATCAGAGGAATAACAAACGGTTGGTTCTCATATAAATCTTTAACACCGGCACGGGCGTCAGGGCAGTAGGGTCACCAGGTTTCAGTAAAAACCTCTACAGTAACTCCATACTGGGTTGCAAATAAAATTGTAGAAAATATAAATGTACTTAAAAAACGAATGATTGACAATTTTTTCATTGCTCCAATTCCTTATTTTATGAAAATCTTTATGGGCTAACTTACTTTAATTTGAATGAAATATTCAATCCTTGATAATTAGTAAAAGTATACATTCGACATTTTCAAACTCTAGTTTATTCCAAATCCTAGATACTAATTTTGTGAGGAAATTGTTAAAAACCCTTCTTGAATTGCTTTTACCCAGTACCCCTTTCCAGGCATGAGGAAATCTGCATTAACATAGCTAACATTAAATTCAAATACCGTTCCAGGAAGAATTAAATTGTTTTCCAAGATAAAATCATTAACTAAAACAGGAGAAGAAATTCCTCCAATAATATTCCACCCACTACTTACCTCCACTATCCATTCATTTATAACAGTTCCTGATAATAGTGTGCTTCCGTTGGAACTAAAACGCAGCCAATATCCTCTCCCAAAATCCATTTCTTGTACTTGAAAATAGGTTTCATCAAATGAAAAAAGAGTGCCAATGATTGCCGCAGGAAATATTGAATCAATTCCCTGATTAAATGACCCCAATGGTAGCCCAATCAAATTCCAATCAACTGAGTATTCAATTTCTACGGTATCTTGAGCTATAAATGGTTGAAATTGAGGGTCTTTATCACTGCCTTGGTTGTTTGTGAGATTTATTTGATTTGTACCATCAGCATTCATCATAAATATCTCATAATTATTGTTGGTATAAGATTGGTACAATATTTTTGTCCCATCCGAAGAATAGTTTGGAGCATAATCCCCATTTGAATCGGTTGGAAGATAGGTTAACCCACTACCATCCGGGTTCACTGTATAGATGCCGTAAAACCCTTCCCTGTTTGAGATAAAGATAACCTTAGACCCATCCGGTGAAAATGCAGGCTCTAAATCACTCCCATTATTCATGGTCAGGTTTAGCTGATTTGCACCATCTGTGTCCATAATATATATCTCTTCATTTCCATCGCGGGTTGAAACAAATACAATTTGTTCTCCATTTGGAGAGCAGAGCTGCATAAAGTCATCCCCAGGGTGATTGGTTAAATTGGTCTGGTTCATCCCATTGATGTCCATTGTATATATTTCAAAATTTCCATCACGGTCAGTATTAAAAATAATTTGTTCTCCGCTAGGTAAAAATTGGGGGAGCTGATCTACTGCTGTTTCATTTGTTAGATTAGTCTGATTTGCACCATTAATATCCATGATATAAATTTCACTTTCTCCGACATCGCGATTAGCCTCAAATACAATTTTATTCCCATCCAGAGAAATGTTTGGAGCATAATCCCCACCATCCTCTTCAGTCAGATGATAATTCCCAGTTCCATTTATATTCATAATCTGGATCTCACCTATCCGATGATGTTGAGATACAAATACAATCTGATGCCCCGCAGGAGATACTATCGGGAACCAATTTTCATGAAAGTTGCTCGATAGATTTGCCTGATTACTCCCATCAATATTCATGATATATATTTCATCAATACCGCTCCTGTCTGAAACAAAAACAATTTTATCCTGAGCAATAATCAATGACGATAAAACTAAAATATAAAAGCAACTCACACGTTAAAATAGGAAGTACTTTCTTATTGAAAAAGTTATTATATACATGTAATCGTTTGTTAAGTTGCTCGAAACAACAGTACTAATTTTACATACAGCGATAATGGAAATTGTTTCTTTACTTCAAGAGAATCAATTTATTAGTTTGGACAAACTTTTCTGTTTTAATTCTGTATAAATAAACACCTGCGCTTACTTGGTTCCCTAAATTATCAGAAGCATCCCAAACAAATCTACTGTATCCCACCCCTATATTTCCATCTAAAATTACTTTTACTAATTTACCTGACAAGTCATAAATAGTAAGAGATACGTTACTTTCTTCAGCAAGGTAAAACTCAATGTTTGTGATTGGGTTAAATGGATTTGGGTAATTCTGAAAAAGGGTGAACGCCTCAGGAATATTTTTTTCTTTGGTCAAAAATAGCTCATTTATCGGACTAATAATTTCAATGGAGCCAGACTCAGATAGAATATATTCTTCGCCTAAAAATGGATTGACTAATTTCCAACTGTCAGATTTATTTTCATCTTCTTTCAAATCAAATGACAATGTCATTGGATAATCCATATTTTGAATCCTAATCTTTCCTCCATTCTCAACAGCCCTCATATCTCCGTCAAATCTTACATCAAAAGCACCAGCTGGAGGAAGCGGCGGAAGGCTGTAACTCAATAATTCATTTGAAGGAATGGATACTCCAAAGTGGAGCGTACTTTCACACCCATTTATATTTGTGAATCGAATTGTATTTTTATTGTCCAAAATTAAATTAACATCAGAAACATTTCTTTGATTTCCTTCATCTGAGATTATGACAATTCCATCTGAAATTGTGCGAACCCAATATGCTTTCCCCGATTCTAATTCATCTGCCAAGACATAGTTCGCATTCCAGCCATAAATAGTTCCCGCAATAATGATATTTTGTGTGTCCTGAATATTATTTATAGATGTTGGATAAGAAATTCCTGACATTAAATTCCATCCTTCGCTTAAGGATACCAATACTTCATTAAACACACCACCTGAAATTATACTGTATCCGGGTTCTGGAAACCTAAGCCAATATCCCACTCCATGTGATAATTCATTTTCCATTACGTATCCACTGCCAAATGAGTAAAGTGTTTCATTAATTGCATTTGGAAAAATAAATTGATAGTTGGGATCATCAGTAACGACCGGAAGTCCAACTAAGTTCCAACTGTCAAAATGTGGAATTGTCAATTCAATTTCGCTCTCACCCTCAACTCGTACTAGCTCGTTTCTTTGATAGTTTACATAAAAGATATTTTGATTGGGACCAATAACTAGACCCATGAGGTTATTTTCATAGCCAGTGTTAAACCTTCCCAACTCATTAACATTTGCACCAGAAATATCATAAATGATGATTTCACCTGTTGCAAAATCACCTACAATTAAACGACCTTCATAGAGATCTATCCCAGAGGGTTTTTGAAGCCCCTGGTCAACAACAACTTCCCACTCAGCGTTTTCCATCATCCAATACTGGGCCAACGGTTCACCATAGGGAGATAAATTATAATCAAAATTTCCTGAATTCACATTGAAGCGTATTATTCTGGAGTTGCCTGTATCTGCAATATAAAGCCAATCTGTTGACTCATCAAGAACCATATGGCTAGGGACTCCCTCTTCCCTAGAAACAACAACTTCACCATATCTCCAGATCCTACCATCAGAGTGGTCATCACCCCCATATTGATGGGGGTTTTGGAAATCATATTTAACAATAGCAGAGTGAAACCCATCAAATAACCAATATTTATTCCCTTCGCCTGCATATTCAATTCCCACGCCATATGGACTTTGGTGAAGCATATCCAAATGACTCCCCAGCAGAGGACCATTTTGATTTACAACAGCATATATATCTAAATCTGCATCCCACAATGTAGGACCTGCAAAATACCCGTTTGCGTTATTATTTCCATCTTGGCAATCTATGGCATTAGCAAAAAATCCATTGTTATCAAAAGACATCGAGCTTGCTGTATGCATAAAGTGGCCAGAGAATGAGTCCTTTCTATATTCAGAAGTTTGGTCGGGAAAACCTGCACCAAAAAAGATTACATTACTCCCACCAGATTCTGCTAACATTCCATAAGTTATTCCACTGTCATCATCTACCAAATCCCAAGATGTTTCTCCACCATAATTATCGGTCAAAATGGTAACGGTTACTTCCACCTCATTTCCGTTACATCCATCACTGCAAACACCTACATTAAAAAACGTAGTTTCCTGTGAACCAAAGTTACCCCCCGAAGCTGCAGTTTGTCCACACACATCTACATCATAAGAACCGATTCCATAGCTACAGCAAATTCCATCACCATAGGAATCATAAATGGTAAAAGCTACATCACTGTTCTCGGGGACACAGACAGTTTCAACGTACTGAGCATTACTACTGTATGGAGTCCCCCCTTTATTTAAAACCCAAAGTTCATTTTCCCGGGTTGGATGAAAATCTAAATCTCTTGGTTCAAAAATATCGTTCGAAGCATCCCCAATTACCACAAAATTATTGTTTCCAGTTAAAAAATTATCTATAGGGTTTTGAGCTGTAGAAATAGCTAAATATAAAACCAGTGAATAAAAGTGTCTAAAATTCATAATGTCATTCTCCTTACTATATATAATCTTAACAGAATTAAAAATATTTTTCTGGTGTAAAATATAACTTACCAATGGTAAACCTACATTAATAACATTTGTTTTTTTTACTACTTTAGCCCTCATCCAAATTCGAGAGATAAAGTCAGTATATGTTTACTGTTTCAAGCGGTATACACAGCCTTCAATAGTTTTTAAAAACTTGGTGACCTGTGATTTTGTATGGAATAAATTTTCAATAGGTTCAAAAGAATCCACCGGATACATTTCTGGGTCATACTCTATTAAAAAATTAGACTCTAGTTTTACTACCATATCTCTCAGTACCATTTTGGGGATATCTTTATTCCTAAGGAAATTAATCTGCAGGTTAATATTTCCTTCTGAATTAAGGTGAAACAGGGGCAGCAATCCTACGTCAGAAGTACAGCGAAATGTCATGGTACCATGTTCAGAGCCTCTCCCCCAAGAAATATGTTCCGAATATCTTTCGGAAAACTTGATAATTTCTTTGGTTACTTTTACAACTTCACGGCTACAGTTTTCTTCTAAATCGCTTAAAAATTTTTCTTTATTCCATTTAGACATATATGCTAGAGAACCCCCTTAATTAAGACAATCTAAAATTCATAATACAGGAGAAATTACAACTTATTTAAATTTTAATTCTAATGAAAATAGCCCCCATTAAAAAATGGAGGCTATAAACTCACTACTGGGTTTTTGTTAAGTTTACATCATTCCGCCCATTCCGCCCATTCCGCCCATGTCTCCACCACCGGGAGGCATTGGCATTGGGGGATCCTTTTCAGGTATCTCTGTAACAGCAGCTTCAGTCGTCAGCAACAGTCCAGAAATGGATGCAGCATTTTCAATGGCTACTCTTGATACTTTAGTTGGATCAATGATACCGGTTTTGAACATATTCACGTATTCCTCATTCCGAGCATCAAATCCATAATCATCCTTTCCTTTACGAATAGCTTGAACAATAATTGATGCCTCTAGGCCAGCATTGTTCACTATCTGCCTGACCGGCTCTTCTAACGCCCGTCTAACAATATTCACACCAACCATTTGATTGTCACTTACATCTACCTTGTCTAATGCGGAAACAGCTCTTAGAAATGCGACACCACCGCCGGGGACAATCCCTTCTTCTACTGCGGCACGGGTTGCATGGAGTGCATCTTCTACACGGGCTTTCTTTTCTTTCATTTCCACTTCAGTGGGTGCGCCTACATTCAGTACAGCCACTCCACCAGACAATTTGGCCAACCTCTCCTGGAGCTTTTCCTTGTCATAATCAGATGTAGATTTTTCAATCTGTACGTTGATCTCATTAATTCGTGCCTTGATATTTTCTTTATCACCATTTCCATCGACAACGGTTGTATTATCTTTATCAGACACCACACGTTTACAGGTCCCTAAATAATCCAAGGTAGCATTTTCTAATTTGTATCCTGCATCTTCTGAAATCACTGTTCCACCGGTAAGCACTGCAATGTCTTCCAACATTGCTTTTCTGCGGTCACCAAAACCTGGGGCTTTAACAGCAAGTACTGTAAATGTACCGCGAAGTTTGTTGACTACCAATGTAGCTAATGCCTCACCCTCTACGTCTTCCGCAATAATAACAACTGGTTTACCTGTTTGTACTATTTTTTCTAGTAAAGGAAGTAAATCCTTCATATTGCTTATTTTCTTATCATGGATCAATATATATGGATCATCCATTTCAGCTTCCATTGATTCAGAGTTAGTTACAAAGTATGGAGATAGGTATCCACGGTCAAACTGCATTCCCTCAACGGTCTCGAGGTAAGTTTCAGCTGTTTTACTTTCTTCTACCGTGATCACACCATCTTTACCAACCTTTTCCATCGCTTCTGCAATTTTATCACCGATTTCACTATCACCATTTGCAGATATACTGGCAACCTGTGCAATCTGAGTTGAATCGGGCAGGTCTTTGCTTTGACCACGTAAATGATCTACTATTGATACTGTAGCTGCATCAATACCTCTTTTAATTGACATAGGATTTGCGCCAGCAACAACATTTTTCAATCCTTCAGTTATGATTGCCTGTGCTAATACAGTGGCAGTTGTCGTTCCGTCTCCTGCAATATCGGAGGTCTTTGATGCTACCTCTTTAACCATTTGTGCACCTACATTTTCCAATTTATCCTCTAGCTCAATCTCTTTTGCTACTGTCACTCCGTCTTTGGTGATTGTTGGTGCGCCAAATTTCTTTTCAATGACTACGTTCCTTCCTTTGGGTCCCAGCGTGACCTTAACAGCATTTGCCAAGGCATCTACACCTTTTTTTAGGGAATTCCGGGCTTTGGAATCGTAGGAAATTTCTTTCGCCATTTTACTTCTTCTCCTTAATTAAATTATTGCGAGAATGTCAGATTCACGCATGATCATGTAATCCTTGCCGTCAATGGTAATATCGGAACCCGAATATTTTCCAAAAAGCACCTTGTCATTTTTCTTTACAGTCAACTCAACAAGTGTACCTGAATCAGATGTTTTACCGGGACCAACAGCAACTACGGTACCCTGCTGGGGTTTTTCCTGAGCAGTATCTGGTAGAATGATACCACCGGAAGATACCTCTTCCGCAGGGGCAGCTTCTACCACAACACGGTCAGAAAGCGGTTTTAAACTTAAAGCCATTTAGATTTTCTCCTTTAGTTTTTAGATTAAATATATTACTTTTCTGCTGAATGCAGCGCGGAAGTTAAAATATAATCTTAAAAAGAAAAAGGGAAATTAGCACTCTTGCTCTTGGTGTGCTAATTTGGAAGGTTAATAATATTAGTTTAGCTTAAACAAAAGGAAATCATTATTTATTTTCCGGTACTCCCAAACCCTCCCAAACCACGGCTTGTTTCTGTTAGGGAATCCACTAAAATAAAATGAATTGGGGTACCTGCCATAGCGACAAGCTGGAATAATCTTTGTCCGGGATCTATGGTATAAGATTCTGATTTTACATTATCTACAACAGCTATTATCTCTCCTCGATACCCAGGGTCAATTAGCCCTATAGAGTTTGATAATCGTAAGGGAGTTTTTGAAATACTAGACCTGGGCAAAAGAAAGTAGGGAATATTTTCTTTATTTTCACATGCTATTTGTAAATGTATTTTTGTAGTCTCCTGAGGGGAAACTGTCTGTTTATGAATGATAAACAAATCTAGACCTGCATCTCCATCGTGAAACGTCCCATGGCTTTCATATAGTGATTTAACCTCTAAAGAAAATGGTTTGATTTTCAAATTCATTGTGTATCACCTTGATATAATTTATAAGCTGCTAACATCCACCCTAAAATAAATGATATTCCTCCAATTGGAGTAATTGCCCCAAACCATTTAATTTCAGTAATGGAGAGAATATACAAACTCCCAGAAAAGAGAATAATGCCTACAAAAAATAAAATACATGAGAAGTGGAGAGAGACAGAAGGAAACTGCAATCCACATAAACTGACTATTATTATACCTAAAGCGTGATATATATGATATTTGACTCCCGTCTCAAAAATTGTTAAATATTCTGTTGTAATTTTATCTTTTAAACTGTGTGCGCCAAATGCCCCTATCAAAATAGCAAAAGACATAAGAACTGAACCGGTTATTATCCAATATTTCATTTATTTCTTCTATAGACCTCCAATAATTTTTTTCATATCGCTGCCTGCAGGAATTTGAAATACCCTCAAATCAAATTCAGGAACAACCGCCAATAGGTGGTCAAAAATGTCTGCCTGAATAGACTCATATTTGATCCAATTTGTATCATTTGTAAAGACATAAATCTCAATGGGAAGTCCCTTTTCTGTAGGAGGGAGCTGTCTGATTAAAAACGTCATGTCTTTATGAATGCTCTTGTGATTTCGGAGATAGGATTTGATATATGCTCTAAATGTACCAATATTGGTGAGCCTCCTACCATTGATCAGTTCTTCCAAATTAGCATTGGATTGTTCGTTTGTTTCATCCACATCTGCTATTTTTGAATTAATATATGCTTGAATAATATTATATTTTTCAAATCTCCGGAGTAATAGTTCATCGCAAAATCGAATTGATGACACATCAATGTGGATAGCACGTTTAATTCTTCGACCTCCACTGTCAGTCATTCCTCGCCAGTTTTTGAAAGACGATTCAATTAATTTGTGGGTTGGAATAACTGTAATAGTTTTATCCCAATTCTGTATTTTTACGGTATGGAGAGCAATATCTACTACATCTCCATCAGCTCCAAATTGTGGAGCTTCTACCCAATCTCCTATTTTAAATAAGTTATTTGAATTTATCTGCACAGTAGCCACAAAAGATAATATGGTATCCTTAAATACGACCAATAAAACAGCTGTCAGTGCACCAATTCCACTCAACAAGTAAACCGGAGACTGACCAGTTAAGACAGTCACAACTCCTAATATTCCAATTAGCCCTAGAACTAACTTAGCGACCTGAATGTATCCTTTAATTTGCATTCGTTCTGAAAATCTACTCTTACCATAGACCTCCCCAAATGTAGTAAGCAAGGTTTGGACTGACATAAATAATATGATAACAAAAATCGAATTTAATATTCGATTAACTAATGTAGAATATTGTGAAACAGCTGATTCAAGATTGTAGAGAATCAACAGTGGAACTAAATAAATTAATCGATTGAAAAAACCGCTTTCAAAAAATATATCATCAAAGCTAGTTTTAGTTTTTATAAACCATGAATTTAAAGGTTTCAAAATGACAATTTTTGCAACCAAAAATGATAGATAACTACATAGGACTATCAGGCCTGTGCGAAAGAATATATTCTCTTCAATTATAGATATGAATTCCAAAAGCGTATATAAAGATAAAATCTTATCGCAAATGTAAACTAAAAATTCCGGGAATCAAATATATTGCGATACGGAATTATGAATCTATCATTCACTTTTTTAAAATACATCATCAGGGTCTAACAATCCACTCTGCGTTATCAATATCCACAAACGCAGGCGCGATTTTATCTTCATCCTTTTCTCCAGCGAGACTAAAATAAAACCCCAAATAGCTGGTGTCTGGGCCGAACTCTCTGCTGTTAAATTCTGTCTTTCCATATCGTTTCCCAATTGAAACCATCTCAAACTCGGTAAATTTATTTTTCTTCAAATCAAAAATTGCATTTCCCATAAGCTGTGTTTTCATTCCATGATTAAGAGAGTAGGATGGTGTCCAATCATTTT
>CAXRJK010000023.1:0-14115 GCA_964230865.1 Winogradskyella sp.
CAAACATAGGAGAAAACATGAAAAAAATACTAATGTTATTTGCCTTTATTGGAGCAACCTCTATATATGCCCAAGCAAATACAGTTTACTTTGAATTATTTGGAAATGGATTAGTATATTCTGTCAATTACGATAGAATGGTTACTGATAATATTTCAGTTCGAGCTGGATATGGTGGACTCACTGTTAGCAGTACATCTGTTGATTCCGAAACCTCTTTAATATTAACAGAGGATGTTAAAATTACAATGATTCCAGTGCTGGGAAATTACTTAATGGGTGATGGAAATCATAAGCTTGAAATTGGAGGCGGTGTTGTACTGGTGTCTATAGATTACTCAGGAAATGTAGAAGATATTGATTTTTCTATTGGCGCTGATGGAGCTATCCCAACTGGTAATCTTGGCTACCGATACCAAAAGCCAGAAGGTGGTCTATTCTTTAAGGCGTCATTGTGTCCATTTTTTGGAGATGAAATGGTTACTTCAATTGGCCTTGGCTTGGGATATTCTTTTTAATAAACAGTTACGTTTTATGCTAAAAAAAACCCCACATTCGTGGGGTTTTTTGTTTAAAAAGAGGAGCATTACACTCCCCTTATCTCACAGCGCAAAGTCCTCAATCTCTGTATTCGGTAGTGGGCACTCCTCACCTCTTTTTAAAAGTGGGGTTAGGGTAAAAGGATAATTAAAACGTGTCCTTCAAAAGTGTGTCCTTTATTAGGTATATATTTGAATACGAAAGATTAAGTTTGACAAACAAAAAGCCCCATCGAAAGACAGGGCTTTATATCAGAGATGTATGGTTTTATCTCAAGTACGCCTGGAAGGACTCGAACCTTCAACCAATGGCTTAAGAGGCCACTGCTCTACCAATTGAGCTACAGGCGCAAATATATAGAGGGTTAAAAATATCCTGTTTTAAACTACATGAAATTACATCATTTTAGATTTTTTTAACTATGACATAATTACTATAAATATAAATGATGTATTATCATTACATCTGCCTATATGACATATTTATATGCCTTTACAGTGTTAAAAGTTTTAATATTTCCTGATATTCGATATT
This sequence comes from Winogradskyella sp., assembly GCA_964230865.1. Lineage (GTDB taxonomy): Bacteria > Fidelibacterota > Marinisomatia > Marinisomatales > AB-629-J13 > AB-629-J13. Next base: position 1,075 of record CAXRJK010000023.1, read on the forward strand.
GGTACAATCTGTGCTGGATAAAGTAAAAAAAGGAAAACATTATGGAAAATAAACAACAAATAAATCCCGGAAAAAACGTAAATGTATTGGAAGCATATGGAATTGATTTGACACAACATGCTAGAGATGGAAAAATTGACCCTGTTATAGGGAGGGAAGATGAAATCAGACGAATCATACAAATTTTATCTAGGCGCACAAAAAACAATCCAGTTTTGATTGGTGAACCGGGAACTGGAAAAACTACAGTTGCAGAGGGATTAGCACGTAGAATCATAGAAGGAGATGTCCCAGAGAATTTAATGAAAAGTCGACTTATCGGACTTGATCTTAGTGCAATGATTGCTGGTGCAATGTTCCGTGGGCAATTTGAACAAAGACTGAAAAACTTTGTAAAAGAGGTAGTCAAAAGCGAAGGAGAGATTATTGTATTTATTGATGAGATTCACACAATTGTAGGTGCCGGAGCTATGGAAGGGCAAATGGATGTATCTAACATGATTAAACCAGAGTTGGCAAAGGGCAGGATGAAGGTGATTGGCGCTACTACATTGAATGAGTATCAAAAATATATAGAAAAAGATGCTGCATTGGAGAGAAGGTTTCAACAAGTTTATATTGCCGAACCTAATGTGGAAGATACTGTTACTATCCTGCGGGGAATCAAAGATAAATATGAAATTCATCATGGCCTGCGTATCAAAGACAGTGCTCTTATTTCAGCAGCAAGCTTATCCAATCGTTATATATCAGACCGTTTTTTGCCTGATAAAGCAGTTGATTTGGTTGATGAGGCAGCCGCAAAAATTCGTATGGAAATGAATTCAGCCCCTGAATCCATTGATAATGCTAGGCGAAATCTTTTGCAATTAGAAATTGAAAATGAAGCTATAAAAAAAGAGAGAGATCTCAAGTCTAAAGAGAGAATGATTGAAATCAAAAAAGAAATAAAACTTTTAAAGTCTACTTTGTCAACTCTTACAGTTAAATGGGAGGAAGAAAAAGTAAAAGTAAAACAATTAAATAAATTAAAAGAGAAAATGGAGATTATACAAAATAATGCAGACAGATTTGAAAGGGAAGGGAATCTTCAAGAAACAGCACGAATACGATACAATGATATTCCTGAACTTGATAAAAAGATAGAGCTTTCTTCACAGGATATCTTAACCAATGAATTCATAAAGTTAGAAGTAGAAAACGAAGATATTGCTGAGGTCGTATCAAAGTGGACCGGAATTCCAGTGACAAAAATGTTATCTGGAGAACAGGAAAAATTAATGGAACTGGAGTCTCTACTAGAGCGACGAGTTAAAGGACAAAGCGAAGCTGTCAGTAGGACCGCAGATGTAATTCGAATGTCAAAAATGGGAATGGTGGATAAAGATCGTCCGGTTGGCTCTTTTCTTTTCTTGGGGAATACCGGTGTCGGAAAAACTGAGCTGGCAAAATCGCTTGCTGAAATATTATTTGACGATGAAAAAGCTCTGACTCGCATTGATATGAGTGAATTTATGGAGTCCCACTCAGTTTCAAAGCTCATAGGTAGTCCCCCTGGATATGTAGGATACAGTGAAGGAGGTCAGCTAACAGAAAAAATACGTCGACGTCCTTACGCTGTTATTTTATTTGATGAAATTGAAAAAGCTCACCCTGATGTTTTAAATGTGTTGCTCCAGCTGTTGGATGACGGCAGACTTACTGATAGTAAAGGACGAACAGTGAATTTCAAAAATGTAATTGTGATTATGACTTCCAATATGAAGCGGTCTGATTTGAACCAGTTTCTCCGTCCAGAGTTTATAAACCGAATCGACGAAGTTATGAGTTTTAATGATTTAGATAAAGATGTGGTGAAAGAAATTGTGATAATGAAATTGAATCTATTGCACAAAAAATTCAACAAGTTAAATATTCAGGTTAATATAAATGAGAGCGTTATTGATTATTTAGTAAAAAATGGATTTGATTATCAATTTGGTGCTAGGCCAGTTAACCGCCTTATCAGACGTGATATTTTGGCACAATTATCAAAAAAGATGATTCAAGAACCGGAGAAGAGAAATGTAAATATTTTGGTGGAGAATCAAAAAATTAAAATAAAGATGAGGAGGGAGCAATCTGAAGAATTATCCATAAGTTATTAATAGGACTCTAAAATCTGTTTTTAAATTAATAAACCATTTCAATATTCCTTTATTTGAAAAGAATTGGTAAATAATCTAATTATTTATATCTAAATATTTGGTTTATAAATTAGAGTCATGTATTTTTTGCATACGATTAATTTTGAAAATTAAATAATTCAAGACAAATCGGTTGGTAAGTAAATTCCTGTATCACTTAGATGCAGGTAGGATTAAAGGCTCCAGGTTGGCGTTTGGAGCCTTTATTGTTTTACAGTGAAGTAATAATAAGTTTTTTGAAAATGGGGGCGACCGGTTTCGACGGGATAAGAGGTAGGTTAAACGGCATGCCGAGTTTCCGCAAACTCGTTAATAAAGCGGAACATCATATAAGTGCCGATTATGGCCAATTTGCTTACGCTTAATTGACGTAAGCCGTTCTGGGTAAAATGAGTCTGTGGTTTTATCTAAGGGCGTCGACTACGCAGACTAGTTTCTGATTTTGTTCGGGAATCAGAAATGAGACTTACCGAACTGGTTTCAACGAAATGAGGTTTTCCGGCATTCGTTGAAATGAGATAAATCCGGAAAACTAAACATGTAGATGTTTTTCAAATCTCTGTTTCGGACGGGAGTTCGATTCTCCCCGCCTCCACTCATTCCCTATAAGTTCTAATGTATAATTAAACACATTTTCACAATGATAAATGCGTATTATTACTTGTTGTTTCAAGTATTACAATTATCCAGAAAAAATTAAATAACCATATTTAATTTAGTAAACACCAATAATCAAACCTCACATTCGTGAGGTTTTTTATTTGTTAGATGATTTGTAGATTGGAATATGAATATAAATGCTATATCAGCTATTAATACCAAATCATGGATAGTAATACTAGGATTAATCCTATCTTCAATATTTGGTCAACCCTTTAGATATATCAAACCCGAATCTGTTGGCCTATCTTCAAAACGTCTTGATAGGCTAACCCATCAATTAGATAATTATATTTCCAATGGTAAATTATCAGGGGGAGTGGTTCTTGTCTTACGTAAAGGTAAATCAGCCTATTTTCGTTCATTTGGCTTTAGGGATAAGGAATTGAGTGATCCTATGGAAAAGGACGATATATTTAGAATTGCATCTCAAACAAAAGCAATAATCAGTGTGGGTATAATGATATTACAGGAAAAAGGTTTGTTGCTTATTCAAGACCCCGTTGGTAAATATATACCGGAGTATAAAAACACTACAGTCGCGGAGTCAGATGGAAATGGCTCATATAATGTTGTTAAGGCAAAAAGAGAGATCACTATTCGAGATCTGTTAACTCATACCTCTGGTGTGGGTTGGGGTTTTGGTCAAGCTGAAGACCGTTGGGAAAAAGAAGAAATTAAGGGCTGGTATTTTGCTCATAGAAATGAATCAATACAGGAAACGGTAAAACGAATATCCAAGCTTCCAATGGATGCGCATCCTGGCGAAGAATTCGTTTATGGTTTAAGTGTTGATATCTTAGGTGCACTAATCGAAGTTATTTCCGGTCAACGATTAGATTACTTTCTTCAACAAGAAATTTTTGATCCTTTACAAATGAAAGACACTCATTTTTTCTTACCACTAGAGAAGAAAGATAGATTAGCCAAGGTCTATTCTTCAACTCAAACTGGTATAAAGCCTGCAGATGACCCAGGGAGAAGAGTCGGAGTCAGTATGATAGGACAAGGGCACTATGTAGTTGGCCCTAGAATTAGTTTTTCCGGTGGAGCCGGTCTTCTTTCGACCGCTGAAGATTTTGCTATTTTCCTTCAGATGATGCTTAATGAAGGTAAATTTGGTAAAAAAAGGATTCTCAGTAGAAAATCTGTGGAATTAATGACGACTAATCATATAGCGGATATTCCTTTCTGGAGTGATGGTGACGGAATAAGATTTGGTCTTGGTTTTGCTTTAATAGAACAATTAGGTGGAAGAGGTATGTTGGGGTCAATTGGTGAATTTTCATGGGGTGGTGCTTATCATTCAACTTATTGGGTTGATCCAAATGAAGAGATGGTTGTTGTATATTTAACGCAGTTGATTCCAGCATTGAACATAGATGATCATGATAAAATACGAGCTCTTATCTATCAGTCAATAATTGATTAGTAAAAATTATTAAAACACAAAAATATGATTAGAAGATCTATAATTGACCCAATTAATTATCACCTAAAGGATTTATTTAAATGCTCCACCTTCGCAAATTGTATCTGTGGTATAATTTGTGGATTTATACTATTATGACTAAAGCTAAAAGAAAACTTGCTGCTATTGTGTTTACTGATATAGTCGGTTTTACAAGACTATCGGCAGAAAATGAACCTGCAGCACTTAAATTATTGGAGAAACAACGTGAACTTTTAAAACCTATTGTTGAGTCGTATAAAGGTGAATGGCTTAAGGAGATTGGCGATGGTTTACTTCTTTCATTTGAGACCAATCTTGATGCGGTAGAATGTGCAATTAATATTCAGAAAATAGTTAAGACTGTAGAGAATCTAAATTTAAGAATTGGTATACATCAGGGTGAGGTTGTTTTTCAGGGTAGTGATGTCATTGGCGATGATGTAAATATTGCATCTCGTATAGAACCTTTCTCTGCATCAGGCGGGATTGCTGTTTCAGGCAGAGTTAATGCATCTCTAGAAAGAGATCCAAACTTTAAAACCGTATCTCTTGGAAAACTACAATTACAGGGCGTTTCACAGGAGGTCAAAGCTTATTGCATTGTCTCTCATGGTCTCCCAGAGACAGATCTGACTCAGGTAAAAGCAAAACTTGTAGTTAAAGAAAAAGCTAGATCCGAATGGAGTGCAATATCAATTCTTAGTTTAGTGGCATCCATAATTGGTATTATTGCTTTAGGATATATTGTTTTATCTAGTTTCTCAGCAAACGATAATGAAATTCCATCCATTGCAATTCTTTATATGAAGAACCTAGGTCATGCAGATGATGAGCCTTGGGCTTATGGTTTGACGGAAGACCTAATCATTGAAATGAGTCGCCTTGGGAATATTCGTGTAGCATCAATGAATTCTGTAAACAAGTATAAAGATTCTGATCTGTCTGAAAGCGATCTTGCAAAAGAATTGGATGTGAGTTTTATTTTAACCAGCAGTATCCATAAGATTAACGATCAGTTTAATCTTCGGTGCCAATTACAGGATCATAAAAAGAATATGACTCTTTTTGGAAATAAATGGACAGAAAAGTTAGAAAATGCGTCACTCATTGTTAGTAATCTTGCAGAAAATCTTTCGAATAAAATATCATATAAAAAGAGTGACCATGAGTTAGTAAGTGAGACTTATAAGGCAGATCCAGTTGCCTATGAATATATGTTAAAAGGGAAATATAAGGTGCAATACCAGCAGAACTCTGAAGATTGGCAAATGGCTGAAAGTTTACTGAAAATGTCAACTGATATTGATAATAATCTTGCTTCTTCATGGTCATTATTGGGTTGGATATCATATAGACAAGGTAAACTCATGGAGATGCGGGAGTACTCAAAAAAAGCGGTTAAAATTGGTTTAAAAACGAAAAATTATATTGCGGTTGGACATGGATATGAGCAATATGGTTTTTTTTATGAATATGGAAAAAATAATTTAGATTCGGCTGCAGTTTATTATCTGCAGTTTTATCAGACTTCAGAAAAAATAGACTATAAAAAAGGTACAGCTGAGGCTTCAAAGTATTTGTCCAATCTTTTAATAAAGCAGGGGAAAAAAGATGAAGGATTGAAATATATGAACATTTCTGTTGATATGGCTAGAAAGTATGGAGATAAACATGACCTACCCTTGGTATTACCAAATTATGCTGACCTTTTACTTGAAAATGGACAATTAGAAAAAGCAAAGTCTATTTTAGATGAAGCAAATGAATTAGCTATAAAATATAAAAAACAGGAAGCGCTTCAATTAGTAGTAGGAAGTTATTCAGATTTTTTTGAAAAAATAGGAGACCTAGATAGTGCTCATAAAAATACTTTAATGGCATATAAGATTGCAGAAAATTTGAACCAGGAATTGATTAGTTTTGGTTCTTACATAAGAATGGCAGAATCTTATTATTACCGGGATCAGCTTGATAGTACTTTTCATTATTTAGAAAAAATAAACACCCTAACAGACCAACTGGGTATCCCGTTTATGGTGTTATTATCTAATTATTATTCAGGAAGATATAATTATTATGATGGAAATCATAATAAATCCATTATGCATTTTGATTTTATTATAAAAAATATACCGCCAGACTTTGATCTAACTATGAGAGTGATTCCAAAAGCATTTAATGCCTTGAATCATTTTGCCCTCGGAGAATCCCAAAAATCACAAGAATATATTGCTTTAATTCAAGAAGAATTAAAGGAAGGTATTAAATTTGAGGAAATGGAATATTATTATGTTTTAATCAAAGCTTTTTTAGTGAATGGCAAAACAGATATTGCTAATCAATATATTTTAGATGCATATAATATCATTATGGAAAAATCATTCAAAATAAAAGATAGAACGCTCAGGAAAGCGTTTATAGAAAAAAATTATTGGAATAAGAAGTTCATGGAATTATATGACAAATTGAATCCTGCATAATTCTTATTTGAAATCAAAACGTTTTTTCTCTATAAAGATAGGATAAAAAAAGATTTTGAGTAATTTTAAAAAGCTAATATTGTTTTTTTAATTATATCTACACATTCCATCAATTGCTCTTCAGTTATTACCAATGGAGGAGCAAATCGAATAATATCTCCATGTGTTGGTTTGGCCAACAATCCATTTTCTTTTAATGCAACGCATACATCCCACGCTTCCTTGCCCTCTAGAGGCTTAATAACTATAGCATTTAATAGCCCTTTTCCTCTTATTAAAGTAATCATTTCAGAATCAATTTTATTTAATTCATCTCTTAAAGTTTTCCCAAGGTTTTCAGCCTTTTCTGCTAACCCTTCATCTGAAACAACTTGCAAGGCAGCTATTGCAACCTTACACGCAATTGGGTTACCACCAAATGTAGAACCATGTTCTCCTGGTTTTATACATAGCATAACATCATCGTCCGCTAGTACTGCTGAAACGGGGAAAACCCCACCTGAAATGGCCTTGCCAAGTATTAAAACATCCGGTTTTACATTTTCATGATCACAAGCGAGTAGTTTCCCAGTTCGGGCAATACCCGTTTGAACTTCGTCTGCAACAAACAAAACATTGTTTTCTTTACATAAGTTAAATGCTGATTTAAGATAACCTGAATCTGGAACAAATACTCCTGCTTCGCCTTGAATAGGTTCTACCAAAAAAGCAGCTACATTTTCATTTTGAATAGCAACCTCTAATGCATTTAAATCATTATAAGGTATTCTCATCATTCCTGGGGTGTAAGGTCCGAAATCATCTTTTGCTTCAGGATCATCTGAAAAAGATATAATAGTTATTGTTCTTCCATGAAAGTTCCCATCACACACAATTATTTTCGCTTCATTTTTTGGAATACCTTTTATTTTATATGCCCATTTTCGAACCAATTTTAAAGCCGTTTCTACCCCTTCAGCACCTGTATTCATTGGCAAGACCTTATCAAAACCAAAGTACTCGGTCACAAATTTTTCGTATTCTCCCAAGCAATCATTATAAAAAGCTCTCGATGTAAGACATAGTTTTTGTGCTTGCTCAGTCATCGCATTTACAATTGCTGGATGACAATGACCTTGATTAAAAGCTGAGTAAGAAGAAAGAAAATCAAAATATTGTTTTCCTTCTAAATCCCATACATAAGCTCCTTTTCCCTTTGCTAAAACAACTGGTAGAGGATGATAATTGTGGGCACCATACTTTTCTTCTAATTGTATGGCTCTTTCAGAGGTGATTTTATTGATCATATTATTTTCCATTTTTTGGTATTTATTGATAAAATATGTATTGTAAAATAAAATGCGGGTAGATTTATAAATGAATGGTATTATAATCTATTATTTGAACAGGGGTTTATCCATTAACTAAAAATATTAACTAATACCACTGTCACTCCGTTAATCACAAACTGAACAGCAATGACCATAAGGAGAATTCCCATGATTCGCTGTATGATTCGAAGCCCTGTCGTTCCAAATCGAGCAGATAGTTTGTTTGCACCTCTAAAAATAAAAAAAGTTAAAATCATGGTGAACATAATTGTAAAAATTAATATTCCGTAGTCTATAGCATCCCGAGCTTCACCAGATAATATCATTGAAGCAGTTATTGCCCCAGGACCAGCAATTACTGGTATTCCGATTGGACTTACTGCAATATCATCACTCTCCATACTTTCCTCTGTTTCTCTTGGAGTAGATCTCCCCCGGGAAATCTGAGCATCCAGCATTCGAAGACCCGTTCGAAAAAAAATAATTCCTCCCATTATTCGAAATGCCTCAATAGTTAAGGAATAAAATTTAAAAATGTAAGTTCCTAACAGTGCAAAAATTATGAGAATCAAAGCAGCTGTTAGGGTTCCTTTTTTTGCAATGCTTATTCTATTATTCGGCTCAAATCTTTCTGTTAACACGATGAACAAAGGTGCCATTCCCAATGGATTAACTAACGAAATTAATGTTGAGAGACAGAGGAATAAATATTCCAACGATTCAATCGACATTACATACGCTCCGGTGATGATATCCCTAAAATTCTCAATCCACTGGATAAAACATATTTAACTGCTAATATTAAATTTAAGCGGGAATTAGTTAGTTGATGGTCACTACTTACAATTCTACAATCAGTATAAAATTTATGATATTTTGTTGCTAATGTTTGGAGGTAGGTTGAAATATTTTGAGGCTCTAAAGTATCCAATACATTTTTCATCATTTCAGAAAATTGTGACAGTGTTTTAATCAAATCAATTTCAGATGGATGGCAAAGGAGAGAAGAATCAAACTTATTATTAAAGATAGCTTTACTCTTTTCTGCATAGCGAATAGTATTGCAAATTCGTGCATAAGCATACTGAAGATAAAATACAGGGTTTTTATCAGACTGATCTTTTGCAAGGTCTAAATCAAAATTTAGGTGACTGTTCATACTCCTCATGATAAAAAAATACCTTACCACATCTTTATTCAATTGATCTGTTAAATCTTTCAAAGTTACAAAGTCTCCTCTGCGGGTGGACATTTTTACTTTTTCACCATCCTTAATTAAAGTAACAAACTGATGGATACATACTTTGACTTTATTTATATCATAGTTTAATGCTTTTAATGCAGCTAAAACATCGGGGAATGTATCTACATGGTCAGCTCCAAAGATATCGATAATCCAATCAAATTTTCTTTCAAATTTATTTCTGTGGTAGGCTGTATCGGGTAGCCGGTATGTAGGTTCACCACTACTTTTGATAAAAACTCTGTCCTGTTCATTTCCAACACTTGTTGCTCTAAACCAGGTAGCATTATCTTTTTCATAAATTAAATTTTCAGAGCTCAGATCCTCCAAGATTTTTTCAATTGCACCAGATTCATAAAATGATTTTTCATTGATAAATGTATCATGGTGTATATCGAGAAAAGATAAAGTATTTTTGATATCTTGAAATATAGTTTCCTCCGCTACATTTAGAAATATTGAATCATCCTTTTCAAGATCATTACCATGGTTTTCTATAATATTTTTGGCGATATCTCGAATATATTCCCCTCTGTAACCATCTTCTGGGAATTCAGTAATTTTGCCAATTTCCATAAAATATCTTGCTGCTACTGATTCAGATAATATTCTCATTTGGCGGCCGGCATCATTGTAGTAGTATTCTCGTTTTACATCATATCCATGCCATTCAAGAATATTAGCTATAGTATCACCTAAAACTGCCTGTCTTCCATGACCAACATTTAATGGACCAGTTGGATTTGCGCTGACAAATTCCACATTTGCACTTATACCCTTTCCCAATTCTGTCTTTCCATAGTTTATTTTTTGGCTTATAATATCATAGACAAATGATTGATATAAATTATCTGTTGCAGTAAAATTGATAAACCCCGGTGGTGTTACAGAAACTTGAGAGACCCAATCTTCATTCAGGATAAGTACCTCTTTTATTTTTTCAGCTAATTGAATTGGCTTTTGTTTAGCCTCTTTGGCGATTGTAAGCGCAATATTACATGAATAGTCACCGAAGTCTGGATTTTTTGGACGTTCAACTGTAATAAGTTTTTTAGGAAATCCTAAGGAGACAAGAGCTATGTCAATGGTTTCAGACAGATATGCTTTCAGATTCATCTGTTATTATCCAGGAAGGAGCATCGGCCCAAAGTTTTTCAAGAGAATAATAATCTCTTTCTCGGGTTTTAAATATATGAATTACCACATCAATATAGTCCAGTAGTATCCAGTAGCGATTCTCATACCCTTCAATTTTCCAGGGTTTATTGGGAGTCCCTTTTCTTACTGCATCTGCAATTGCCTTAACCTGAACATCTGTGTCCGCCGAGCATATAATAAAGTAATCAGTTATGCTAGTCAAATCACGAACATCTATAGCCTGAATGTTTTCAGCTTTTTTAGAAAGGACCAGCTGACCAGTAAGGTCCAATAATTCAAGCGAATTCAATTGTGAATAATGAATTCAGTTTTGATTATTTAAAAATTCCATAACCGGTTTAATAGAAGTATAGTCACTTCCAATTATTACGGTCAAATCCACATCAGAGTCTGAGACTGGATTATTCAAGACATGGTTTTTATCTTTTATATCAATTTCCAATAAAGAAGATACCTCCTTTAAAATTTGAATATTTCCTTTTCTGGAAATGATGAGTGTTTGAGTATAATTATAGTGATCTGCATCATCTGAATTAAGAACATCGATATTATTGTTTCTTAGGAATCGAGTAAATTGAGCAGCCATACCTTGAATTCCGCATCCGTTTAATACTTCTACTGTAGATTCACTTATGGGATTTTTTTCAAATACTGTGTTTAATGGAGGTGGATCAGTTGTGGGTGGAAAAACAATTTCGAATGGTTTTCCATTATGCACTTGTTTAGTTGAAAATGAGTAAATAAAGACTCCGATGGAGACTGTCAAAACGAAAATCAGTGAGTTTAAGAAAATATTTTTTATTGATGTATCTCTCTGATGACGGCTTTTGTTTTTATTTGAACTACGGGGTGTTTTCCGCATGAATAATGAAACCATAATAATATTAGTTATAATACCTTAAAATATTTGAATTAGAATTATGGCGATAAGGAAATGGGTACTTTTGAATAGAAAATTGAAAGATAGAATTTTGTGTTGGTTTATAAATAAGACTCAAGTCATAACCGATTTCACTCTGCTGTGCTAAATTTCCAGGGACTTGAAAAAGAGTAAAATTTGATTGAAGAAGTAAATTTGACTGCAGGATAAAAGATAGTGTATTTGTGTAGCTGTTGGTGTTATAGGCTTTTCCATTAAAACTGTTTATACTAAAATTAAAACCATGATTCATTTGTAAACGATTAGGCGAAAATAATGATGGAGAAACAGAATTGCCAATATTTAAAATAGGGAACGAATTTAGTGCATCTGCATCTTCTTTGAACTGACCAAAAATAAAGTTTCCAGAAAGAAGAATCAAACAGATTTGAATTGAAAATAGTTTCATAATTAAAAGTAAAGATACGATATTTTTTTTGAATGGAAAAATTGAAAGATTCGACTTATAGTTTTTTTTCAATTATCCCGCCTCCCAAACATTCTTCACCTGAGAAAAATACAATAGACTGACCGGGAGTGATCGCAAACTGATCTTTTTCAAAGGATACAATACAGGAATTGTCTTTTTCTAAAGTGAGTTGACAAGATTGATCTATCTGTCGATAACGGATTTTAGCCATACAATTAAATCCATTTTCCGGAGGGGTTTCTCCTATCCAGTGAAGTTTTCCGGCAAAAAGTTTTCTTGAATGTAAAAGGGGATGGTTACGCCCCTGCACAATTATCAATTGGTTAGATTTCAGATCTTTTTCCGCAACATACCAGGGTTTTTCTTTTTTGCCAAATCCTCCTCCTATTCCGATTCCTTTTCTTTGTCCTATAGTGTAAAACATCAACCCTTGATGTTGTCCAATAATTTTACCGTTGGAAGTTAGGATATTACCTGGGTTTTCAGAAATATATTGGCGAAGAAATTCCGGAAAATTCCTTTCTCCTATGAAACAGATCCCTGTGCTGTCTTTTTTATCTGATGTTGCTAAATTTGCTTCAGAGGCCATTTCCCTAATGTAAGATTTGGTATAATTCCCCAAAGGAAACAGGGAATGAGAAAGCGCATATTGGTTTAGGAGATATAAAAAATAACTCTGGTCTTTTTGCTTGTCTTTACCTTTGAAAAGAGAATAGTGCCCGTTATAACGTTCAATTTTTGCATAATGTCCAGTTGCAATATGATCAGCGTCCAGAGATAGGGCATAATCAAGAAACAATTTGAATTTGATTTCCTGATTACAAAGAATATCAGGATTTGGTGTTCGTCCCAATTTTTCCTCTTCTAGGAAATAAGAGAATACTAGCGATTTATATTCCTCAGAAAAATTTACAGTATGCAACGGGAGGTCCAATGTATTGCAAACTTGAAGAGCGTCCCTATAGTCCTGCTCTGCAGAGCAAAATTCAGTGTTATCATCCCAATTTTTCATAAAAACACATTCTACATCAAACCCTTTTTGTTTTAAAAGCAATGCAGCAACTGAGCTATCGACCCCCCCACTCATTCCCACTATGATTCTTTTACCCATAAGTGGATTTTGCGGTTACAATTTTAATAATTGCCTTTACCAATTCTCTTGTGTCTTCCTCTGAGTTTCCTTTTCCGAAACTAATTCTTAG
>CAXRJK010000024.1:0-70009 GCA_964230865.1 Winogradskyella sp.
ATAATTAAATCCTCTACTATCTAGTTATAATTAAGAATCCCGGTCCATTTGGTCTGGGATTCTTTTTCTATTAGTACATTTTATCATATGCTTAATCATTCAGATACAACTAACACAATTTATGATATAAAGAACCCAGAATACTGGGACGCTGATTCATTGTACGCAGAAATGGATCGCATATATGATATTTGTTTAGGGTGCCGGCTGTGTTTCAATCTATGTCCATCCTTCCCATCTCTCTTTAATTCTATAGATGAAGCTGGAGATAGAAAAAGAAAAGTAGCCGAAGATCAAGGACGAGTAAAAGCTTTGAAAGAAAAAGATGAATATCTGGACTTGCCGGAAGGGGAGCATGCCGTCGAAGCAAGTCAAGAAGTAGAATTTCGCGGTAAAATATCTGATCTGTCAGATGTCCAGCGTTGGGAAGTAGTAGACCTTTGTTACCAGTGTAAGCTGTGTGACCCGGTTTGCCCTTATACACCGGGAAAAGAACACGAGTTTCAATTGGACTTTCCAAAACTAATGACAAGAGCACAAGCCATTCGAACCAAGAAAAGAGGAATAAAACAAAACGATTCTTTTTTAGCAAATACCGATTTTTCAGGTAAACTAGGTTCCCTTTTTGGTCCGGTTATCAATTTTTTAAACAGGATTGGTTTAGTGAGAATTCTAATGGAAAAATTGGTTGGAATTCATCGCAAAAGAATTCTGCCGAAGTTTTACATTAACACATTCAGTAAATGGTACAAGAATCATCAATCTGAAATTCTTAATCCGATTGAAAAAGTTGCTATATTTGGGACATGTTATACGAATTCTCATGATGTTGAGTTAGGGAAAGCAGCAGTTGCTATATTGGAACATAACAAAATAGAATGTGTGTATCCTCCCCAGCAATGTTGTGGAGCACCATTTTTGAGTCCTGGTGATTTCGATGGATTTCAAAAACAAGCAGAACCCAACATAAATGAGCTTTACAAATGGGTAACTGATGGCTATAAAATAATTGTAACAGGTCCTCCCACCTGCAGCTTGACGCTGAAAAAAGAGTACCCAGATTATTTATCATTAGATGAAAAAATTAAATTAATCACAGAAAATACATATGATATTTCCGAGTATCTTGTATATTTGAATAAACAGGGAAAGCTAAAAGTTGACTTTAAAAATACGATTGGTACCGTGAACTATCATGTTAGTTGCCATCTCAAGGCACAACAAATGGGATTTAAAGGACGGGATATTTTAAAGTTGGTTCCAGAAACAAAAATTAATTTGATCAACCGATGCAGTGGTATGGATGGAGGCTGGGGAATGAAGGTAGAAAATTTTGATGAATCGATAAAAGTAGCTGAACGATGTGTGAATGATATCAATCAGCGAGAAGCAAATACAGTTTGCTCTGACTGTTCGTTAGCTAGCCAACAACTCAATCAGGTAAGTAATGGTACAATTATTCCCAGTCATCCAGTTTTAGAATTATATAAAGCCTATGGTCTTAACCAAAACTAGTTAGAAAATATGAAACCAATTGAATTAATAGATTTGATGAATATCATCGAATACGAAAAAATAAGAGATGATTATCGCAAAAAGGTAATCGACTATAAAAAACATCGTAGAATATCGTTAGGACCAAATGTTACTATAACATTTGAAAACCGGAGAACATTAATTTTCCAAATTCAGGAAATGATGCGAACAGAGCGCCTAGTCCACGATAAACAAATCCAAGCAGAGATTGATGTATATAATTCAATCTTGCCACCGGATGGAGCGCTCAGCGCAACTCTATTCATTGAGGTAACTGAAGAAGATCAAATCCGTCCAATATTGAATAAATTTATCGGTCTAACAGTTGGTGAATATTTATGGTTTGATTGTAGAGGGCAGAAGGTATTTGCCCAATTTGAAGAGGGGCGTGAGGAATCTGATAAAATAAGTTCAGTGCACTACATCCAATATAATTTTAAAGAAAAACAGGTTAATAATTTTATTGATAGTTCTGAAGCGGTTTACCTGAATATCCATTATAAAGACTATATATATAAAGAAGAACTGTCAGGGTGTATGCGTCAATCTCTCATAAAGGATTTAGCATGATTTTGCTTATTTTCATGTAATTATATTGTCTTCGATATATTTATCCATATTGATCAACGCACTCAGAATCTTTATAAGAAATTTACCTTGTGGCGAATTAAATTCCCGCACAGATTTTAAATATACTTTAATTAAACCAAGGAGTTAATTGATGGAATTAATGCACGCCCTATTTAAGTGGATTCACATTATAGCAGGAATCACCTGGATTGGATTACTGTACTTTTTCAATTGGATCAATGCCCATGTAGCAGCTACGCTTGATGCAGATTCTAAAAAGAAAGTAGTTCCAGAGCTTATGCCCCGTACGCTATACTTTTTTCGTTGGGGAGCAGCCTGGACATGGATAACAGGTTTCATTTTACTTTATGTTATATTTTGGAATGGCAGTTTGTCCATGGGTGAGTCAGCTGGAAACCTGATGTTTGGTTCAGGTGTGGATGTAACCTGGAAAGCTCATGTGATGTTATTGGTTGTATTTGGAGGCGTGTTTATCTATGATTTTCTCTATAATAGTTCCCTAGCATCAAATGTCAGAGTAATTACATTGGTTAGCTTTTCATTGATTGGATTAATTGTTTTGTTAATGCAGCATGTCGCTATGTTTGAATACAGAGCTTTTAATATACATTTGGGTGCAATGTTTGGAACCATGATGGCATTTAATGTCTGGTTCAGAATCTGGCCCGCTCAACAATCTATTATCACATCAATAAAAAATGGTGAGGCCCCTGATGGAGATAAATTAGCTTTGGCAGGGTTGCGTTCAAAACACAATACTTATATGTCAGTGCCGTTGATTTGGACAATGATCAATCAGCATACCACTTATTTTGCCGGTGGAAATTTAGGAGTTCCTGCGCAATATAGTTGGCTACTCCTGATGGGAATCGTTGCATTAGGTTGGCATATCGTATGGCAGTTGTATAAAAAGTCTGGTCAGATAAAAGGGTTTTAATTTAATTATCTTTATTAAAAACCCTGCTAATTTGCAGGGTTTTTAATTTCTGTTTCAATCAGGTTAACCTAACTTCTCATCCATCTTTTAAGATTAAGTTGTACTATTTAGGATACTAATTTATAGGAATATTTATGAATACAAAATATTGGAAGGTTTTATTTATTTTTCTCTTGATGTTATTTACAATCGGCTGTGGAGGAGGCGAAAAGAAATCCAAAACAAGTTCTGTTTCAAAGACGGAGGTTATAGATAAGGATACATCTAAACCAGCAAATGAAGGGGGATACGGATTTGAAAAATATGCAGAAAAACTGGGGTTTCAAACCTACGTGTGGTCAGAGGAAAAGGATGGAACATTTTTTGGTGACCCAACCGCCCAAAAAGGAGGTAAAATACACTATATTCACTCCTTATTCCCAAGGACGCTGCGTGTGATTGGCCAAAACTCCAGTCAAGTTATAAATTCAAGAACAATCAGCGCTCTATGTTATGAATCCTTGCTAGGACAACACCCTTCCACATTGGAGTTCGTACCAGGTTTGGCGTCTCACTGGTCTATTTCTGAAGATAAAATGACGTTTAAGTACCGGATTAATCCTGACGCAAGATGGTCCGATGGGATACCTGTGACTGCGGACGATATTGTTGCGACTTGGGATTTGCGTATGGATGAAACAATTCTGATGCCCAGTGAGCAATTAACATTTAGTAAATATGAACGACCTGTAGCTGAAAGTAAATATATTGTTTCTGTTAAGGCTATAGAAGTGAACTGGAGAAATTTTCTTTACATTTCCACCATGGTCGTTCACCCAAATCATATACTGAAAGATCTGGACGGAACAGCTTTCCTCGAAGAGTATACATTTTCTTTAATACCTGGGACAGGTCCATACATCATTCCTGAAAATAAAATACGTAATCAGGAATCTTATACATTAATACGTAGAGATGATTACTGGGCAAAGGATGATCCATTTAACCGATTTAAATATAATTTTGATGAAATTAAGATATCTGTTGTAAAAGATAATGATGCCCTTCAATATGAAAAATTCAAAAAAGGGGAACAAGACATATTTACTGTAAGCCGTGCCCGACGGTGGGTAGAAGAATCTGACTTTGAAGCTACACAAAAAGGATGGATAAAAAAACAGCGTGTTTTCTCAGAGCGCCCAGCGGGCACATCGGGATATTTCTTTAATATGCGGAAGTGGCCTTTTGATGATAAACGTGTTCGATATGCGTTCTGCTATCTCTATAATAGGGAGAAAATGAACAAAGAGATGTATTACAGTGAGTATGATATGATGAACTCAATGTTTGCAGGGTCCACATACGAAAATCCAAATAATAACCAATTTCATCACAGCCCGGAAAGAGCTGTTGAATTACTTAAAGAAGCTGGATATACTACAAGAAATGATGATGGCTGGCTTGTACATGAACCTACAGGCAAAGTATTATCATTTCAGTTGGATCTTCCAAAAACTTATGAATATATGGCGACACCGGTTCAACAAATGCTCAAAGATTATGGAATTGACATGCAAATTAAATTTGTGGATTACAACACCATGATTAAAAATGTAAATGAACGAAACTTTACTATTGCTATGTTGGCATACAGTGGCCTTATTTATCCGAACCCTGAAACATCTTACCGCTCAACCCTCGCAGATAAAAATGATAACAACAATGTTTGGGGTTTCAAAAGTGAACGTGTTGATGAATTATTAGATGAATATGATATTTGTTTTGACCAAAAAAGACGGGTAGAAATTATTCAAGAGATTGATGGAATTGTGAGCGATGTCCACCCGACAGCATACAGTATCGCAAGGAACTACATTCGAACTATGTGGTGGGATAAATTTGGATATCCAGAGTGGAAACTATCGCGCTATGTTGGTGAATATTGGGATATTTTTTACTACTGGTGGATTGACGAAGACAAAGTGACCAGACTAAATAACGCAAAAGAAAATGATAAACAATTGGAAATCTTACCACTGGATATGACCTACTGGCCAGAACATTTGAAAGCGAACCAATAACTTTATAGTGCCAGACAAATGGCAACTTATTTTTTAAGACGACTCTTGTTAATGATTCCAACTTTTTTGGGATCGACCTTACTCGTATTCACTATACTTCAGTTGGCCCCAGGTGGTCCTTTAGAGCAGACCATATTGCAATTACAAATGGGAGGGCTCACAGGTGGTGGGGAAGGTGGCAGTGGATCAGCAGTGGGATTGGATGGAGGGAGCGTCCTACCAGAGTCTGCTTTAAAAGAATTGAAACGTTTTTATGGCTTCGATAAACCTATCTATCAAAGATATCTCATCTGGCTTGGGGTGTGGCCTAGGGAGATAAAACATCGTGACTTTGAAGTTTTATCAACGTCCGCAGAGGTTGAGAAACGTGTGGGAAAGCGAGATGGTAGAATATGGAAAGTTGATATTAGGGTAGATGAAAATAGTAAATTAATAGTCTATGAAAAAGATGGTACTAAGAGTGATATATGGGCCGCATCCATTGATAAGACTAAAGAAGATGGCACAAAAGAAGCTGTCATTTTTCAAAGAGAATATTCAGGTATACTCACAGGTAATTTGGGAAAATCTTATACCTATCTAAAGCCAGTGACTGAGGTGATGAAACCAAGATTTCGTATTTCATTGTTTTTTGGATTGACAGGATTTTTTCTTTCTTATCTAATCTGTATCCCTCTGGGAATTCGTAAGGCTTTAAATCATGGGTCAGTTTTTGATTTTGGTTCTAGTGTTGCAATTTTTATTGCATATTCTATCCCAGGTTGGGCTTTAGGTGGTGTTCTTTTAGTATTGTTTGGAGGTGGAAGTTTTTGGGATATTTTCCCGCTTGGTGGATTCAGAAGTCCCATTGAAGTATGGGAAACATTAACTCCATTTGAAAAATTTATTGACCAGGTTCACCACATGGTTCTCCCAGTTATCGCATGGTCTATAAGTGGTTTCGCAACCTTAACTATTCTTATGAAAAACAGTTTGCTAGAGAATTTGAGCCAAGATTATATCCGAACCGCATTTGCAAAAGGATTACAAGAGAAGCGTGTTGTTTGGATTCATGCCATGAGAAATAGTGTAATTCCCATTGCCTCAGGGATTGGTCATATTCTTGGTGTGGTAATCGCTGGATCTTATTTTATCGAGCGAGTTTTTAACATTGATGGCTTCGGGAGGTTAGCCTATGAGGCCATTTTATCTCGGGATTACCCAATTACCTTAGGATTTTTAGTTGTGGTAGTATTAATTAGATTAATCGGAAATATAATTAGCGACCTTGCTTTGGCAACCGTTGACCCAAGGATTCGTTTTAAATGAAGTTTCTAAAGAAACAAGAAGATCAGCACATTTCTATTCTCCGAAAAAGGTGGTTGAAGTTTAAAACTTTAAAGAGAGGGTATTACTCTTTAATAACGCTGACAGTGTTGTATGGCATTTCATTTTTCTTACCATTTCTTATTAACAACCGTGCATTATTGGTTGAATATGATGGTGAAATATATTTTCCTGTATTTAGTGGATATATCGCTGGAAAAACTTTTGGTCAGGACGTCCCCGGTGAAGCCCGATACCGTGAATTAAAAGAGCAGTTTAAAATGAAAAATAATGGAGACTGGGTTTTGATGCCCCCCTATCCTTATTCTCCATATGAAGATATTACGGTGGAGGGTAATAAAATGTATGAACCTCCTTCTACTAAACACTGGTTGGGAACTGATAATACGGGAAGAGATGTTTTCGCCCGATTATGCTATGCATTTAATATATCTATATCTTTTGCACTGATTTTGACCATTATCAACTACATTTTTGGTATTCTCATTGGAGGCTCTATGGGATATTTTGGTGGCAAATTTGATTTATTCTTCCAGAGGCTAATAGAAATATGGTCCAGCTTACCTATGCTCTTTGTCATCATCATTATCTCCTCAATTTTAAAACCATCCTTTTTACTCCTTGTTGGTATATATACAATGGTAAACTGGATAAGTATGACCTACCTTATGAGAGCAGAGTTCTACAGAGAAAAAGCGAAAGATTATGTTGCCGCAGCTTTAAGTATGGGTCAATCTAATTTCAAAGTTATGTTTAAACATATTTTCCCCAATGCACTGGTTCCGGTCATCACTTACTTCCCATTTTCAATTGTCGCAGGAATTTCTGCTCTGGTAGGTTTAGACTATCTTGGTTTTGGGCTAGCTCCACCTACACCATCCTGGGGCCAAATGCTTGATGTTGGTTTACAAAATGTGACAAAATGGTGGATGGTATTTTCTCCGGTCTCTGCCCAGTTTTTGACTTTACTATCAATTGTATTTATTGGAGAGGGAGTTCGAGAAGCATTTGATCCTAAGGTCTATTCAAGGCTCCGATGAAAAACGGGAAACTACTAGAGATCAAAGGTTTGAAAACCCGATTCAAGATCGGGAATCAATGGGCATCAGCCGTAAATGGAATAGATTTTGATATTTTCAAAGGAGAAACTTTAGGAATTGTTGGCGAATCTGGTTCAGGAAAATCTGTTTCAGTTTTATCACTTATTCAGCTGATTCCAAATCCACCTGGTGAAGTGAGCGAAGGTACAATAAAATTTAGGGATGAGATTATTTTTGATGGAAAAGATCTTGAAAAGATTAAAAAAATTCCAAATTTTAAATATTTTCCTAAATTAAAAGGTAAAAACCGGTCTTGGGTTACTCGATTGTTCTTTGCTAGTTGGATTGGGCTACATTTACTATTACCGATTAAGGGAATAATCATATTCATTATCTCATTTTTAGCAGATGTTTTTGTAACTACTCATTTGTTTTTTAAATCTCCACAGAAGGAGGCATTTAAAAATTTTAGAGAAAAACTTTATAAAAAAATGAGAAATTATCGTGGGCGAGAAATAGCAATGATTTTTCAGGAACCAATGACTTCACTGAACCCAGTATTCACTGTTGGTATGCAAGTCACAGAAGCGATAAAACCAAAACGATTATTTGAATATATATTTGATAGCATTTTATCATCAGTCTCCACTCTTCTTGATATTCCTGTAATGTTGAGAATAAAAATATCTGTTATTTTTAGTTTAGTTACTATTATTTTTTCCCAATTGGTTGCAGGATGGAGTTTCTATGGGCTGGATATTTTCATCGCCTTACTTATTGGGATATCATTTCCTACAGTAATTGCCTATTTAATGATTGGAATTAGCAAGCTTATTTCAAAGGAATATAAAGAAAAACATGAAGAGCTATTTAATCTTGGAGCAGAACTTTTAAAAAGAGTTGGTATACCAGATGCGGAAAAAAGAATGAATGATTATCCCCATCAATTTTCGGGGGGAATGCGCCAAAGAGTGATGATCGCAATGGCTCTCGCGAAAAATCCATCTCTCCTGATTGCTGATGAACCCACAACTGCATTGGACGTTACCATTCAGGCACAAATACTTGAATTGATGTTAGAGCTAAAGGACCAAAATGAAGAGGCAGCTGTTATTTTAATTACACATGATTTAGCTGTAGTCGCGGAAACATGTGAGAGGGTGATAGTAATGTATGGTGGAATGATACAGGAGGTAGCGCCAGTAGAGATGTTATTTGAAAAACCACTTCATCCTTACACAAAAGGATTGCTCAATTCAATTCCACATCCAGATGAACATAACCCTAAGGAAAAATTGGAAACAATTTCTGGAATGGTTCCAAATATCGTTGATATGCCATCTGGATGCAAATTTTGTACTAGATGCGATTGGGTAGAGGAACGGTGTAATACTGATGAACCTCCATTGAAGGAAATTGATCCAAATCATTTTGTTCGTTGTCATGTCGTTGCAGAGGGAGGATTAAGTTGAGCGCTAAATCACTAGTAGATATTAGAAATTTATCAGTTAGTTTTCCGGTTTATGGTGGAATCCTTTCGAGAAAAGTTGCAGAAGTCAAGGCGGTAGATGATATTTCTTTCACTATTGGTAAAAGTGAGATTGTAGGATTGGTTGGAGAGTCAGGATGTGGAAAGACAACGGTCGGAAGAGCGCTGATCAATATTTTAAAATATGTAGCTCCGGATGTAGAAATTGGCGGTGAAATTATCTATCGCTTTGATGGTGAGGATATAGATTTCACCAAACTCTCTCCTAGGCAAATGAGAAAATATAGATCTCGAGTACAAATGATTTTTCAGGATCCCTATGCTTCTCTAAATCCTCGTATGACTGTCTCACAGATTATAGAAGAGCCATTGAAAATACATACAGATTTATCTCTAAAAGAGAGGGAAGAAAATGTGCATTCTCTTTTGGGGAAAGTTGGACTAAGGGTAGACCACGCTGGAAGATTTCCTCATGAATTTTCAGGAGGTCAGAGACAGCGCGTTGGAATAGCCCGTGCTCTGGCGACCAATCCAGATTTGATTATCTGTGATGAACCAGTTTCTGCATTGGATGTATCAATTCAAGCACAGGTAATTAACCTGATGATGGATATTCAGAAAGAATTTGACGTGTCCTTTTTATTTATAGCTCATGATTTATCTGTTGTGGAACATATTTCAGATAAGATTGCTGTCATGTATTTAGGTAATCTGGTAGAGTTTGGCGAAGCAGGTCAAATCTATCACCATCCCAGACATCCTTACAGTCGAGCTCTTCTTTCAGCTGTCCCTGTTCCTGATCCAAAGCAAAAAGAAAGAGAACGAATCGTTTTGAAAGGTGATGTTCCAACACCTATGAATAAGCCTTCAGGCTGTAGTTTTAGAACTAGATGTCCCTTGGCTGAACAAGCCTGTGCCGAAAAAATACCCAAATTAGAAACACATGCCTCAGACCATTGGGTAGCATGTCCTATTGTAAAAAATGAAGGAGTATAATGAAATATAGCGAATTTCCGTATAAAAGAATTTCAATTGAAACTCAAAAAGAATTCATGCAGAATTGGTTAAAGAGATTCAATGATGCAGAATCAGCTGAGGAACAAATTAAAGTATTGGAAGAAGTAAATACATCCATCAGTGAATACTCATCTTATGGTGCGATTGCAAGTTTAAACTTTAATCGCAATATACATGATGAAGAGGCCAAAGCAGAAAAAGAATATTATGATTCTATTGGACCTGATATACAAGAAATTTATAATGATTTAGATAAAGCAATAGACTCCTCAAAATTCAAATCAGAGCTCAGAGATAAATGGGGAAATACTTTTTTAAAGAGTATTGAAATGGATTTAAAAACTTTTCATCCAAATATAATGGACATGATGAGAGAAGAAACAGACCTCAGAAATGATTACACAAAATTAATTGGGGGAGCACAAATAGAATTTGATGGAGAAACCTACAATCTAGCCGGATTGGGTCCGTTTCACAAAGATAAAAGTCGCGCTATACGGAAACGATCTTATAAAGCCCGATTTGACTGGTTTGCTGAGAATTCAGATAAGTTTGATAACCTCTATGATAAATTGGTAAAACTTCGACATAAAATTGCTACTACACTTGGCTATAAAAATTTTATAGAGTTAGGTTATCTTCGGATGAGTCGTTCAGATTACGGGCCTGAAGAAGTAGCGAACTTCCGAAAACAAATTGTTGATTATGTTGTACCAATTGCTGACAAACTTTCGGAACAGAAAAAGAAAATACTCGGATTAGAACATCTATATTTTTATGATGGGATAAATTTTATAGAAGGAGATCCAAAGCCGAAGGGTACACCAGATGAGTTGGTCAAAGGTGCCCAAAAAATGTACCATGATTTATCACCTGAGACAGGTGAGTTCTTTGATATAATGGTGAACGAGCAATTGATGGATTTAGTAAACCGTGATGGCAAAATGGCGGGGGGATTTTGTACAGCATTTCCAACATATGAGCGTCCTTATATTTTTTCCAATTTCAATGGAACTGACCATGATATAACAGTATTAACTCATGAAGCAGGGCACGCTTTTCAATGTTACTCTAGTCGTAAACAGCCACTAGTCAGTTATTTATGGCCAACAATGGAATCAGCAGAAATTCATTCTATGAGTATGGAATTTTTTACATGGCCATGGATGGATACATTTTTCAAGGAAGAAACTGAACGATTCAAATATAAGCATATTGCGGGAAGTCTATCTTTTCTGCCTTATGGAGCATGTGTAGATCACTTTCAGCATTGGGTATATGAGTACCCTGAAGCAACGCCAAAAGATAGGAAACAGAAATGGCTAGAATTAGAATCTATCTATTTACCAGACCGAGATTACGGTGACTTGGAATTTCCAAAGACTGGAGGTATATGGCAAGGTCAGCTTCATATTTATCAAATGCCGTTTTATTATATAGATTATACATTGGCTCAAACCTGTGCATTTCAGTTCTGGATCAAAAACGAAGAAAACCATAAAAAAGCTTGGGAAGATTACTATCGCTTGTGCAAAGCAGGGGGCAGTTTACCGTTTACAGAGTTGGTTAAGCTGGCAAAATTGAAATCTCCTTTTGAAGATGGATGTCTAAAGTCTGTTGTCAATAAAGTGTCAAACTGGCTGGATAATATTGACCCGTTGTCATTATAATGACAACTCAAAAATGTTTGGCAATTTAAATTACTATTTAAATAAAGAAAATTGGAAAAAGAAAAAGCAGTTGTTCTTTTAAGTGGAGGGCTGGATTCAGCTACTTCACTGGCAATTGCAGTTAAGAAGGGATATGAGGTTTTACCTCTAACTATTGACTACGGACAAAGACATAAATGGGAAATTGATTGCTCAAAAAAACTAATTCAATATTATAATCTAAATCACCATAAAATAATTGGGCTAGACTTAGCTTCTATTGGTGGATCAGCACTAACAGATAAATTTGATATTCCTAAAAACCGTCATATAGATGATATGAGTAGTGAGATTCCTATTACTTATGTCCCCGCTCGAAATACAATTTTTCTTTCCATCGCATTGGGATATGCAGAGGTCGTAAAAGCTCGACATATCTATATGGGAGTTAATGCCCTAGATTATAGCGGATATCCGGACTGTAGACCTGAATTCATCAAGTCTTTCGAAACTCTCGCAAACCTAGCAACAAAAATTAGCGTAGAAAACAAAATTAAATTCAAGATACATACACCCCTGATCCAAATGACAAAAAAAGAGATCATAATAAAAGGCTGTGAGTTAGGGGTTGATTATTCCCTGACACACACTTGTTATGATCCAAACTCGATTGGAGACCCATGTGGATATTGTGATGCATGTATGCTTCGCCTGAAGGGGTTTAAGGATGCCGGACTAAAGGATCCGTTAAATTATTCCAGTGAGTTATAAAGTTAAAGAAGCATATTTAACAATTCAAGGAGAAGGATATCAAACAGGAAGAGTAGCGGTATTTTGCAGATTTGCGGGGTGTAATCTATGGAGCGGATTGGAAAAGGATCGAGAGACAGCTATTTGTGATTTCTGTGACACCGATTTTGTTGGAATAAACGGCCCAGGCGGTGGTGTATTCTTTGATGCTAATTCATTGACAATTCACTTGCTTTCACTATGGAAAAGTACCAAAAAACCATTCGTGGTATTTACCGGAGGGGAGCCTCTCCTTCAAATAGATGATACTCTAATTAAAGAGTTGAAGAGAAACAAAATTGAAATAGCTATAGAAACCAATGGAACAATTCCTAAGCCAAGAGGTATAGACTGGGTGTGTGTAAGTCCTAAATCAGGAGCTGAAATTGTTCTAACTTCAGGTGAAGAATGTAAGGTAGTCTATCCTCAGAAAGATTTAGATTTGAATCAGTTTTTGGAAATGGATTTTAAGTATTTTAGCTTACAACCTATGGATGGAGATAATTTGGACCGTAATATCGCAGAAACATTGGAATATTGCAGAAATAATCCAAAATGGAATTTAAGTTTACAGATTCATAAGCTTATTAATATCCCCTGAGTAGTACCATGGAAATCTATAAGAAATTTTCATTTGATTCAGCACATTACCTTCCAAATCTACCTGAAGAGCATAAATGTAGACGTATGCATGGACATACATTTTATGTGACGATTTATATTCAAGGGCCAGTTGACCCAAAAGTGGGATGGATAAAAGATTTTTTTGAAATAAAGCAAATATTCCATCCTATTCTAGAACAATTAGATCACCGTTTATTAAATGAAATTGATGGACTCGAGAATCCAACCAGTGAATATATATCAAAATGGATATGGGAAAGATTGGCTCCTAAATTACCAGAATTATCAAAAGTTGAAGTGGCAGAAACTTGTACTACTGGTTGTATTTATACAGGAGAGTAATTAAATCAAATAGTAATTTTTTATGAAAATTTTAGTCAAACAAATTTCTAAAGAAGATTTAACAAATATGGGAGTATTTAACTGGCCTATTTGGACTTGTGAGGTATCAGAGTTCCCTTGGACCTATTCCGATAATGAGTCATGTTTTATCATTGATGGAGAGATTGAAGTCAAAACTCAAGATGAATCTGTTCACATTGGACCTGGTGATTTTATAGTTTTTCCGAAAGGGCTGAGCTGTAAGTGGAAGGTAACCAAGCCAGTTCGTAAATACTATTCATTCGGTTGAGTCAACTTGAAAAATATATTGGTTGGAAGCTGAGAATAGTAATTGCACTTTCATTGTTAATTGGTTCAATTATTTTTTTTATAAAAGGTTATTCTTTTCGTTCATCTGGAGAGGCCTTTAGTCAATATTGGGTATTAGGATTGCTCATGCTTTGGGGCTCTGTATCACAAATTTCTCCAGCAATAACTAATTATTCCAATACAGAAAACAATCCAAAATAATTTTACTCTGAGCGGTTATAAACCAAATGCCTGCTAGACTACTCTCCATTAATCCTGCTACAAATCAAATCATAGAATCCCATACTCAGATGTCTACAAGGGAAGTTGAAAAAAAAATTAGTTTAGCCAATTCTCAATTTAATAAATGGAAAAGAACAACAATTGAATATAGACAAAAATTAGTTAAAAATTTATCCGATCTATTGGAAGAAAGAAAAAATGACCTAGCCTTACTTATGACAAATGAGATGGGTAAAATTATTAGGGAATCAGTTACTGAGATTGAAAAGTGCGCATGGGTTTGTGATTACTATTATGAAAATGCGATCAAATATTTAAATCCAAAAGAATCTAAAATTGATGGATTTAACACCAAGGTTTTTTATAAACCATTGGGAATAATTTTAGGAATTATGCCATGGAATTTTCCATTCTGGCAGGTTTTTCGATTTTCAATTCCAACTATATTAGCAGGGAATACAATTCTATTAAAACACGCATCTAATGTACAAGGATGTTCAAAAATTATTGAAAAATTATTTTATGATTCAGAGTTTCCTGAAGGAGTATTTCAGTCTTTAATCATCAGTTCCGATGAAATAAAAAAGGTGATATCACATCAATTTGTATCAGCTGTAACTCTCACAGGAAGTACCGAAGCTGGAAAATCTGTTGGAGAGATAGCTGGTAAATATTTAAAAAAAACGGTACTAGAATTGGGGGGGAACGATCCCTACATCATTTTTGATGATGCAGATATTCCCAAATCAGTTGATGCATGTTTTGAAGGACGAATGCTGAATGGGGGACAAAGCTGTATTTCTGCAAAACGTATTATTGTTATGGAGAATGTTCACCAATATTTCACCGAATTGTTTGTTAATCGGGTAAAACAAATAAAAATGGGAGATCCCACTCATGACCGTACTGACTTAGGTACATTGGTAAATAGAGACTCTAGAGAAATACTTCATCAGCAAGTAATTAAGAGTATTAATGCTGGTGCTGAGTGTCTCATTGGAGGAAAGGTTCCACCTGGTGATGGAGCTTTTTATCCTCCTACAGTTCTGATAAAAGTGAAGCCAGGAATGCCTGCATTTAATGAAGAATTGTTTGGGCCTGTTGCTTCAATTATTTCTGTAAAAAATGAGGAAGAAGCTATCACATTAGCTAATCAATCCCAGTTTGGGTTAGGAGCTGCTGTGTTTACTACAAACAAAAAAAGAGGAAGAAAAATTGCTGAAGAAAAAATTGATTCTGGAATGTGCTTTGTGAATGACTTTGTAAGGTCAGATCCTCGCTTGCCTTTTGGAGGAATAAAGGAGTCTGGTTACGGTCGGGAGCTGGGTAAGGAGGGAATGCATGCATTTGTGAATCTAAAAACTGTGGTTGAAAAAATATAATTGTGATAGGTCAATGACTGAACATGAATTAAAAAATATTTTAAAGGAGATAGGTCATATATTTTTCCCAAAAAAAATTGGAAAAACTGGTGACGAGTGGGTGGTTTCAGGTCATCTTTCGCCAGAATCTCGAATGGAAAATCTGGCAAAAGAAATAAAGCACTATTCAATTAGTGTAAATATAAAAGAAAATGGCGAAAAGATAACCCTTTTTATTAAGGATAATAAAGTACTACTCAACATTCCTAAGATTCCGAGGATAAATGTTATATTATTTTTTATTACCATACTCACAACTCTTTTTGCTGGTGCTATGATGGAGGGAGCAAATGTGTTTCAGACACCATTGGAAATTTTTAAAGGTTTTCCATTTTCAATTGCGTTGATGCTTATTTTAGGGACTCATGAGTTTGGGCACTATTATTATGCACAGAAACACGGTGTAGATGCAACATTCCCTTATTTTATCCCTGCACCTACTATCATAGGTACGTTTGGTGCATTTATTAAAATAAAATCTCCCATTTATAAAAAGGATGCCCTATTACAAATAGGAGCAGCCGGTCCTATTGCTGGATTTATTGTAGCAGTTCCGGCTCTGATTTTTGGGTTAACTCTCTCAACTGTGATTTCTTTGGATGACACCTTCGAGGGATTGCACTTGGGAGATTCGCTGTTGATGGTAGGTTTAACAAATATGATATATCCTGGACTGGAATCTCATCAAGATATTCTACTTCATCCTATTGCCTTTGCCGGATGGATCGGATTATTGGTAACGATGTTAAACCTTTTGCCAATCGGTCAACTGGATGGAGGACATATTGCCTATGCCATGCTAGGTGAGAAATATGATTATGTCGCTAAAATCGCACTTTTTTCATTACTTCCCTTAAGTTATTTTACTTTGAATTGGTTGATTTGGGGTGCATTAATTTTGATTCTTATGAGAACCATAAAACATCCTCCCGTTATGAATATCAATGAGTCTTTGTCAAAACAGGATAGGAGAATTGGCTATATGTGTTTAGCTATTTTTATCCTTTGTTTTATCCCTGCTCCGTTTCATTGAGGACTCTCTTAACCAAAATCGTCATTGTTCTTTTATTTTCTTTTTCTATTTCTCAAGAAAGAATAGGAGATTGGAACTGTTATACTTCAACCTTAAATATCAGGGATATTTCTATAATTAACCAATCTGTTTATTGTGCTACTGATGGAGGAATACTTAGATTTGATTTACTGACTCATTTGTTTACGCCCTATACAAAATTAAATGGTTTAACTACTACAAATTTATCAGTAATCGAAACCGGAAAAGATGAGCTGCTCTGGATTGGAGGAAATTCCCCGGGCATTATTCAAAGGTTTGATCCTTCAAAAGAAATGGTTATTATGGAATTTCCTTATGAATTTTCTGAAATATCACACATTGTTTCAGGAGACTCTATTGCTTATGCAGTTTATCGAGAGAATCAGGATTGGGGATTGGCAGAATATCGATTTGATAATTTTACTTATGAACATAAGGACCTTTATCCGGATTGGATTTTGGCTGATAATGGAATTAATGACATTGAAATAATTGGTAATTCTGTATTTGTAGGGACAGAAATAGGATTATTTCAGGGCTATACAGGCGAAAATCCAAATTTATGGACTTTAGTTTCACAAGAGGTTCAGAGAAATATTACCGACTTAGAGGTTTTAGATGAGTCCCTTTTGATTATAATGGATTCAGAAATATATTTGATTAATCTTGAATCATATGATTTGGTAAATCTTGAGAAAGATGATCTTTCTTTAATTGAGTCTACTTCATCCGGATTTCTATGGGGAGTGAACTCTTCTAAAAATAAACTAATAGAGGTTGAGACAAATGATTGGATTGAGCTTCCCTCTAAGGCAAATTGTCTTGTAGCTGCTAATGACTCTCTAATAATTGTAGGACTGGAAAGAGGAATTTTAATGAAAAACCTTTATGACTCTAGTTATAACATTTTTGTTCCCAATACACTTCCCACTAACCAAATAAGTGCATTAACAATTTTAAATGATGGCAGACTGGTTGCTGGCTCCTATAAAGGACTCTCAATTTTAGAAAATGGGGTATGGCGAAATATAATTGAAACAACTTCTGATGAAATTCTCATTCATGAATCATTTTCAGAAGAATATTTTTCTGCAGATACAATTCCTGTGGATTTTGGAGGTTACATTGCTGATATTGAACAGGGACCAGATGGAAAAGTATATTGCGCAATTCGGGGGACTTATCCTGAACCTCGACGCCACGGTGGAGGAATAGTCATTGTGGATGTAGACTATCCACAGGATTTTACACTTATTGACACAACATATTTAGATTATTTTAAAGATGAATATTTGGTTGTCAAAGATTTGAAATTTGATTATCACGGTAACCTTTGGGTAGCGGATGCTTACGCAACTACTCATTTTACACCTATTCATAAAATGACCCCTACGGGGGAGTGGACCTCTTACAGCTATGACGATTCAGATTATACATTTAGTCTCACACCCAATTCTATTGAAACTGACCAATGGGGGCGAATTTGGATTGGTTTTTTTACTGGTGAGGAAAATACAGTTGATGGAGTTGTATATCCTAACGGAGGACTGATGATGATGGAAGAAAATGAAAACTCTACGGGAGTTTCAGTTCAGTCAATATCTCTTTCCTCAATTTATTCTAACAAATCATTTTGGTCTCTTGGTATAGTAAGAGACCGTTTGTTTAGTATAAGTCCTAATGGGTTAACCTATTTTGATTTGCAGAAAAATGATAATAATCCAATCAGGAGACAAGGTCCCACGGGAATAAATGGATCTCAATTTTCCTATTTCCCGCAGGTCTCTTTTGGAGGTCCAGATCCTAGTTCTAAATTAAAGGTCGATCCCCAAAATAATATCTGGGTAGGATCCCCCTCACAGGGAGTTTATGTTTTATTAAATGATTCACGATATTGGCCTGATGCTGGAGGTATAAGAGAGTTTGATACACCACTGCTTTCGGATCAAATTACAGATATCGTTTTTGATTCAAACAATGGCGTTTCCTATATAGCTACCAATCGAGGAATAAACTCTCTGAAAATACCATTTTCTGCGAATAGAAATGACTATTCTCAATTAAAGGTTTTTCCAAGCCCTTTTTTTATTCCATCTGAAACCCCCTTGGTTATAGCTGGTGCTATACAATTTTCTTCACTATTAGTAACAACAATTTCAGGTAAGGTTATTTATTCAAAGAGACACTCTGAAATGGGTGTCCACGGTGATCAAATTACCTGGGATGGGAGAGATAACAGTGGTAAGTGGGCCGGAAGCGGTGTATATCTATTATCAGTATATAGTGAGGATGGATCTCATACCGTAGAGAAAATCACGGTAGTTAGAAAGTAACTAAATAATAACTCCAATAGTGAAAATATCTTCCAAGAAAATAAAAAAATGGATGAAAGAGGCAGGATTTCAAACCGTAGGTATTGCTCAGGCTAAAGCTATTCCGAAAGCTCAGCACCAATTAAAAAAATGGCTCAGTCAGGGTAGGAACGGTACAATGCACTGGATGAAAAATAGGGAAGAGGAAAGGGGAGACCTTACCCAATATTTTCCTGAAGCGAAAACGGTTGTTTCTGTTGGATTGAATTATTTTTCTGGTACTACCCAAAGAGATATCAAGTCTGGTTTTAAATTTAGTAATTACGCATGGGGGGATGATTATCATGAAGTGCTGAAATCCAAATTATTTGGAGTTTTGAAAAAAATTAAAGATGTTGATTCTAGTGTGAAGGGAATTGTATGTGTGGATACATCTCCTGTGATGGAAAAAGTATGGGCTCAACAAGCAGGCTTGGGATGGCAGGGTAAACACACCAATTTAATTACCAGAGATTATGGGAGTTGGATATTTTTAGGTGAAATGATTCTGGATATTGATTTAGAAGTGGATGCTCCCTTTTCTGAAGACCTGTGTGGCACCTGTACCGCTTGCATAGATGCCTGTCCCACGCAGGCATTAAATGAATATCAGATTGATTCACGTAAATGTATTTCCTACCTAACGATTGAGCATCGTGGAGCATTTTCAATTCCAGATGAACAAAAATTGGATCAATGGATTTATGGGTGTGATATATGCCAAGAAGTGTGTCCGTGGAATGAGAAATTTGGGAAGTCAACTAATGAAACATCCTTTTTCCCAAGAGAAGATATTTTACACTGGGATAGAGAAAAGTGGAGCTCAATAGATGAGGATGGTTTTCGTAAATTATTTAGAAATTCAGCTGTAAAGCGAACGAAGTATACCGGTTTGAAAAGAAATATTAAATCAAATTTAAAAAATAAATAAAGGAGATAAGTCTATGACAAGAGTTGGAGTTGTTTTATCGGGGTGTGGGGTGAATGATGGAGCTGAAATCCACGAATCAGTTATAACAATGCTCGCACTAGATAGAGCCGGGGTGGAGATGGTCCTAATGGCACCCAATATTGACCAGATGCATGTTATGAATCATTACGCTGGCAGTGAAATGGACGAATCTCGAAATGTTCTGGTTGAATCCGCAAGAATTGCGAGAGGAAAGATAAGGGATATGGCAGAGGTACATGCAACGGACGTAGATGCCTTGATTTTTCCTGGTGGATTCGGTGTAGCTAAGAATCTGTGTGATTATGCTATGACGGGAGCGAATTGTTCAGTAAACCCGGATGTTAAACGAATCACAACCGATGTTCATAAGGCAGGAAAACCAATTGGAGTTATCTGTATCGCACCAGCTATGTTTGCAAAAATTATGCAGATTGCAGGAGATTCAGTTAAATTAACCATTGGAACGGATGAACGAACAGCATCTGATATTAATACAATGGGTTCAGACCATATTTCCTGTCCCGTAGAAGATATTGTTGTAGATAAGGATAACAAGATTGTATCCACTCCTGCCTATATGCTTGCAGGAAAAATCAGTGAAGCGGCAGAGGGAATTGAGAAATTGGTTAAAGAGGTATTGGCAATGGTCTAATAGATGACCATTATTTCTCGGGGTACAGAGTCACCTGTACAATATCTCCTGTGGAAAAATATTGGTTTGCGGTTGAGTGTATGGTATCCAGAGACAACCCCTCCACCAGATCATTAAATTGATATACTAGATCAAAATCCCAATCATTTTTATCCATCATTTCAGTCACTCCTAACCAATATTGGTTTTTTTCCATATCTGTTTCAAATCTCCTTTTTTGAGTCTCTTTAACTTTTTGTAAATATTTATCTGTGGTTCCACCATCCAAAAAAAGTTTTAATTCATTTTTCACTGCTTCAGTCAGTTCTGTGACTCTCTCAGGGTCGCATCCAAACCCGATTGAAATAGAGTATGTTTCCTTTGGGATTTTGGACATATTTCCAGTGACGCGTACACCATAGACCCCGCCCATATCTTCGCGCAACACTTCTCTTAATTTTATACGTAGGACTTCAATCATAGAGTAAAAATTATAGCGTTCCTGCCGACTCCATTTACATTTTCCAGAATAGTAAATCTGAGTGAGACTTTTAGGTTCAATACCACGAAAAACAGATTTATTGATAAGGCCTTTAGGAGGAGAAATGTTTCTGTCTACCCAGGACTCAATTCTCCTTTTTGTTGGTAGGCTACCTAAATAGGTTAACACTAATGGTTCGATATCTTCTATAGAAAAGTTACCCACAAATACAAAAGTGAAATCTCCAGCGTCACCAAAACGATCATTGTAAAATTGAAAAGCAGAGTCGAGATCAATTTCAGAAAGTAGTTCTGCTGTTAGAGGGCGTTTTCTATGGTGATTCTGAGAAAGTGTAACTGCCAATGAATCTTGGAATACCGCTTCCGGTCTAGATTTCCAATTTTCCAACCATCCTTTACTTCGTGCTAAATATGCATTGAAACTAATTGAATCCAATCGAGGAGATGTCATTTTCATATGGATCAGTTTAAATAGGGTTTCCAAATCCTGTGGAGTTGTTGAGCCACTTAGACCCTCATAGTAATCTGATATATAGGGTGAAATATTTAATAGTTTTCCACTTAATTTTTTTTCCAATTGAACGGATGAAAAATTGGCTATTCCACTCTCATCAACAATATCTGAAGCCATTTGAGCAGAAAGAAAATTATCATCTTCAGCTAAAGATGTACCACCTATACTATAGGCTTTGAATAAAATCTCATCGTTTTTAAATTGTGTTGGTTTCAATAAAACCCTGACACCATTACCAAGAGTCCATTCTGTTAGTCCAACACTAGTATGAACGTAAGTATCAATAATAGATCCGGAAGGAGGGATGTACGCTAAGAGTGGCTCATCTAAAACCTCATCAACATAGGGTTGGAGAGTTTTAGATCTCACTTGATCAAAAAGATCCAATATTTCTATTTCAGTTGGTATAATAACATCTTCTTTTTCCGGTGCCATAACAGAAACAGATCGGTTTATGTCTGGCATCCAATCCTTGGTGTGAGAGTTGATTTCTGTTAGGGATATTTCTGGAAGAAATTCAGTGTGCATATTTAATTCTACTTCAATTCCTGGAATAGGTTCTCCTTTCAGATAGTTATATACATATTCTCTAACATAAGATCGGGATTCGGTTTTATCTTTTTCATTAAATGCTTTTTCCATTTGTCTCATTATCTGAGTTTTTTCTCTTTCCAATTCTGTTTGGGTAAAACCGAATATTTTAATTCGTTGTCTTTCTTCAATTAAAGTTTGAATTCCCAAGAGGATATCATTATCATTAACCAAAGCAAATAACTCAAAACCATCTTTAGTTAAAATCATATTGTCGAAATTTGCAGAACCATAAATAAGCTTTGGTTTAGCTTCTTTTGTTAGTTCTACCAATCGGTTTTTTAACATTCCAGAAAAAAGATTTTTTTTAATTCTTGTTCTGTAATCATCTATTGTTACTTCTTGTTTTTTATCAAACTTATGTCCAACCACAACGGAAGTATAAGGAGCCTCAATATCTGTGGCAATTGCAACTAGGGTATTTTCATGATCTGGAACAGGATATTTTATTCTTTTTCGAGGATTTTCAGGCATCACTAAACGATTGAAATGACGGCGAATCAAAATTTCCGTTTCAGTTTTGTCAAAATCTCCTACTGCTACAATTGCCATTAAGTCAGGTCGGTACCAATCTGTATAGTACTTTCTAATCGTACTATAGTGCGCGGTATCAATAACCGCTTTTTTCCCAATGGGTAATCGGGAAGCATACTGTGAATTATTTAATACTATTGGGAGAATTTTATTGAACATTCTTTGTCTAGCCCCCTGTCCTAGTCTCCACTCTTCGCCTACCACAGGACGTTCTCCATCAATATCTTCTTCTTCGAATGAAATTCCATGAGCCCAGTCTTCCAAAATTTGGATAGCTTGAGATATAATATCCTGATCATCCGTAGGAACTTCTATCATATAAACCGTTTCATCAAAAGATGTATAGGCATTCAAATCTGGGCCAAATGCAACTCCAATGGTTTCAAAATAATCCACCAATTCTTGTTTTTTAAAATGTTTGGTCCCGTTAAATGCCATATGTTCAACTAAATGGGCAAGCCCTTGCTGATTTTCATCTTCTAGAACGGAACCTGCGTTAACAGCTAAATAAAAATTTGCTCTTTTTTCAGGTTTTCTGTTTTCCCTGATGTAATAGGTTAGTCCATTATCTAGTTTTCCGATGGAAACATTTGGGTCAATTGTTAATTTTTCTCTGTTTTGTGGAGATTGTAAAAGTAAAACATTATCTTTTATGGAGCCGCACCCATTAATAGCAAATAAAAGGATTGAGAGTGCTAGATATTTTTTCATGTTTATCTTCCTTATTGTATAAAAAAAGCCCGTGAGGGCTTTAAAATTATTATAGTATACCAGTTCTTATCAGGAGATGACACTGACAGTTTTTCTGTTTTGTCCTTTCTTTTGAAACTTTACAACTCCCGAAGCAGTCGCAAATAAACTATCATCCTGAGCTCTCTTAACATTAATACCCGGGTGAAATTTTGTCCCCCTTTGCTTTAATATAATTCCGCCAGAAAGTATGGATTGACCATCAGCTACCTTTACACCTAAACGTTTTGCATTGGAATCACGTCCATTCCTTGAGCTTCCTTGACCTTTCTTATGTGCCATTATTCATCCTTTTTAGGTTTTTTAGCAGCTTTTTTTGTAGTGCTTTTTGCCTTTGTTTGTGTTTTAGTTTTTGCTGTTGTTTTTTTAGCAGGAGCTTTCTTGGCTTCTATTTTTTGAATTTCCAATATAGAGAATCCCTGTCTATGGGTATTTTTATTTTCATATCCTTTTCTTCTCTTCTTCTTATATACAACAATTTTTTTGGTTCGTCCATGCTCCAGCAATTTTGCTGTTACTGTTGTATTTTTGACCATAGGGTTACCAACGGTTGTCTTTTTCCCATCATCAGTAAAATAGACATTTTCAAACACCACTTTGGCTCCTGGTTTGGAGTCAATAGTATCCGTCTGTATTTTGTCTCCTTTAGTGACTTTAAATTGTTTTCCTGCGATATCTACTATAGCGTACATTATTTTTCTCAAAAAAGCCGATGAATTTAATAGAGTTATTTATTCTTTCCAAGTTCTAGTTCTTCAGTTATATCAACATTTGTTTTAGGATGAATAAAACGAAATTCATCTCTAGATATTTCTGTATTTTCTTCAATCTTCAATTTGGTAAAATGTTTCCACATAAGCCCACGTAGCACTGTTTTTTTCTCGTTTATTATATAATCAGCGTTTTCCGGATGAAGTTGCAATCTTAATCTCAAATCATTTTTTTGGATTTTATAACGTCTAAGCCAGTGGTCAATCCTTGTAATCAAGGTATCTTTTGAGATAATACGACCAGAACCAAAACATGTTGGGCATACTTCACTCATTGAATCCAAAAGACTTAGCCGGATTCTTTGACGAGTCATTTCAAGGATCCCAAAGTCAGAAATAGGAGAAACTGCTACCTTCGCCCGATCTTTTTTCAATTCCTTACGCATTTCATTATATATTTTTCTTTTGTTATCCTCTTTAACCATATCAATAAAATCAATAACAATTAATCCACTTAGATCTCTTAGACGTAATTGACGTGCTATCTCACGAGCGGCCTCAAGATTGATTTTGAATGAATTTTGTTCGTGTAATTTTTTCCCTACAAATCGGCCACTATTTACATCAACTACTACCATTGCTTCAGTTTTTTCAATTATCAGGTATGCCCCGCTTTTTAACCATACTTTTGGACGCATTAACTTTGCAATTTCATCTTCTATGCCCATACTTTCAAAAATGGGAATTTTTAATTTATAACGCTGTATTCGATTCCCCATATTGGGAGTTACATCTTCAATGTAATTTTGTAACCGTCGATATATTTTTTTAGAATCAATAATAATTTTATCCACATCAGATGTCAATAAATCTCGAATGACACTAGAAGCTGTTTCTAGGTCCTCATAAACCAATGCCGGCGTTTTAGATTTTTTAGATTTTTCTTCTAGTTTTTTCCAGTGGGAGGTCAACATATCATAATCATTCTTGAGTATATCATCAGATTTCCCCTCGGCTATTGTTCGAACAACGAGTCCAACCTTTTTTCCTCTCATTTTAGAACACAATTTTTTCAGTCTTCTACGTTCATATTTATCCCAAATTTTCTTTGAAAGACCAACATAATTAACTCCTGGGACTAAAACTAAGAATCGACCGGGGAGAGAAATCTCAGTGGTAACCCGTGGCCCTTTGCTAGCAAAAGGCTCTTTTATAACTTGAACGAAAATTTCCTGACCTGAAGTCAATTCAATATTACGATGGTTATCTTCTTCCTGTTTCTCAGATGTTTTTGAATCCAAAACTACATCAGGGAGAAAAGAACTATTTTGGATTTCAGAAAAGGGGAGAAAAGCATTAATGGAGTACCCGATATCTACAAAAGCTGCCTGCATTCCAGGAATCACATTTTCAACAACACCTTTATATATATTCCCGACCATTCGCTGTTGGTCTTGTTTTTCTACATAGACTTCTACAAGGCGGTCATCTTCCAATATTGCAATTCGAGTCTCCCCCATACTCTCATTAATATAAATTTCTTTCTTCATAGCATATACCTGCCGTTAGATACTAAAATTAACCGCACCCCTAGGAGAAGAAGATCAAATGACCAGTCCTAAACGGGATACAGTACTACCAGTTATTTTATAAGGTAAATTAAGAGGAAGGAAAAAATCTTATTGGGTATGGTGAAAAAAACTTTCTTAGTAAAAAAATAGTTAATGCCCCTTAATTAACCTATAAGCTAATGAAAAATTTAATTCCCTTAAAGTCCCACATCAAAGAATTTTGTTAAATTAAAACAAAATTTGAGACTTTTGTGGAAAGGTATAAAGAAGATTCTTCAAAATTTTGGGAAAATATATATTTAGCGGGTGATACTGGATGGGATTTGGGTGGTCCGACTCCTGTCTTTCAGAAACTATCTGAAACAATGAGTCCAGGTAAAATATGTATACTTGGATGTGGTAAAGGATATGATGCTATAGAATTTTCTCAAAGAGGATTTGAGGTCACAGCAGTAGATTTTTCAAAAACAGCTGTTAATAGTCTCAAGACACTAGCATTAGCTAAAAATGTGGCGGTTAATGTAATTCAGGATAATATCTTTTCTTTAATACCTAAGTACAGAAATAGTTTTGATTATATACTTGAGCAAACCTGCTTTTGTGCTATTAATCCAAACAGACGAATTGAATATGAAAAATTAGTATATTCACTTTTAAAATATTCTGGGAAATTAATAGGACTTTGGTTTCCATTAGATAAAAGTCTAGAAGAGGGAGGACCTCCATACGGAACTAAGGTGGATGAAGTGAAAAGTATTTTTAGTAATCCATGGAAAATTGAGGTGGATAAATTTTCTGAATTATCCATAAAATCCAGAAAAGAGAGGGAAAAACTGATTATTTTTAAGAAGGAGAATAATGAATAATAAAGGACATGTTATTGCCATTGGCGGTGGGGGATTTGGAAGGAATCCTAAACATAATAAAATTGAAAAATACATTTTAGGCCTTATTGAAAAGAAAAAACCAAATATTGTTTTTTTACCAACGGCTAGCGCTGAGGATAAAGGATATATTGTAAATTATTACTCCTGTTTTTCAAAGTTGAGCTGTGAACCATCTCATGTTACATTTTTCCAGCGCACACCAAGATTAGAGGGTATTATCAATAAGGCAGATATTATTTATGTTGGAGGTGGGAACACAAAAAGTATGTTGGCAGTTTGGCGAGAGTGGAAATTGGATAAACTGCTATTGAAGGCTTACAATCAAGGAAAAGTTTTATGTGGAGTGAGCGCTGGAGCTATTTGCTGGTTTGAACAGGGAATCACGGACTCTTGGGCGAGTAACTTAAATACTCTAAATTGTTTAAATTTCATTTCAGGTATGTGCTGTCCTCATTATCAGGAAGAGGAAGAACGTCGCCCCAGCGTCCACAAAATGTTAAAAACAGAAAAATGTATGCCTGGTTGGGCAGTTGATGGAGGGGCAGCGTTACATTTTTGCAATGGAGAGTATTTTAAGTCAATTAAATTTTATAGATAATCCTTTGTATATTATGTTTCAATAGAAAAAGAGAGAGTCATCGAAAAAAAAATGAAAATGACTGTTTTATAAAATTATTTATTGTATAAATTAAAGAAGCCAAAACCTACATTCTAATTATTCAAAGCAGAAATACTGATTTGGTTTATAAGGGCTTTTAATAATATTTTCCAACTGCTGGTATCAAAATCAACTAAATCTATTTTGTGAAACTAATTGTTTGAAATATGAAATTTCATGCCGAGATAGTTTTCTGTTTCTTCTTTGCATTACTTTCTGTGCAGTTTCAATAAATTTATCAAACTGATATAAGGTTTGGTTACCATTTGCAATCCATGAAAAAGGTTCAACATTTGAGGGAGAAAAACCGCTTGAGACAATACTGGAACATGGTCCAAAAACAGAGCCAGTATTCATTTGAGTTCCAATTCCTGTTTTTACATGATCACCAATAAACGAACCAATAAATGGAGACCCTGTATTAACCTTTTGTCTATCTAAATTGATATATACATCAGAATAATTATTTTTCAAATTACTGTTGGTTGTTCCTGCCCCTAAATTAACCCACTCTCCTAAAAAAGAATTTCCCAAATGCCCATCGTGAACCTTGTTTGAATATCCTTGAAAAATGGATTTTGAAATTTCACCTCCTACTTTACATACGGGACCGATCACTGATGATGATACATAGGTATGTGGTTTTACGGTTGTACCTTGTCCAATGATTAAAGGACCTTCTAAATATGTCAAAGATTGAACGAGAGTGTTATCCATAATCTTGACAGGCCCCTTTTCTGCATTTATTACAACTGTTGGCTCAACTATTGCTGAATCACTAATGTAAATATTTTCTTCTCCAACAATATGAAATGAATCTAAATGGGCTTTTTTATTGAAAACTGATTTAGTCTTATCTATTTCTTCGCTCAATGTTTTAGGAATCCTCTCTAAAATATCCCATAAATAAGAGGCTTTTTGACCGGTTATTTCATTTTGATTAAAATGTTCTGGGAAATTACTCTCAACAGGACCACCCATCTCCATCCATAATTTTCCTGATTGCTCAGATAATTTAAATCCAACAACCTCATCTTTAATTAGCCAGCTTGACTCTTCCCCAGAATTAAGTTTCTCTAACATGTGTTTATTCCAAAATATATGCCCAGCAAGCCAAATCCCTTCATTTATATTTTGGGGGTTTACCTCTAGTTCACTATGCTTTCCCCTTACTAGATCAGCTATTTCATTTCTTACAAATATAGAAATTTTATCATCAGAGGAAACCAGTTTTTTAAATCTATCTAAGAATGTATCCATACCAATTCTGATATCCATGATGGACCGGGTGACAGATATTGGATAGAAATTTGTTGTTCTACAATTCTCAAATAAATAATAATTCATAAAAGACCTAAAAGCTGATTTATTTGGTTATATTGCCTTTCAATAAATCCACTGGAATCAATCCTCAGGGTAACATTATATAATTTATGAGACCAATTAGATTCAAACCCAATTTTTAGTGATGATTTTACTTTATTTATCAAAATAGCATGTACTGGGTCAAATTCCGGGTTTAAATCTACAATTGCATCACAATTCAATATATCTATTTGAGTAGCTGTGGTTTGTTCAGGCAATCCCCACCAATTTAATTGCTTATCTGAAATAATAATTCCAGAGTGATTTATTGATGCTGAGTACATAGATGAAACCTCAGAATAGCAAATAAGTTTAAAATCTAATTTGTGTTTACTAATATCTATTAAATATTGTACAACATATTGACTATATTTTTTAGATGTGGGTAGGAAGTACGCCACTGAAGCTATTTTGTTTTCTCCAGTTCCAAGTTTTAACGATTTAGAATGAGTTCTTTTTTTTTTATTCTTTAACATTAAGGTAAGTGCAATCCTTGTCTTACAAGAAATTTTCATGGCTGAATATAGCTTTTTCTCCAGAGTAATCCTGCTTAGTTTTACAGCTTATTTAGTATTTAATACAAAAGGTTTAACATGAGCTTAGGTAAAAAGTTATTATGGGGAAGCCTTGGATGGGTTGTAGGCGGTCCAATAGGTGGTATTTTAGGTTATGCTGCTGCATCTCTATACGGTCAGGAAAATTCATACAACAGCTATATTTCTGGGGGACAAAGAGCTTATCCCAGAACAAAACCAGGAGACTTTATGGTTTCTATGTTGGTTTTATTTGCGTCTGTAATGAAAGCGGACAAACAGTTATTGCAATCTGAATTAGCTTATGTTAAAGAGTTTCTCATAAAACAATTTCGCACTAATGATGTTCAAGATTTCATGATATTGTTTAAAGATATTCTTGAGCAAGATTATCCTCTAAGAGATGTATGCAGACAGATTCAACGATCAATGGACCATCCGAGCAGGTTAGAGTTAGTGCACGTTCTTTTTGGCTTATCTCAAGCAGATGGG
Organism: Winogradskyella sp.; assembly: GCA_964230865.1. GTDB lineage: Bacteria > Fidelibacterota > Marinisomatia > Marinisomatales > AB-629-J13 > AB-629-J13. Next base: position 29,447 of record CAXRJK010000024.1, read on the forward strand.
CAAATACATAGCGATGAAATCAGAGTTATTCATACTATTGCAAGGTATATGAATATCAATGAAAATGATTTTATATCCATTAAAGCTATGTTCATCCGGGAGACTGATTCTGATTATAAAATTTTGGAAATATCATCAGAATCAACAGATGAAGAAGTAAAAAAAGCATACCGAAAAATGGCAAATAAATATCACCCAGATAAAGTCAGCCATTTAGGTGAAGAACTTCAGAAGTTAGCTGAAGAAAAGTTCAAATCTGTTAGTGATGCCTACCAAGCGATTAAAAAGGAAAGGGGAACGTAACATTTTTTAATTATGACTAAGGAAAAACCAGGACAATTCCCCTACACCAGGGGCATTTATGAGGATATGTATAAAAAACGGTTGTGGACTATGCGTCAATATGCCGGATTTACCAGTGCAGGTGAGACCAATAAAAGATTTAAATATTTATTAAAAAATGGAGTAACCGGTCTTTCTGTTGCATTTGATCTTCCAACTCAAATTGGATTCGATTCGGATGATCCGATGTCAGAGGGGGAAGTTGGAAAAGTAGGTGTCCCAATTACATCCAATCAAGATATGTTAAATTTATTTCAGGATATTCCTCTAAGTGAGGTATCTGTATCCATGACAATTAATTCAACTGCAGCAATAGTCTTAGCAAACTATATTGTTACTGCTGAAAAACAGAACACATCTATAAGTCAGTTAAATGGGACAATACAAAACGATATATTGAAAGAATATATTTCTAGGGGTACCTATATTTTTCCTGTTAAACACTCACTGAGATTGGTTACCGATATTTTTGAGTTTTCATCTACACATATACCAAGATGGAATACGATTTCCATTTCCGGATATCATATTAGAGAAAGTGGAAGCACAGCAGCTCAGGAGTTGGCGTTTACCTTTGCTGATGCGATCTGCTATATAGAGACAGCAATAGAGCGTAATCTTAATCTAGAAACGTTTGGTAAACGGTTATCTTTTTTTTTCAACTCTCACAATGACTTTTTAACTGAAATAGCAAAATTTCGCGCAGCCAGAAAACTTTGGTCCACCATCCTCCATGAAAGATTTGGAGTTACCAATGATAAGATTCTGAAATGTAGATTTCATACGCAAACTGGAGGTTCAACACTTACCGCTCAGCAAATTGATAACAATGTTGTACGGACAACCGTTCAGGCTATGTCTGCTGTTTTAGGAGGGACCCAATCTTTACACACCAATAGTAGGGATGAAGCTCTTTCTCTGCCTACGGATGATTCTGTTACTCTTGCATTGAGGACTCAGCAAATTTTAGCACATGAGTCGGGTCTTACAAAACATCCTGATCCATTTGGTGGTAGTTATGTTGTGGAAGATCTGACGGATAAATTAGTAAATGAAGCAATGGATATAATTTCAAAGATAGACCAGTTAGGTGGTACAGTTTCTGCTATTGAGAGCGGGTGGATTCAAAGTGAAATTGCAAAAAGCGCTTATGATCATCAACTGAAAATTGATTCCGGTGAAAAGATTATTGTTGGAATAAATAAATATCAGGAGGATGAAGAATTAGAGCCTAATTTGCAGGAGATCTCAGAGTCATTGGTGAGTAATCAAATTAACAGTGTAAAAAAATTCAAACAAAATCGTGATAATAACTATGTTAAAAAAGTACTTAATGATTTGGAGAATAAATGTAAGAGTACAGAAAATTTAATCCCCTCAATAATTAACTGTGTGAAAGGTGACTGTACTCTGGGAGAAATCACACAAACTATGAAATCTGTTTTCGGAGAATATCAACCTTTGGGATAAACTTTGAAACGGAATATAGCGATCACCATTTCCTTTTTGTTTCATCCAATGCTAATATCTCTAGCAGTATTTGCGGTATTAATTTTTAGTAATCCACTTCCATCCCAAAGCTCAATCAAAATTCTAGCAATCTGTTTTATTTTTTCAAATCTAATTCCAATTACAACGGTTTTTGTATTAAAAAAAACCGGTTGGATTGATGATTTAGATGCTTCTGTTAAAGACCAAAGACAATTTCCGTTACTTTTGGGTATAGGATATGCAGGATTAGGATTTGGTTTTCTTTTTTTTAATGGTGCAAACGCTTTAACACAAGGTCTGATGTTTTGTTATATATCAAATACAATTTTCACAATTTTGATTAATCGATATTGGAAAATATCGATTCATTCTATGGGAGTCTCTGCACCCGCAGCAGCGCTATGGACAAATGGAAATCAATTTCCAATTATCATGGGATTAATTATTATTGGAGTGAGCTGTTCCAGAGTTATTTTGAAAGCTCACACGCCAAGTCAAGTGGGTGCTGGAGCAATTTTGGGGTTTGGGAGCACATTTTTACAGCTAAAATGGTTTTTTTGCTAAATACTTTTTTAGCTATTACATTGTAAAATATATGAATGAATTAAAATAATGAGATTCCAAAATAAAAATAACACCTATTTTCAAGTTATAATTGTTCTATTATCATTATTTTTTTTAAATAGTATAAAATATGCTCAGGTATTGCCATATGATAAACCTTCGATCTTTTCAAACAATCCACAGACTACCCCTAAAACAATATCACTTAACGAGGATGAAATTCAAATATTAGATGACGATTGGAGAGTAGGTTCAAAAATTCTAGAGGGTGAAAATGTAATTTATTTTCTTCATTTTTCAATGGAAAAAGAAATAAATATACAATTGCAATTGGATAAAAGTAGTTTTCCTGAAAACGGAAAACTATTTATCATCGACCCTAAAAATTGGGCTTGGGTGGGACCTTATAAAAAGGAATATATAAGCACTGATTTTTCATATTACACAGGTAGAATTAAAACATCAGAATTTATCATAGAGTTTTCTATACCTGTAAAATATGAAAGTTTGTTACCAAAACTCTTAATTCAAATGCCTTCCTCAAATCCAGATGAACCTGAGACCATACCAAGATTTTTCCACCGTCCAAAGAGCAAAAGGGAAAATCCGGTAATTTTGCTCACTGGATATTGGCCTCCAACCAATGAAGCTGTAAGGCCTTTTAGTCAAAATTCCCTTTTAAATCCAGACGGGTGGATAGGAGATAACTGGGAAGAATTTGGTTTTGACATTATTTCATATTTTCCAACTTTTTTCCCTCCTGACTGTGAAAGCTGCGGACAGGGTAATGGAGATTTTGAGGTGGACTATCAGGATACATCAGAGGACTGGTGGAACATAGTAGACTCACTAAACCCTATTTCAATCATAACCTTTAGCCGAGGATACATAAATTATAGTTGGGAACTGGAATATAAATATTATAATTGGTTTAATTGGATTAATGATTTTACTCCACCTTATCAGCCTACGCCTACACCTCCAGATCAAGATTCTCCTGCTAATTCCATGCGATTTTCATCCCTGCCAATGACAGAAATTGTTGATGTTGTAAATGGTTCAGATTTGGGTTTAAACGCTTATATTGATTATGCAGCGGGAGCCGGACAGTATTTATCTGAATTCAAAGGATTTCATGGAGTGTGGTATAAAGCTCTCATGGAAAATATTGAAGATACACCATGCTATGTTGCTGGTCATGTCCATGTAGGTGGATTAGTTGATTGGGATACAGCTCATGAAGCAGTCAAGATTACACTGAGGGAAACCATAAACTATATTCAGGAAAACTATCTTAGCCCAGGTGATATAAATCGTGACGGTTTTATTAATTCCTTGGATCTAAATTTAATATTATCTCACATAAATGGATTCAATGAATTAACGGAGGATGAGGTGTTTTTTGCTGATATGGATCAAGATTCAGATATTACCTCACATGATGTTGTTTTACTGGTAAATTTGATGATTTATCAAAATTAAAACCGGTGAAACGGTGATATCTTAATATTGATTTCATATCCGGAGAATTTTTCCCCTAAATCCAATTTTAGTTCCTCACAGCATTCAATGATTTTTGATTGGGTCATACCAATTTTTGTATTTATTCCAAAAAGAATTAAATGATGATTTTCGGTTTCCACAACCCTGATATCGTGGATATCAGTTATACGTTCATCAACACTCCAGTTTTGATTTAAGTAGTTCTGTACTTTTTTCACTAATGGGTTACCAGGATGAACGGGATCAATGTGGACAGTGGGTCCAACTCCCAAAGCATCTACAAGCCGTTCCTCCACTTCTTCAGAGATATCATGAGCTACTGCGGTTGTTTCGTTTGCATCAACCTCTGCATGAAGACTCACAAATTTATCATGTCCGTAGCTGTGAACAGTAATATCATGCACACCCAAAACTCCCTGGACACTCATAACAATATTGCGGATATTTTCAACTTCTTCTGTTGTTGGTGGCTTCCCGATCAAGTCGTCCACAGCATCTTTGGCAATCTCAAAGCCAGTATAAAGTAAAAAAACTGCAACTCCCAAACCCGCCCAACCATCAACAGAAGAATACCCAAATATTCCTGAAACCATAGCACCTACAACTAAAAGACTAGATAGTGCGTCTGAGCGGTGGTGCCAGGCATCTGCGTGAAGAGTCCCTGAAGCGATTAGCGAAGATAAATAATCTGCATACCTTGCTGTAATTTCTTTAATAACTACGGTTAAACTTAACACAGCTACCATCCACCATTTTACATTCACCAAATCTGGGTTTTTGATTCTGTGGATAGATGTTTCGATAATTTCAATACCTGCTACACAGAGTAAAATTGCAATGATCAGTGTAGAAATATACTCAGCTCTTCCGTGTCCGTATGGATGTTCAACATCGGCTGGTTTTTCTGCCTGTTTAAATCCCCAAATAACAATGGACGAGGTTACAACATCCGAAAATGTGTGAACAGCGTCCGCGATTAAACTCACTGCACCAATCATAAATCCTAATATAATTTTTATGATAAATAAAAGTCCATTGACGCCTACAGAGATCCATCCTTGAAACACTCCAACTCTGGCTCGATATATTTGTGCTGATTCCTTTGTTTTTGGGATGAATCGGTCTGTAATTGATTTAAACATGTGGACTTAAATTAATGATTGTTTTACAAATAAACATATGTTCACACTTATATTTTAGATGTCTAAATATTATAAAAACCTAGTTAACCAAATCAATAGATGAAAAAACCCACATATAAGTATCCCGAATTTGTAACAAAAGTTGAATTAGATAGTGAAAACGGAAAACGTTATTGGCTGTCTTTGCAGATTGCTAAAAACAAAACAAGCGGAATAACTGTAATTTTAAAAAACCCAAGTCGAGCAAATGAAATAATTTCTGATAAAACAGTATTTAACGTATGTAATTATATTCACAGAAATCGCAAAAAATATCCTGTGTTTAATGAAATTGGAGAAATAATAATACTTAATCTAATACCAATATATATGACAGAATCACGCGGGTTAAAAGAATTTAAAAAGACAATTATTGATAAGAAGAATGTTCAGACTTTAAATAATTATTGCAAGAAAAATAGGAATGTAATTATTGCCTGGGGAAATCATCCTAGGGGACTTTACAATGAATATGAGGTGCTAAAAAGTGAAACGAAAAGAATATTGATAAAGAATAAAAATAATGTACATTATGTGGATAGATTGACAAAAGATGGAAACCCAAAGCACGGACAGATTTGGGGTTACAAAAATAAATTAATAAAAGTACTAAAATTGTAACTATTTTGGATATAGAAATAAACACATGTAAAACTCAGCAAACGCAATATTGGGTTTAGTGGAAAGGCAATGCAACATATACAAGCCGTTATAAGTAATTGAATGAAAAAAATATTAGAAACAGACAGATTACTAATCAGAGAAATTTCTGAAGATGACTACGAAGGTTTGTTTCAATTACATTCAAATCCAATTGTCCAAAAATACACGGGTGAGTCACCAGTACAAACAATTTCTGAAATTATAAAAGGAACAAAAGAAAGAACATTTAATGACTATAAAACATATGGTTTTGGCAGATGGGCAGTAATTCTTAAATCAACAGATCAATTTACAGGTTGGGCCGGCTTAAAATATTTAACAAATTTTAATGAAATAGATCTGGGCTATAGATTTTTACCTGAATTTTGGGGAAGAGGTATAGCTACAGAGGTATCTAAAGCAATTATAAAATATGGTTTTGAAGTTCTAAATATTGAAAAAATTATTGCAGTTGCAATGGTTGAAAATACTGCTTCTATAAAAGTAATGGAAAAAGCAGGGATGATCTTTGATAAAAAAGCACCTTATGAGGAAGGTGCCGAAGATGACATTTGGTATAAGATAGAAAATAAAAATTATGAGAATGATTAAACTTAATGAGGGTAGAGAAAAAATATCAGTATTTAAATAATTTAGATCTGTTCATCTATGTATAGAAGATTTTTTATAATCCTATTTTTGTTTCTATTATCTTGTAGTAGAGTTGATAACTCAAAAACGCTCTCGGTTACAAAAATTGCTTTTGGTTCATGTGGGTGGGAAAAACATCCGCTCCCAATATTTAATCATGTAGTTGACCACACCCCAAACATGTTTATTTTTTTGGGAGATAATATTTATGGTGACACACAAAACATGGATACACTAAGAGCTAAGTATAAGCGGTTAGGAAACAAAAAATCATATCAAAATATGAAAAAATATGTCCCCATTTATGCGGTATGGGATGACCACGATTATGGCTGGAATGATATTGGGAAATATTATCCATTCAAAGAGGAATCAAAAGAAATATTTCTTGATTTTTTTGATGAACCATTGACCTCATCCCGCAGGGGACACGAAGGGATTTACCATTCTTTTATACAAAATTATGGCAACCACAAACTTCAAATTATCCTGTTGGATGGACGAACATTCAGGGATGATTTAAAACCATACAATGGTGAATTTGATCATGAGGGGAGATACAGTTATTATCGCAAAGATTATGCTCCACATACAGACCAATCGCCTACACTTTTGGGAGAGGAACAGTGGGATTGGTTAGAAAAGGAATTTAAAAAAGAAGCAGATGTTAGAATTGTTTGCACAGGCACTCAATTTGGAATTGAATGGAACGGATATGAGGCATGGGCAAACTTTCCTCATGAGCAGAAAAAAATGATTAATTTGATCAAATCTACCAAAGCTAATGGTGTGATATTTATTTCAGGAGACGTTCATTATTCCGAAATATCCAAATTGGAAACTAATTTTTATCCCATCTTTGATTTTACTGCAAGTGGGCTTTCATCTACATGGTACTTTGCAACACCCAATAAAAATAGAATAGAAGGTCCGATAATGGATAATCATTTTGGATTAATCACGCTAATCTGGGATGCCCAAAATACAACAATAAAAATGGAAACCTGGGACATTAACAAAAACAAAAGAATTGACCACACTCTTCGCTTAAGTGATCTCCAATTTGATGAGTGAATCAAATAAATGGAATTTATCTGATATTTTTTTCAGTTTTATTTTTTTTGTCTTGGGAGCTTTGAATATAATCTTTATTCATATTGTTCCTGGTTTGCTTTATGCTACTATAGCTTTAATTTATTTTCCAAATTATGATATACTCCTCAAACAGCAATTGGGGATTACTTTTCCAAGGTCTGCAAAGATTATTTTTGGAGCTATCGTTATATGGGGAACCTTAGCTGTGGGAGACCTAATGGAATTATTTGAATCTTATTTGCTAAAATAATTAGAATAAACTTTATTTGATTAGTCCTTTGATCTTATGGAGTTTATTTTCCCCTGCTCGAGCTAGTGCATATTCAAAGCTCCATTTGATACAAGCTGATCCAATCTCTCCATCCTTCCTAATTGCGATATAGGCAATCTGAAAATCGGGATTCCCTTTGTGGGCTGCAATAACACGGTTCAGGGCTTCTCTGCAAGCTGAGGTTGGGTCATATCCCTGACGCATTAGCTCTACCACCAAAAAACTTCCTGTAGTTTTGATGACTTCTTCCCCCAGTCCTGTTGCTGCTGCACATCCTATCTCGTTATCCACAAACAGTCCAGCACCGATGATAGGGCTGTCTCCTACTCTGCCATGGAGTTTATAGGCCCAGCCGCTGGTGGTGCATGCACCGGAAAGGTCACCATTCTTATCTTGAACCAACACTGAAATTGTGTCGTGAGTTTCATGGGGTGTCATATCTCGTTTTTCCTGGTTCCATTTTTTCCATGCTTTTCTAGATTCATCAGTGAGAAGGTTCATCTCTTCAAATCCATTTGAAATTGCAAACTGCCGCGCTCCTTCACCTACCAGCATTACATGTTTGGACTCTTCCATTACTTTTCGAGCAACCGAAACGGGATGTTTTATATTTTGTAGAAATGCCACGGACCCAGCATTTCCGTAAGAATCCATTACACAAGCGTCCAGTGTGACATTTCCCTTCTCATCTGGTAATCCCCCAAATCCAACTGACGTGATCTCTGGATCCGCTTCCGGTACCATAGCTCCCGCTTCAGCTGCATCCATAGCTGATCCCCCATTTTGAAGAATTTTCCATGCTGATTCATTTGCAGGTAGCCCGTGCTCCCATGTCGAAAGTATGATTGGGTCATTTAAATTGGACTTCATAGATTCACTACTCATAAGTATTGATGGTGCGGTTATACCGATAGCACTTGTTTTAAGAAAATCTCGTCGCTTCATTAAAAAGCGGATAAATTATTTGAACACAGATAATTTAATTTCTACGAATCGTAAGCAGCTATACCTGTCACATCCTGCCCTAATATCAGTGTATGCATCTCATGGGTGCCTTCGTAAGTATATACCGATTCAATATTGGCCATGTGGCGAATGGGTGAATAGTCCTCCGTAATACCGTTTGCCCCTAATATCTCTCTAGATGTTTTGGCGATATCCCGTGCCATAGCACAGTTATTTCTCTTTGCCATGGAGACCTGCTGAAAGGTCATGGTTCCTTCATCTTTTAATCTTCCCAGTCGAAAGACCATTAGCTGGGCTTCAGTAATTTGTGTGACCATATCCGCTAGTTTGGCCTGAGTTAGCTGATATCCTGCTATAGGCTTGGAGAATTGTTTCCGGTCCTTGGAATAATCCAATGCTGTATTGTAGCAGTCTGTTGCAGCACCGACCATACCCCAAGAAATACCATAGCGTGCTTGAGTCAGGCAGCTCAAGGGGCCCTTCAATCCTTCTATATTGGGTAGACGGGCCGAATCGGGAACCCGGACATTCTCCATGACCAGTTCGGAAGTAACTGAGGCCCGGAGGCTCAATTTTCCGTGCTGTCCCAGTGAGGAAAATCCTTCCATTCCTTTTTCCAATAAAAATCCTCTGACGATTCCTTCTTCATCTTTCGCCCACACTAGAGCAACATCAGCCAATGAACCGTTGGTAATCCACATTTTATTGCCGCTGATAAGCCACTCATCGCCATCTCTTATGGCTTTTGTAGACATTCCCCCGGGATTAGATCCAAAGTTTGGTTCTGTGAGCCCAAAACAACCTATTTTTTCGCCGGAGCCCAAAGCCGGAAGCCATGTGGCTCTTTGTTCATCAGAGCCAAAGGCGTGGATGGGATACATGACCAATGCACCTTGTACACTGGCAAAGGAGCGGAGGCCTGAATCACCTCGCTCAAGTTCATGGAGGATCAAACCATAGGCCACATTACTTACGCCAGCGCCACCGCTCTCTTCCGGGAGTGATGAGCCCATAAACCCTAGTTCACCTAGCTTGGGAACTAGCTCCATTGGGAAAGTGGCTTTTTCATAATGAGCACTTATAAGTGGCATAAATTCCGTTTGTACGAAATCATAGGCTGTTTGCTGTATGAGCAACTCTTCTTCCGAAAGTAAATCAGTTATATTGTAATAATCAGGGCCATATTGTTTCATAGTTTACCTTTAAAAATTGGAAGAGAAATTACGGTACTCTGAGGTTTATTTCGAAACGATCTCACGCTGACTATTCATACCCATAGAGATAAGATATGGGTCGGATTTCTGATGAGTGGAAAATGTAGATTTGGTGTCCACATCCATCCAACTATTTTTGATCATGATCTGTCCGATGGCACCACCGAGCGTATTACCTGGACCCAGCAAAACCAGTTTATCCGGACAAAATTCTTTCATAGATACGGTTAGGGCTGTAGAAAAATCATAGGCTTTAGTTACCTGATAGCCTAGTGTGTATTGATGGAGCTCTGATATTTCTGTTGAAAAAGGCGACCATATATGCCCCCTACCATCCACCAATGGTATAGATGGTTTCTGAAAAAAAGATTGTGGTAGAGCACCCATCCCTTTTTTAGATATCTTATTCATTAGGGGTGTATGAAAGGCGGCATGAAGAGGCAGCTGAAAAGGATATTTATCAATAGTGGGTAGTATTTTCAAAAGCGATTCCAGAGCAGATTGCTCACCGCCAATGACCAAATATCCTCCAAGATGAATTGATACATGTGCACCAAATTTTTCAATTTCATTAAGGACCATTTCTTTTTTTATTTCATCGACCTGCCAGCTCTCGCTAACAATGGGATAAATGATCTGTCCGCCTATGATACCGTTTATCATCATGGAGCCCATGGTGTGGATAAGGTGATAGGCATTTTTGTAGGACAAAGCACTACCTAAAGCCAGCGCAATATACCAGCCCATGGAATTACCAGTAACGGCCACAATCTCATATTTATTTTGATCAATAGATAGAAAATCTGATAAACTACAGCCGTATATCAGAGGAGAGGCATGTTCTCCCGCCATATGAATCTTTGCCTTGAAGGGTAGTCTATCCAGATCAGTTAGCGTTGGAAGCCCAGCAGATTTTCTCTGTCCATCCATCCAGGAAATATGTTCCTGAGCTGGCTTGCAGTAGGTTTTCAGATAGCTAGATGTTTCCCGTGTATAGGATCCACGTCCAGGACAGATGACAACAATTCGTTTTTTAGCCATTAACTAACTCTATAGCGTGTTCGATTATGGATTCCCTGCTTGGGAGAGTGGCGGTGGCGGCAACCCCCAACGAAATGAAGCTATCTTCTGCTGCATGGAGCCTAATACTAAAGGAACCCTCCGATAGAGTGACCAACTGGCTCAGCAGCCCCTCTCCGTGACATCCCGTTCTCCGACATTCATCTACAATAAGAACATTTTTACAACCTCCTATTGCTTTCAATAGTTTTGGTATATTAATCTCAGAGAGCCATCGCAGATCTATCACCTGGATCTTTTTCTTCAGTATTTTTTCGATCTCCTTTTGAGCTTGAAGGGACAGATATAAACCATTTCCATAAGTAATAATTGTGAGGCACTTTCCCTTTCCATAGACAGCAAACTCCCCAATTGGAATCTGTTCCATTATGTCAGGATATTGAAAGTTCCACTGGCCGTCCTTTGGCCCATGGAGGTCTTTGGTCATGTATAGCGCGATGGGCTCGACAAAGACTACCACTCTTCCATTTTGATATGCTTCCTGTACCGATGTACGCAGCATTTTCACAGCGTCAGCTCCATTGGATGGCACAGCCAAAATCACTCCAGGTATATCTCGGAATATAGCTAGTGAATTATCATTGTGGTAGTGGCCACCAAATCCCTTTTGATATGCCAGTCCCGGTATCCGTAATATCATGGGATTGGTGAACCTTCCCTTGGAGAAAAAGGCCAGTGTAGCGGCCTCACCGCGGAGTTGATCTTCTGCATTATGGAGATATGCCAGAAACTGAATTTCGGGGATGGGTATGAAACCATTGTGCCCGAAGCCGATGCCAAAACCAATTATGGATGTCTCATCCAGCGGACTGTTAAAAACACGTCGAACACCAAACTGCTTATAGAGGTCGGCTGTTACATGATATACACCGCCCTTTTGCGCCACATCTTCCCCAAAAACCAGTACATTTTTATAGCGCAGCATAATATCCGAGAGAGCGTAATTAATTAGTTTAGCCATATGCTGTGGATTTTCCATTCTTTTAAATTCTTTTCCAAAAAGAGTCTCTCGCTTTTTTTTATCAGGCTGGGGAGGTAGGGTCCTAGTCAGCTGATTTGCAGTGATGGTGGACATCACACTCTCAGCGCTAAGCAATTTCGGCCTCTGTGTTGCAGTATCAAAAACATGATTTATTTGATTACCGGTTGAATCATATAGGTTTAATATATCTTCTGAAGACAGGCATTGGTTTTCAATTAAAATCCGTGCAGAATGGAGCAGAGGATCATTGAACTCATCCTTTTCAATATCTGATAGAGACCTGTAGCCCACTTCAACATCAGAGCCCGCATGGCCCATGAGACGTACTGTTTTCATATGAAGAAAAACTGGAGAACGATTAACTCGGCAATTTTGATCTGCCTGACGAGATTTGAGCATAAGGTCAATGAGGTGTAGCCCATCTGTTTGAATATAGTTCATTCCCCTTTGCTGATTAAAATTTTGTTCGATCCAGTGGTCATCTGTAGGAACAGAAATTCCGGTACCGTTATCTTCACAAATAAAAACGATGGGGACATGGCCACCTTTGCTCTTGACCCAATTGGCTGTGTTAAAAGCACTTAGGGCGGTGGCATGGTTAACGGTAGCGTCCCCAAAGCTGCAGATTATTATGCTGTTTCCATCTAGCTCACGTTCACTGATATCCAAATCTCTAGCTCGATCAATTGAAAAAGCAGTGCCAACTGCTTTTGGTAAATGGCTAGCTATTGTGCTGGTTTGGGGGGGGATATTTAGCTCTTTACTTCCGATAACCTTGTGGCGACCACCACTTATAGGATCTTCAGATGACGCCATAAAAGATAGAGCTAAATCATAGATTGGAGTTGACCCATTTACTTGCTTAGACCTCTCAATGAAAAAAGGGTTGGAGCGGTAGTGAAGAAAAGCCATATCTGTAAATGGAAATACATAGCCAAAAACAGCATTTCCTTCATGCCCGGAGCAACCTATCGTATAGAAACATTTCCCCTTTTCTTTCAATAGCCGCGCCTTGAGATCCATGTGGCGACTTAAAACCTGTGATTCAAATATAGATATTAGTTCGGAAGGTCTAATATCAGTTTGAGACAATTTTACCTGTGTCCTTGCCTGGGGAAGATTGCCAGACTTTACATTGGAAGAAAAGTTGGCATCGATTACTTCAGCTCTGTTAAATAAGAACATTTTAATTATTGTCAGAGATCAAAGAAGTTAATAAATATTTTTTTGTATATGCCTCTTTGTACTCTGTGTATCCGAAGCTAGTTTTTCAAACTAACCAGCTTTGATTTGAATTCTCTGAGTTCCCGCACATTACCTATCTCAATCTCACCGGAGTCCCACTTTAGGTGAAAATCTTTCTCTGAGTCAGAGCCACCTTGTTTCAGATAAAGTGGATAGAGGTCTACATCTTCCCGCGGTTTATTTTGGTGCAGAGTAGCAGTAAGCTGATAGGCAAGATCTTCGGAAATATCATCGATGATTCGGTCTGGAAGAGATCGCTCTAAGAGGCTCTGTTCAATGCGGGAGAAACGCATACCTTTTACCACATAGTCCTGGTACGCTTCCCAGGCAAATGGAGCTACATCTTTGACTGATTGTGCCATGGCATCTGAAAATACCCTAATCTCATATTGAGCGTGGCTATCAGAGCGGAGACCTATAAAGTGTAGTAAATTGTGGAGATCATTTTTCCAATACCACTCGGTGTATAGATTAACAGGCAGAATCGCGCGGGCAAGCTCACGGGCGACACCGGCATCGTTCAGCTCAGAATACATGGCAAAGCTCTTTTCAGAGATCTCTTTAAAATAATCTTGCACCTTTTGCTTCAGCTCTTCCGGTATTTTCCCCATACGGCCCTGCTTGTTTAGTGCAGACTGGAACTGGATATGCTCTGGATCTGGATAGTAAAACTCATCTCGTGCTTCAGAATAACGGAGCGAATATTCATTAATGTTAGCGGTCCGGTGGCGAACCCACTGACGAGCCACAAAAATGGGCATTTTGCAATGAAACTTAAATTCGACCATTTCAAAGGGTGTGCTATGTCGGTGGCGCATAAGATAGCGAATGAGCCCTCGGTCCTGTGAGACCTTACTTGTCCCTTTTCCATAGCTTACCCGGGCGGCCTGAACAATGGCATTATCTCCACCCATGGAGTCCACGAGCCTGACAAAACCCTTATCTAAACATTTTATCGCACCATCTGGTATCTGTATCATTTCTATTCTCTAGCTCACTTTTCGATAGATCATTACCCCATCTCTAACAGGTAAAAGCAGGGGCTCTAATCTATGATTATTTTTTATCATCTCGGCAGTATCTTTCAGAGCTCTAGCATCATCATCTCTAGGGTTTAATACTGACCCACTCCAAAGCATATTATCAAAAACAGCTATCCCTCCGGGTTTGAGTAGGGCATTTCCTCGTTTGTAATAATCAGGATAAGCAGTTTTATCCGCATCTATGAACATCATGTCAAAGCTATCTACAGTGAAACTGTTCAGAGACTCCAGTGCCGGCCCTTGGTGAACATGGATTTTATGGTTGACCTTAGATTTTTTAAACCAGCTGGTTGCTGTTTTTATATGTTTATTCCTTAGTTCACAAGAGTGGATTTCACCATCATCAGGTAGAGCTTCTGCCATTTTTAAGGTGGAGTATCCGGTGAACATTCCAATTTCTAAGATTTTCTTCGCACCGGATATCTTTACCAAAAATTGGAGTAATCCTCCCACCAATGAACCACAAAGCATTTGAGGAGTATCTTCAGTGGCCCATGTTTTTTTTGATAGTTCCTTAAGTAGTTCTGTATCATCAAGTGAAAAGGATTTACAGTATTTTTCGATGTCATTTGATATTAATTTCATAATTATTTAAATGTTGATATTTTTTATTTATCTAATAATATAGCTACTCATCGCTTCCTTAAAACTTCTAAAGTTTTGTCCACCGCATCTATATCCCCGGCAATAAGTCCTGGCTCTAGGAGTGTATTTAAACTATTATATTTTCGGGGTTTTCCATAGAGATCAATGAGTTTTCCTCCAGCCTCATTGATAATACAATTTCCAGCACAGATATCCCATTCATTTTTTGGTCGGAGTGACGCAAAAATATCCGCCTGACCAGCCGCAGTGAGACCCAATTTATAGGCCACAGAACCTATAGCTTTTAGTTCACCGAACATTCCGTCATATGGTGACCAAAGTCCGCGGCGTGTTTCAGAGCGACTGTTTAATATAACCATATCAGCTAAGTCATTTTTTGTGGCGCACCGGATTGACTCGCCATTAAGAAACGCGCCCTCACCTTTTGCAGCAGTAAAAGTTTCTTTTGTCACCGGATTAAACAATACTCCTACAATTGGCACACCATTTTCCACACAAGCAACGCTAACAACAAAATGGGGGACACCTTCCACAAACTCCTTGGTCCCATCTAGTGGATCCACCACCCACACTCTGTCTTTTTTTAGTCGTTCAGGAGAGTCCACTGTTTCTTCAGAGAGCCACCCGTATTCTGGGCAAGCATTAATGAGAACTTCTTTCAAATGGGTATCCGCTTCAAGGTCGGCAGTGGTAACGGGGTTATGATATCCTTTCTCTTTTATCTCATAATCTGCTTTATAATAATTTAAAATCAGTGATCCCGCGTCAATAGCAGCTTCTTTGGCGAGTTTTAAAATAAAATTCATAGGGTGGAAGTTAGAAAATATCATGTTAATGCTCATTGATAATTCCTTTTAATAGATATTTTATAATCATTCTTGAAGTGTTAATAATCTCCTGATACGCATCTGTGGATTTTCCTTAAATAACAGAGATTTTAAAACCTTCCATGTTATTTATTTTTTGCGGTGAAAAAAAATCATTGAACATTTTATTGCTCATGGGACTTTCGTCTATTATATTTACGCCCGATTTTTAAAGGAAAATTAAATGTTAGAAGGTATAATCTGCCCTGTTTGCGAATCCACTTTAGATGATACTAAACTGAAAGAGTCACTTGTTTGTGTATTTTGCCGGACCGATTTGAAAGATCGGAAATTTCTTGATTTCCTAGAATATTTAATGACAAATGGAATTGTCAAAAATCTAGACTTTTTTGATATAGAGGTTTACAGCGAAGATATCGAGCGATTGAGTCCTGAAGATGAGGAAGAAGTTGATCCTGCTGAATTTGAAAAAAAGAAAGATAATTTTAATTTTTATGAAAATGAAGTTGTTCATAATAATAAGAAGGATGACGAACCAGATTATGAGGAGTTTGATGGGTTAAACGAGGATTGGGAAGAGTTTAACCAAAGAGAATTTGAAGGATTTTAAAGTGAGATTATAATGAGTGATAAGAAAACAAAAACACAACAGATCAATATTGAGCTTGATGAGAAAGTCAGCAGCGGGGAGTATTCAAACTTTGTCGTAGTGACCCACTCTCCAGCTGAGTTTGTAATGGATTTTACACGGTTACTGCCAGGTGTTCCGAAGGCAAAAGTTCATTCTAGGATTGTCATGGCACCTCCCCATGCGAAGGCGTTTATGATGGCACTAAAAGATAATTTGGTTAAATTTGAGGGAAAGCACGGTGAGATAAAATCACCGGGACAGGACTCATTCACCAGCTACGGCGTAAAACCTCCAAAGGATACCCTGCCAAACTAATTCTGTTTTCCGGAATCGTACATTACCCAGGTACGGTTTCTCTTTAATTCCCGCATTTTTATAATTACCCATCCGCTTAAAATTATCCAAGCGATTCCATATCCATATAGCGCTCCGCCGATTATATCAGCGGGGTAGTGAACTCCCACGTAGACTCGGCTAAGGGCAACAAGGGAAGCAAATAGAAAGATCCACTTAAGTTTTCTTCCATAAAAATAGTGGATAACAACCGCCAATGCAAAAGTATTGGCTGAGTGGTTTGATATAAATGAATATAAACCACCCGGTCTAACCAGAAGGTTGATGGATTCGCTCATTGCGTGAGAGGGCCTGATTCTGCCGACCCAGGGTTTTATGATTTGGGCAGCTGTTACATCCACTATCAAGATTGTGATAAGCAAAATTCCAGCAGCTATTTTTCCTCTATTACCATCAAATGAAAACATCCAAATAAGTAGGATAAATATAGGAACAATCCAATTATTTTGATTGGTAACAAACACCATAAGGACATCCAATATTGGATGGGAAATATCGGTGTTAATTATATGAAATATAGTGTGGTCAATTTTTCGAATGAGTTCCAAAAACCATAGCCCTGTTATATGAAAATAATTTCTCTCTTATTAGGAAAAATCACTTAAAATAATATTGAAAACGTAATTAGTTATTCTTAATAATTATTGTTTTTAGAGACTTGCTTGCAGTCTCAATACTATCATTTGACCCATCTCAGGTCCTCCCATGATTTCGGTATGTCTGTGGTTCAGAACGTTATTGATAGTAAGATTTAATTTTAGTTTGTCGTTGAACTCATAACCTGAGTGGAGATCAAAAATTGTGTAGGCATCGATCTGTCCATAGTATATACCTGAGGACCATCGAAATGCATCCACATAGCGGGCGTTAAGGGTGAAATTCATAGGTAATTTTCTAGGTATGTATTGCAACTGCATACCCGCTTTGTGCTTGGGAGCATTGATGGGATCATAAGCATTTGTTATGGGATTCAAGAATTCATTCATCCCAAGGTGAGAGTAGGTCAAATTTAATGACCACTCTCGACTAAGGAATATTGCGAGGCTTGCGTCTAGACCCCACAGGTCAACCTCTCCATAATTAATAAAGCCAACTACTACCGGCGGTGTACTCCCACTGCTTTCTTCCATTGCTGTTATTCCATTCAAACCACTTAACCATTTATCAAGTGATATATCCAGGTCTTCTGAGTCTGCAATAATATTGTTGTCCATATCATTGATATTATTGGTGATACCATTGTTGTTATGATCAATCTCTAATCCTGAGGTAGGATTGTATTTATCTAAAATGATTGGGGTAATAAATGTTGCACCGCTGACAAAGCTATTATAGTGGCTCGCATAGAGATCGAGGGTGCCAAAAATATTCGGGGTTAACCGGCCCTTGTAGCCAAACTCCAGTGTCTGGACTATCTCCGGTGATACTCCGGGGAGGTCGTCAGCGTTTCCTCTGTAGTAGCCTTTGATTTTTGGATCTACTGATGGATAGAAGAGAACGCTTTTTTCTGGATCATACCAACTGTAGGTGTATGAGTCCACATTAAAATAACGAATCTGATCATACAGTGGATTTAGTGTATCCGAGAAAGCTTCACCTTCATCCCAAACATTGTTAAAATTAGAATCATCCCAATTTTCAGAGACATCAACTCCCTTAGTAAAAACGCCGTCCTGATTTTGATCAACCCAGTTCCACTCACCTTCCTGCCAAACATCTTGATTCCTTATATAATTATATCCACCATCTGCTCCACGAGCATATACCTTAAAAATAGATACCCTTGTAATGTATATATCTAGAAAGAGTGAGTTGTTTGAGGGGGTATTAAATGCCTGAGCCCAGGTTAATCTGAAGTTCTGGTGTTCCCTTGGTTTGTACGCCAGCCCGATTTTTGGAGAGACCTGGATACCATCCGTTTTATCAAAATCAAATTTCCATTTGAACGGACTATAATTATAATCTTGTTGATTATCAAACTCTACAAAATCTGAGAGCCTATCATGAACATCAAAGCGTGTTGCCTGAATCAATTCAAATTTTTTGGAAAGTTTCCAGTTTAGCTGATAATAAAGTCCCAGCTCATTGACCACATATCGATTATCTTCCGCAGGCTCATCAATCCCTTCATCTATATTCTCATCAATATTTCCATCCCCGTTATTATCAATCCCATCTGCATAAACATAAAAGTTATCCTCACCAGCCCATCTGACCCCTGGTTCAGCCTCACCATAGTCACAGACCCCATTGCCATTCTCATCGATATAATCGGGGATTCCGTTGCCGTTTAAATCTGAAAAATCATTACTATCACCGTCATTGTCCAGGCCGTCTGCATATGCTCCCTGTACATTATCAGTTAATATATCACTTTTATTTTTTAGATAGTCAACACCGGGGTCATAATAATAGTCAATATATCCAAGTGGCTCTACTAGACCCGTTAGAGAGCCCCCCTCTCCGTTTCCATTGTTATCTCTTAGATCGTTTCCAGCTTTATCAGACAATATGGTCCCCCGGGTGTCTGGCATTGTGAGAAAATAGTCTAGCCCCCAAACAAAACGGAAGTTACCATCAAAATACTCTAAAGCATGCTGAAACTGAGCAGAGAACTTTTTTGATCTATCATATATTCGTCTTCCGGTGGCAAGACTTCGTGTAGGTTTTTTGGGATTACCGGAGTAGCTTGAGTTAAGATATGTTTGAAAAAAGAAATTCTTAAAACGGAGCCTACCCTGATAGTATTTATATATCCATCCGTCTGCAAGATACCGTGCAATAGGTGTAATGTTTATATTTCTGGCATAGGCATAGCCGTGGTTTACACTGAGACTGATATCGTTATTTGGTTCCCAGTCAGCACGGATATCATAGCGATAGTTGCGGACGTTAAAATCTGGATAATCATTTACTCCATCATCATTGGCGTCCATCAAAACATTTGGTAGGTTCCCGTAATTTAGATTAAAGTCGCCTTCATCTGGCTCATCAACTCCAATCTCTCCTATGGATGGTAGACCATTACCATCAATGTCATTTAACTCAAACTGGTCCCAGACTCCGTTTCCATTTATATCATCGAGTGACTCATTGGGGTCCCATATTCCGTTTCCATTTGAATCGACAAAATACTCTGAGTCAGAATATTCTCCATCACCGTTTAAATCCTCAAAAGGCTCTGCGGGGTCCCACTCCCCGTCCCCATCATAATCAGTCCATGGAAATAGAAAATCACCTTCGTCAAAAACCTCATTACCATTGTTATCTGCGAATGACTCTTCACTCTGCCATCCCTCAACCCCGTTTTGCTCTGTATATGGCTCTGCATCATCCCAGACGCCATTAAAATTTGCATCAGCTAAAAACTCTCCCTCATCCCAGATACCATTAGAGTTCAGATCCTCAAACTCTTCTTGAGCGATATCCCAGGGATTCCCTGATTCATCAAAATATGGTGCCCAGTCGCCATCATTATCTAAACCGTCAGCTCCCCAGTTGTCACCGTATACTCCATTTTTGTTACTGTCAAACAATATATTTCCATCTTCATCATACTCATATTCACCGAAACCGCCTCCGTCAACGGTCCAATTGTTTGTAAAGTCCCCAAACCTGCCTAGCCATTCACTTCCCTGTTCATCGGACTCATCAATTTCTCCATCATTGTCATTGTCTACACCATCGATCCAGACCTCTGCATAGTCATCTATACCCTCATCAATTCCATTGTCAATTTGCCCATCTCCGTCATTGTCAATACCGTCAGCGTAGCCTTGCCCCAACATTTCCTGGGTGACAAACCAGAGGGTGATATTTGTTCCAGGTACAGTGTATCTTTGAAATTGATCAGAGGCTGCCTCGTCAATCATTTCTTGGGTTATTGTGGGTGAGCCAGCTTCTGCGTCATTACCGAAGTTACTAATACCATCAGAAAACATAAGTGAGTCTTCGACCCATGAGGGATCTGAATTTTCCCAGACATTTAGCATTTCTTCTGTAAAGATAGGATTATTTTGTTCCCAGGCATTATTATTATTATCAATCTTATCGTGTCTTAGACTGTGTCTTCCAAGAAACGCCGGGTCATGACCCTCGTACTCATCGGAGTTGAAGTGTTTCCAGTCGCTTCCTCTTAGAGCTACTCCGGAAATTTTAAATCCAAATTTTCCAAAGCTGTGAGCTGTACGAAATGTAATTTTTTGTAGTGGGTCTGTGTCTGCCTGTGATATAGCTCCTCCCATTACATTGAGAGAGGTCCCCTGTGATCTGAGTGGAGAGCTAGAAATAATATTTAAAACACCGCTATGAGCGTTTGGTCCATAAAGGGCAGAGGAGGGCCCTAGAACCACCTCAATTTGCTCAACATCATCAAAGCTCACAGGTATAACATTATACGCTGTCAATCTTAGAGAGGGGACATTTGCCATTCTTCCATCCGTAAGGGTCATAAGCCTAGAACTGAATGAGGAATTAAATCCTCTTGCTGTGATATTGTAGCTGTCAATACCTGACTGAGTAAAATCAAGCCCCTTTGTGGTTTTTAAGTAATCACCAAGATTTGTGTTACTCTCTCTTCGAATATCTTGTTTGGTAATAACGGAGATGGCAGCGGGAGCATCTTCGATCCTTTCTCTTCGCCGCGATGCTGTTACAACATACTCTTCCATTTGAATGGTAGACGTTAGAAGTTCAAAATCAAGTCGGTTATTGATTCCTGCTTCAACCACGATAGTTTTTTCCATAGGCTCATATCCCATATAGTGGGTGGCTACAAGATAAGTCCCGGCAGGAACATTGGGTATAAAAAAAGCTCCCTTTACATCTGTAGCGGCCCCCATCGTTGTCCCTTTTACTATAACGTTAGCACCGATTAAAGGCCTATCGCTATCTGCATCTTTTACGTTGCCTGAGATAGATGTTTGGGCAAGAATGCTATTTAGAATTATGATATTGAAAATGAATACAAGTTTGGCCATTCAATTTTTCTCCATAATGTGGTTTGAGATTATAAAAAGAAACAGCCAGCAAAAGCTGACTGTTTCAGATAATTCAAGGGTTGAATGTTAAGTACAGACCTATTTCATTAGCAACATTTTCTTGGTGGCCTGATAAGGTCCTGCATCTACACGGTAAAAATACATTCCGCTTGCCAGTTGATCTCCATTGAAAGAGAATGTATGTATACCGGCACTCAAGTCACCGCTGTGCAGTGTCTCAACCATTTGACCAGCGAGTGTCCAAACTGATACAGTTGTGTGCTGGTCTTCCGGTAATTGAATTGCAATTTGGGTTACCGGATTGAATGGGTTGGGGAAATTCTGCTTTAGCGCAAATGATCCAGGGAGTGCTTCCGTACCAGCTTTTCTCATGGTTAGCTCAGAGACATCTCCAGTAATTATGAGTTCACCTGAGCCCTCAAGAGTATACTGCTGTGATCCCGATAATATCCATTGAGACCCGTCCACAATTTCATATGTAATAGTGAGCTCTTTTGAGTTATCACTGACAAATAAAACACCTGAGTTTTCAATGTATCTCATGTCATTTTCAAAGCGGATATCAAACGCACCAACAGCTTCAGGTGGCGCGGGTGGTAACCCATAACTGAGTTTTTCTTTTTCATCAGCAATGGCCAATCCAAAATACAGAGGCATAGAATTCAGACCCATACCATTTGTAAGCTGAATAGTGTTTGCTGTCTGTCTCTGGAATTCCCTTGTCTTTCCAGATGAGGCCCCCTTTGTGAAGGTTACATCAGATGTCTCAGATGCGCGTACCCAGTAACCTCTTCCAGGGACAATAGCCTGAGCATCTGCATAGGTTCCCGCAAAATCATATAGAGACCCTGGTACAATGACACCATTGGGATCGGTAATCTCATTCAGATACATTACCTCAGAAATACCAGATATCATGTTCCAACCTTCAGTTAATGTATGGGTAATTGTCAACCTGTCATACCCCTGAAATAATGCAATATGGTCTGTGGTAGAGCGCAGCCAGTAGCCTTTTCCTGCTACAGGGGCAACGGCAGGAACATAGGTTCCATTAAACTCATATAGAGACCCGGGAACTGTTTCAATACCATCCGCTGTTGGATCACCGAAAAGATCAAGGTCCGGGATCTCATCTCCGTCCACATCGTATAGGTAGGGTAGCCCGCTGGTCTCAATGGGAAGTCCCGCTAGGTTCCAGCCTTCATTGATCTGTGCCAACCCTGGGTTACCGTTGGTTGCTAGACAAACGCCTGTACAATAATCTACACAATTATCCTGAGTTTCTCCACCGCCCATACACTCTGCGACGCAGGTGGGTAGTTCAGTTGCAACACAGGTACCAAAACCTACCTGGTCAAGCCAGCGAAAGTTTTCTGTGTTTTGAAAACGCGCTGTGACTTCCTGAGTTTCAATAACAGGAATACATAGGTTGTCAGCTTGAAAGGTCAGCCGACCACCATTAGCAGAATAGGGAGAGTCTGGTACGCCATCGCCATCTGTATCAATAAAGGTAAGATCATTTACTAAGTCAATTTCATGGCCGGAATCATCAGGAAATGACCAGGCACCGCCTGTAGCATATTCAGCTGCACCAATGCACCAGATCAAACCCTCAAGTACACAATCCATTGGGTCACCACCCGTACCGAGACAGGGAAGTATGACCTCATTGTATGCGCCCGCTGAGACAGCTCCTGCAGTTCCAGCATCCAATCCAAATGTTGTTAGGATAGCAGCTCCCGCATCATCAGCACACTCCTCAACAGATAAAAAAGTACAGTTAGCAACACAGCTTTCTTGATCTGTACCTCCTGCCATACACTCTGCAACACATCCGGGAACAAATGCGTTGGCACATCCCTCGAATGTTCCCACACCTGTTCCATATGCAACCATAAAGTTATAGGTAAAATAGTATCCGGTAAACTGTAGGGGCTCATCACCATTCATGGGAACGCCATCTGCGCCCACTGGGTCAAAAAGCTGTGCCCACTCACCCCAGTTTTCACTGGTTGGGTCAAAAATTGGATTTCCATCCATTGGGTTTGTTCCAATGGGAGCATTTGCAGAGCCTAAAACACCGTTATAAAAGCCAGCTTCTTCTTCAACATATGCATCGTCAGTTGGGTCCACAACATTGATATTGCTGGAGGGGCCATCTGTGGCTGACCAGCCCACACCAAAGTCCTGGACAGTTGAAAAATCATCATTGTAGGTTACCTGCATGTAGCCCCAGCTTGGGTTGGGTGTATGGTGTGGAGCAGAGGTTCCCTCTTCTCTCCAAGGGAAATCAGTAAAGTCAACTGAGTTTCCAATCTGACCATAGTCAACTCCAGGTACATCATTTAAAAGGTCGACAGCTGAAAATTCTGCAAATGTTCCGGATAGGGTGATTCCCCAGCCCTGATTCAGCTGATTGCGAAACTCATCTACGAACGTTCCTGCGCTGGTCCATGTGCCATCCTCATTGACCGGGAGAACTTCCTGACCTGTAACGCAGTCCGCTGTAACAGTTGTGGGATAGTTACTGCCGTGTCTATAAAAAGGTGGAGGCTCGATACCATCAGATCCGTCACCATTAAAGAAATCATTTGAGGCATCATTAATGTGAAATGTTCCATCATCGTTAAAGTCAACATTCATGGAAATCCAGCCATATGGAAATCCAGCTAACTGGAGCAGCCCCCAAAGAGGAACCGGTAGAGTTCTAGCTGTGTCTCCAATAGCAAAAGATACAATTGGGTAGCTAAAAAGCGGGTTTGCGCTGCTGGGCCAGCTTACGGTAAAATCATATCCACCCTGAGCGTTAAATGGGTTGGAAGGATCGGATAGAACTGGCTCAAGGTCAGTTGTTGCATCCGGAGGGCGAACAACCCAGGTGTAGTCTACATTTATGTAATCAACCTGATAGTTTCCTGTAAGTGACTGGGAGAGGACCAGGGAGGTTAAAAACAAGGTGTAAACTGATAGTTTGTAAAACTGATTCATTGTTGACTCCTTTTATTAAATTTAAAGGTGACGCGCAAAATTGCGTATTTGATGTTTAGATAACACATACAAAGAGGTCAAAAAATACTCAGAGTTGGCAAAATTCGCAAGCGCTTTTTTGTATAATGTGAGTTGTATCACAAAATAAATGTTTATTCTAGCTCCAACAAAATATTTTATTTCCTCTCAAACCACCTTCTAAGGCTCCATAGCAGTAGAAGGATACCAGCTGTAAACATTAAGTTTATGAGTACTTCAATAGTTAGCCTTGACATGATTGATATAAAATTACGTTTAAAAGTAGAATTAACTGTGAAATTATTTATCCGAAGTACAACTAGAACGTAAATTAAACCTAATATTTAACAAATCAAACAACTGACTCAGAGGATATCATTAAATGAAAATAGCGGTATTGATTAAGCAGGTTCCGGTAAGTGATTCTACGTTTCGACCTGCGGAAAATGAATTATGGATTGAAGAAGGACAAATTCAATATGAAATGAATGAGAATGATTCATTTGCATTGGAGGAGGCACTTTTGATAAAAGAAAAGCGGGGAGAGGGAGAGGTAGTGGTAGTCTGCATGGGACCCTCTGGAAGAGCGCCAAGGGTCATACGAGAGGCTTTAGCAAAGGGCGCAGACAGAGCGGTGCATATTGTGGAAGAAGGCCCTTTTGAAACAGACCCACATCAAATTGCGCATATTTTGTTTGAAAGTATTCGATCTGAGTCCTTTGACCTGATATTTTCGGGTCTGCAGTCAGTTGACCTGGGCATGGGGCAAACCGGGGTTTTATTGGGAGCAATGCTGGGGATGTCAACAGCGACCTTGGCAATGTCAACTGAAATACAGGAGGATAAAATTAGGGTCAAGCGTGAGCTGGAGTCTGGCTGGTTTCAATGGGTAACTCTACCACTTCCGGCCTCTGTTTCCATTCAATCAGGAATAAACACTCCCAGATATCCATCTCTAAAAGGGATAATGGGTGCAAAGAAAAAAGAGATAAAGACCGTAAATAAAACTGATCTGAATTTGAGTGAGGGTCTACAAAAAGTAACCCGGATCTACAATCTAGAGACAGATAAACAAACCGAATATATTGAGGGAGATCCGGATGTACAGGTAGCACGGCTGATGGATATTTTAAAATCAGAAGTAAAAGTTTTAGGAGCATAAGCGATGGGAATACTCGTAATCTTAGAGCAAAAGGGAAATTCAATCCATGGCATGAGTTTAGAGGCGGTCGCTGCCGCTCAGGATATGGCTGAAAAGTTGAATTCCAAGCTCTCAATTTTAGTAATGGGGAATGATATTGATCCTCTAACTCAACAAGCTAAGAGTCTTGAAGCGAGCGAGGTGATCGCTGTGAACCATGAGCTATTAAAGGAATACTCTTGCGATGGTTTTGCCGAGATCACAAAACAGGTTGTAGAGATAGAGTCTCCTGAGTTTGTTGTAATGGCACACACATATATGGTGAGAGATTTCTTACCATCTGTCAGTGTGTTTACCGGGGCACCATTTATTGCCGATGTGATCTCTTTTAGAGCTGAAGATGGGAATTCCGTTTTTACTAAACAAATGTTCAATTCTAAACTAGGCTCTGATATTGTTGTCAGAGGAGGCAGTTGTGGCCTTGTCAGTTTTCAGTCTGCTGCCTATCAGGCAAGCGCTGTCAAAAGGGGAGACACTCCAGTTCGCCAAATTGAGTTATCCTTATCTGAAGAACAAGTTCGCTCTAAAAGTGAAGAACCATTTCAGGAATCTTCAGGTGGCGTTGATTTAACCAGCGCAGATGTGATAGTATCTGTTGGAAGGGGGATTGGAGAGGATACAAAAATTCCAATGGTGGAGGAATTAGCAAAAGCAATGGGGGCAGAAATTGCTGCGTCGAGACCGGTAATAGATTCCGGTTGGCTTCCGCCTTTCAGGCAGGTTGGTAGCTCAGGTCAGAATGTCTCACCTAAGCTCTATTTTTCAGTTGGAATTTCTGGGGCTATTCAGCATGTTGTTGGAATGAAAGGGTCCCAAAGTATTATCGCAATCAACAAAGACCCAGATGCACCAATTTTTGAGCTCGCAGATTACGCGGTTGTGGGAGATTTGAATGAGATTGTACCTAAGCTCACCGAGGCACTCCAAAACCAATAATTTTGAGATAGCCAATGCATTTTTCTTTTTTTGAACAAGTAATTTTACTTGTGTTCGTCATTTTCTCAGTTAGCTCTTTTACATATGAAATTTGGAAGAGAATTTCTATCATAATAAAAGGAACTGGGACTTTACCTATTGACAGAATTGGAGAGCGGTGTCTTCGGTTTTTCAGGGAAGTTCTGCTACAAGAGAAGGTTATACGAGAGCGATTTCTTCCGGGACTCATGCACGCGCTGGTGTTTTGGGGATTCATGGCATTTGGAGTTATAACTTTAGACCATTTTGTCAGAGGGTTTAATGGGAGATTGTTGGGAGAAACTGCCTACTCGATCTACAGTTGGGTCGCTGCTCCATTTGCTGTTTTGGTGATAATTGGAATTCTGTATTTAGCCTATCGAAGATTTTATCTAAAGCCCAAAGAGCTGGGAAAGAAATCTATTACGTCTGGGCTTGTTGCTATATTTATTACTCTTCTAATGGCAACATATATGTTAACAGAATTAGATCTCCCTGAAAATATTGAAAAATTAAATTGGTGGGGACATTCGTTTCTCATACTAGCGTTTTTATTTCTTATCCCGAGATCCAAACACTTGCACCTAGTGCTGGCTCCAGTCAATATATTTTTTCGCTCGTTTACTGTCCCAGACCATGATACTGTAGAAATAGATATGGAGGCCTCTGAAGAGGAATTAGACTCCATGCTGAGCGGTCTGACAAAAATGAGTAAAAAACAGGCACTGGATATTTTTAGTTGTGTGGAGTGTGGTCGCTGTACTGAGGTCTGTCCAGCAAATCGTGGGGGAGGATTGTTAGACCCTAAACATCATTTTATTTTGGACTTGAAAGACCCTATGCTCCATTCCTCAGGTGTGGATGTGTTGGGGCAGATTAATGTGGAAGCAGGGTGGGAGTGTACTACCTGCCAGGCCTGCACAGATATTTGTCCGGTTGGAAATCACGTGGAAAAATCTGATGAAATTCGAAGGCACCAGGTTTTGGTGGAAGGTCAGGTTCCTCAGGAATATCAAAAAGTTTTTCGCAATCTCCAGGAATCTGGAAATACAGAGGGAGCTTTTCAATCGCCCCTAGCTGATTCATTGCCTGATTATACACCTGATAAAGACTATTTGCTCTGGCTGGGTTGTTTTGCTCGATATGGTCTAGACCCTGATTTTGAAAATTCCGTTAGGAGTTTTACAAAAATATTGGATGAGGCCGGTGTCACCTATGGGGTTTTGACCGAAGAGATGTGTTCCGGAGATCCTGCAAACAGGCTAGGCGATAAGCTAACCTATCAAATGCTAATGGAGCAAAATAAAGAACAGCTCGAGGGTGTAAAAAAAGTTACCAGTCTATGCCCGCATTGTGTTGTGAATTTAGATCAGGAATATAAAAAATATGGTGAGGTCTCCTACAAAGTTGAACACCACACACAGGTTATCTCTAAGCTGATTGATTCAAAAAAAATATCGGTAAGCCGCTCGTCATCTGAAAAGTTAACCTATCACGACCCATGTAATCTCTCTCGAACTTTGGATGAGATAGACGCTCCACGTAATGCACTAAATGCCTCCTCTTCCAAATATTTTGAGATGGAAGAACATGGAAATAAAACCTTGTGCTGCGGTGCAGGCGGTGGGCTCTGGTGGAAAAAAGAAACCAAGGGACGAACTCATCTAGTTAGAGCACAGCAGGTGGTTGATTCGGGTGCAGAAACTGTAGCCACAGGCTGTAATTTTTGTTTTGGAATGATGAAGCAGGGGCTGGGCCCGTTGACACCTGATGACCAAAAAGAAATTCAGGTAAAGGATATTGCTGATATTGTAGCGGAAAACTTGGTTGCAAATTAGTTCCAATTAGAGGGGTCTGACACCCCAGCACTTTATTGATGAAAACCAATCACTATTATCTGCCCTTTGAAAATAACGGTGCTTTTGAATACACAAAAGAAAATTTAAATGCCCTAACCGAATACGAAAAATATCAGCTCTCCTTTCACCCTGAACGTCCAAAGTTTTTAGATTTTCTTTCCCTTTTTGAAAATGTAAAGGTCTGCCTTGATTCGGAAGAACATGGTACATCTCTCATTCAAACATTTAGAGCTGACTTGAAAATAGATTCTAAAAATATTCCGGTTATGTTGGTTGGACAGCAGTCTAGCCCCACATCAAATTATCCTGAGATGGTAGCTCTAATGAAAAGCCCCAAAGAAGTCCACAAATGGAATAACGGTATGCCAACACCAAAATCTTATGAGAGGGCTTACGATGCTATAAAGCTTGGAAACAAAGAAAACCGGTTAATTATAGTTTTTGTGGATACTCCCGGAGCTGACCCAACTGAAGAGTCAGAGGCGGGAGGAATAGCCTGGCGAATTGGTAACACCATTCAGGCACTGGTGGAGTCAACTACACCAACCATTGCGGTTATTTTAAATCGTGGATGTAGCGGTGGTGCGATAGCTCTTACCGGATGTGATACAGTCCTTGCGTTGGAAAACTCTACCTATTTAGTCATTTCTCCTGAGGCGTGCTCATCCATTTTATTTCACACACGCCAAAGAGCAAGTGAGGCGGCCGAGGTCTCACAAATAACCTCAAAAGAGGGATTATCTCATGGGATTGTCGATGAGCTAATATCTGAGCCCAAGGGGCCAGCTCATCGATACCCTGAAGAAACAAAACACTCTGTCTATAAAATCTTATCAAAATATGCAAAAGCTCTATCTGAAAAATCTGTGGATTCACTATTAAAAATGAGAGACTCAAGGTGGAAAAAAATGGGTCATTGGGATATAATTACAGAGAAAAAATCTCAAGCATTCACTAACAAAAATACAAGACTTCCTAAGCCAAATAAGGAGGGATTTATCCCACGCCACAGGGGATGCTATGATTTAAGTAATAAAAGGGTGTTTGACCCCGTTCAATTCAGAGAATTGGTTAATAATAATTTTCACTGTGCAACCTGCGGAAAAAGATATGCTCGTCCCTCTATATGGGATTATATGAACTACATATTGGATAGAGACTCATTTAAGGAACATGACTCTACACGCTATATTGTAGATAAAGATATTTTAGAATTTCCAGAGTACAATCAAAAGCTAAACGAAACTCAACTTAAAACTGGATTAGCATCAGCAATGCTCACAGGAGGGGGGAGTATAAATAACAACCAAGTGATCTACTGCGGTACTGAATTTGGATTTTTTGGAGGTTCATACTGTATGAGCTCCGGTGAGAAAATTTGGCAGGCATCAAAAATTGCTTTAGATCAAAATCTACCCATGGTTATTCAAGCGTGTGGCGGTGGAGCTAGAATGCACGAGGGATGTTCATCAATGGTCTCTATTCCAAAAGCTCACCTAGCTTTATCTCATGTGGAGAAGGTTGGATTACCGGTGATAACTATCATAACAGACCCAACTCTGGGTGGGGTCGCCATTGGAATTGGTTCTCGTGGGATTCAGATATTTGAATCCAGCGCTGGAAATATTGGATTTTCAGGTCGGCGTGTTATTGAGCAGTATGTTGGTCATGAACTACCAACGGACTTTCAAACTACACCGTGGCTGAAAAATAAGGGCCACGTGGAATATTCAGTTTCTCTATTGAATTTAAGAAAAAAAATTGGAGAGATCTTAAACAGCAAATAGCTTTTTTTTACGATCTTTAAATGCTTTGAACTCCAAGGCATTACCGCTTGGATCATAAAAGAACATAGTTGCTTGTTCTCCCTTATCTCCCTTAAATCGTACGGTGGGCTCAACAGTAAATGCTAGGTTCTTTTTTTGAAGTATTTCAGCTAGTTTATACCACTGGTCTAACTCGAGTACAACCCCAAAGTGAGGAACTGGGATCGTATGTCCATCCACGGGATTTGTGTGTGAAATAACTTTTCCGTTTGGACCTAGGTCTTGGTTCAAATGACAGACCAACTGATGGCCGAACAAATTAAAATCCACCCAAATTTCAGAGCTTCTACCTTCAGGACAATCTAAAAGAGAGCCATAGAACTCTCTTGCCTCAGATAAGCATCTGACCTGAATCGCTAAATGAAACGGCTGTAAGTCGGGAGAATGAATCATACTGAAAATTTTGTTATAAGCCATCTCGGAACAGATTTCATCAGAGGAACGATCAACCTCCACTGCCAGGGTAAAATATATGTTCGCTTTCCGGCATCCATAGCGCTCACTATTTTTTCTGCAGCAGTAAGCGAGTCCATGAGGAACGACATTTTAAATTTTATATTTTCTGTCATCTCTGTTGCAATCCATCCGGGGAATATGGTTGAAATCGAAATATTATTTTTGTTCAGTTGATAGCCCCATGAGTCAGCTAAAAATTTAACCGCAGATTTAGATGCAGCATATCCTCCGTGTCCCAAGAATCCTCTAGTGCTTGCAATCGAGCTGATAATTCCAATTTGACCAGACTGTTGATCTTTTAAGGTAGGGAGAAACGGTAAGATTGAATTGGTAACTCCTATAATATTAGTGGTTAGTATGTGGTTGATCGCGCTTGAGCTACCGGAAAATAATTCGTCACTCCCACCAACTCCCGCGTTTGCAATGACAGTATTTATTCCTCCAGCTTTATCAATAAAATGGTCAGCAGAATTTTTACACTCTTGCTGATTTTTTACATCGAGCACAAATGAAATAGGATTACCGCCTAATTCTCTACACTTTTCGCTTACCATTTCCAGCCTATCTTGTCTCCGCCCTGAAATGCCTACGGTTGCTTTTCGTTTGGAATAAACATATGCCAGTGATTCGCCAATACCACTGGTAGCACCTGTTATAAAAACTTTGAGCTGAGAATCAGTCATCCAATTTTTTTATCAAAAAGTGCCAAAGATAAATGAACCCACCAATAGATAAAATAGTTAAAATTATCCACTGAGTTGTGTTTCCAAATAGCCAATGACCAATTGCAAATGTCATCCCGTGTATAAAGCAAACTCCTGCAATCCAATTCAGAAAAAATCCTTTTGTAACAGAGGATAGCGGTGTATTTACATTTTCCGCAATTGGATTCCACCAACCTCCCGGGTGAACTCTTTTATAAAACCGGGTCAGGGTATCTGTTGGCTCAGGTTTAGTGAGAAACGTAACTGAGACCCATATCAGAACAGCAGAGGGAACGATGATTAAAAGCTTGTGATGCATTTGTAGAGATATCCCAAATAATACTGGAGCTTTATCAAATAACATGTACTCTTGTCCGGAGCTTGTGGTCTGAAACCAGGCAATGACTTCCAAAATAATTGTGATTGAAATTGACGTAAGTAGTGCTGAGATTTCCGTCCAGGCATTGATCCTCCACCAAAACCAGCGCAGGATGAGTACCAACCCTATTCCCGCTCCCATGGCAAAAATAAACTCCCATGCCTTGGATATACTTTGCATGTTTACCGCAACAAATGCAGAGCAAACCATAAGTAAAACCGTGATAATTCTACCAACGATAACTAAGTGTTTTTCAGTGGAATCCTTTTTGATAAAACGAGCATAAACATCATTAATTAAATAGGATGTGCCCCAGTTCAAATGAGTGTCAATTGTAGACATGAATGCCGCCAAGAATGATACAATTAAAAGTCCCTTTAATCCCGGACCTAGATATAGATCCATAACTAGAGAATATCCTGCCTTCTCACCTAGCTCTGAAAACTCATGAGGGATAGTCGGAAAAACAATGATGGAAACAAGAGCTACCGCGATCCATGGCCAAACTCTTAACGCATAGTGAGCAAAATTATACCACAATGTCGCGAGCAAAGCATGTCTTTCATTTTTAGCTGAGGACATACGTTGGATGATATATCCACCTCCATCAGTGCCATGGTGAGACCACCACATTACGGTGATAAAAATGAGAAATTTTGAGAAAGGAGACTCCCAAAATATTTTAGAGCTGATATCTGCATCGGGGATTGGAGGGATAAATTTAAGGGTGTTTTTGTAATCAGGATTTGATTGGGTCAAACCTTTGAGCTGGTCCATAAGAGATTCCAATCCACCCACATTGTTAACTGCAATCACAGCAAGAATGATAGAGCCACCCATTGCAATAAAAAATTGCACTAAGTCTGTAATAACTACTCCCCAAAACCCAGAAAGCAGTGCATAGATCAACGCGATAAATACACACACCCAAACAGCAGTCCACTTATCAATATCTAGCATCACCGCCGCAATAGATGCCATCGCATTGATAACCCATCCCATAACAATAAAGTTGTATAGAACAGCAAAATATCCTGCTTTAAAAAAACGGAGAATTGCAGCCGGTTTTCCAGAATATCTAATTTCTAAAAGTTCGTTGTCTGTCAAGACCCTCGCTCTACGCCAGAGTCTGGAAAATAGAAGCGCACCTAACAGTCCCGATAAGAGGAGATTCCACCAGAACCAATTTTGCCATATACCCGATCCTCTTACAAATTCAGTGATCGCTAGTGGTGTATCTGCGGCAAAGGTAGTAGCTACCATGGATGTCCCAACGACCCACCATGGAAGCGAGCGTCCGCTTAAGAAAAATTCTTCAGGACTTTTTCCTGCTCTTCGAGCAAAAAATATTCCTATTGCTAACGAAAACAGGATGTAAACAAAAATGATGCCCCAATCTAGATAGGTGAGTGACATATGGCAGTTAGTATATTTTTTTTAATAAAGTCCCCTGAAAATAATGACTAAGAATTTCTTGTGCAGAATAATCATTTAACGCCATTCCAAGTGCTCCGATCTGACACATCCCTACACCGTGCCCCCATCCGCCACCGATAAGTTCAATATTTGACTCATCTAATTTTAGGATAAAAGCTGAGCTATATAGAAAGGATGGATGTAAGGTGCTGCGGATATCATATTCACTATTGAGAATTAAAGATTTTTTAGAACCGTCATCTAATTGATATTTCAAATTTAGTTTATTTATCCTACCTGATTCTCCTCTATTTAAAATATCTATATTTTTGATGTGTGATACACTCTCATTTATTTTTTTTGAGAAAAATTCACAAAATATTTGTTGTGTGTAGCAGTTTTTCCATCTGAAATATTGTCTGCTTTCATCTACATTTCCTAAAAACTTCGTCAAATATTTTTCATCAATATATTTTGGACTGCAAAATGAATTCTGAGGTTCTGAAAGCCAGCAATCCCAATCAACCGTTTGCAAACGATTTTGTCCATCGAAAACGCTTTTTAAGTATGGTTTAGGAGCCATATTCCAGACATTCTCACAATTTTCAGTGATACCTCCACAAGATTTTGAATATCGTGCATCACAAATTTTATTGTCAAAGGTCAGGACCTGACCACAGGTTTTTTCTACGGTTTTGATCGATTGGATACTCTGCTGAGAAATCCCTTGATATCGCTGGCAGCAGTCATCGTTGCAGGCATCCAATCCTAGGTTGGAATGTTTTTTTTCAGTTCCAGCTAATATCCAAGAGCGAGCTGTGATTGATTGAGCAATTAAAAATTCATCTGGACATGAGCTGCTCATTTCAGAGACTGCCACAGAGGCAAGGTACTGCTCAAGAGGTACCAAATTTATAACCATCAATTTATCATTCCGATTTGTAATGAAAAGATTTCCAGGTAGTGTTACATCAATAAATTTCTTCCAATGAAAATTTCGTCCCGCAGGTACATCATGTATGGTAACTCCATTGGTACTGTTATTCATTTTTATTTTATTGATTTTGATATCACCATCATGAACTGAAACAGTTAGCTTTTCAGATGTATGGGGTTTTTTGGGTTTTTGAAAATTTATCGAATAATCTTCCGGATTCGAAAAGTAGAAACTCACGGTTCTTCGATTGTCCTGAGGTAAAATTATCCCTATGGCTAAAATAGGTTCTTTATTTAGCATTAAAGTAAGCACGCGCTCCAGCACCTATAACAGGAGCATGTGGGAGCTTTGATAATACAATTCTATTATTTTCTATATAATGGTTTTTAGAAGCACGATTTAAAATTGAAGAATTAAAAATCATTTGTTTTGTTGATTCAGTGATGTTTTGGAGTAATTCAGGAATTTCATTTAACAGTTGTATAAACCGTAACCCTAAAACAATTTTATCAAATAATTTACTTGAGTTTTTAGAAAATAAACACTCAATTCGTTGAACTATAAGAAGGGATATTGTTGAAATGAAATTTGATTTGATCGAGCCAGCATTTTCTATCTTTAAAAACTGCTCGGGGAAGTTTTTCTCTTTTACTAATTTTGAAAATGGGATATCTTTAAGGATACTGTATTGGTCTATTAATCCTTTATAGCTTATAATCGACTCAATGGGGGTTCCCTCTTTATTTTTTAATTGCCATGTTTTAGGCATCCAAGATTCAATATCATCAAATGAAGTGAGACTCCCATTTAGTAATATTGCATCAGAAATTCCAGTGCCTGAACCGATAAATATTCCATTTTCAATTTCCCTGAATGATCCAGATTTAGCATACAATTCTCCCACACCGCAACAGTCGCTGTCATTTTCTAGTGTATCAATTGGATGATGGTCCAATCCATTTAGCTTTAAGCGGTGTTCTAAAACATCTAGGAATCGGGGTATTCGCGGACCATTTTTTACTACATTGATACCTCTTTTTTCTACAGATTTAATTCCTGGAATACAGATTCCAATCAGTGGATTATTATTTTTTATGTTTTCAATAATTTCGCAAATTAAATTTTCATAATTTTGTAAAATAGCTAAGGCTTGCTTTTCTTCAGAAATTTTTAGATTTGGATCGTCTATTTCCTCTGTTTGTATAGTCAGGTCAACAGGCTGATAATGGAGATCAAAAAGAGGATTTTCTGTATGAAAAAATGTAACTGGTTCTCCAGATAGAGTAAATGTGTACTCATCAATTTGTTTTAAAAGTGCACCGGAAACTTTGGTTGCTCCTCCATCAATTCCGATTATCAGTTGTTTATTTTTCAAAATAAATTGGATTTCAGGTTTAATATTCGATGAAAAGATTCTTTAATTCGAACCATGGGAATTTTTCCATTTTGGACCTGAGATACAATCGTTTTAATAGAATCTATAATTAGATTTTCTCGATATGGCTCTAGATTGTTTCCCAGGCAAATAAGGTCAACTCCAGCGTTGATCATTAGTTCAAAAATCTCATCCCAGCTGTAGTGATCTGAGATGGCTTTCATAACAGGGTCATCACAAATAACCACTCCATTGAATCCCATTTTTTTTCGCAATAGATTTGAAATAATTTTTGTTGAAAGAGATGCAGGATAGTCTTTATCTAGTGATTGAATAAATACATGTCCCACCATAATTGCATTTAAATCATTTGATTGAATCAGCTTAGAATATGGAATTAATTCTGACTCATCCCATGTGTCCGATATATCTGTCATCTCATTGTGGGCGTCTTGTACCGCGCTGCCCTGTCCAGGGAAGTGTTTTCCCACGGTACCAATTTGTTTTTTTCTGTGTTCTTCTATAAAAATTCTGGATTGGTCAATTACTTCATTATAATTACCTGAGATACATCTACCTTCACCTCCAATCATTGAATCTGAGCTATTCTGAATATCTAGTACGGGAGCTAAATTTAGGTTAATGCCACCTTGATGTAGTGTGTCAGCTACTAAATAAGAGAAAGACCTGGTTTTTTCAAAATCATTTAGTTCTCCGATCTCTTTCCATGAAGAAAAGTGTGAAAACCCATATTCTGATGTAAGTCTCGCACAGTTGCCGCCTTCCTGGTCTATAGCAATAAACATTGGAGTTCTTGAAAAACTCTGAAGATTTTGTGTCAATTCCCTCAGCTGGTCAGGAGAATCAATATTTCGTTTTCCGGGAGGTTTTTGGGTCATTTCCATATCATACAGAATAACGCCTCCAATGTTAAATGAGTCAATCCACTGTGTAATTTCTGAATTCTCTGATACAGTTTTTCCCCTGAACCCTGCTAGAATCATTTGACCAACCATTTGTTCCAGTGGCAAAGATTGATTTGAAATGATTGGATTCATGTAATAAAATTAACGATTTAATACCATTTCAGATTTAATTTTCGTCATTATGAAAATCCGTAATTGATGTCTACTAAATTCAGTTTTCTGATTATTTTTCTAAGTGTATTGGTATATAGCGGGTGCCAAAATAATTTGGATTGGGTTGGTACGTTACCCAAGCCATGGACACTCTCTGAGTCAGAGGTATCAAAATTACTTCCAGAATTTCACTCAAGATTCCCCGATTTTCATGATAGGTTGAAGGCGTTTGCTACCTGGCAAGTAGGTAAGCCATATGAAATTTTCAAACTAGGAGAAGAAAAAGAGCCCGACCCAGATCCGATTATTCGCCTAGATGTTTCAGACTGTACGGTTCATGTATTGACCAGCTTAGCATTTGTTAAAAGCAAATCTTGGCAGGAGGCCAAAGAAAATATGATACACCTGCACTATAAGGATCACAAACCAGATTTTACTACCCGCTGGCACTTTACATCAGACAGAATTTTATCACATCCGGAGACAGTAGATATTTCGCAGACCCTCTTGCCAATTGAAAAATTAAGAAATGTTCAAGTTATTTTAAATCAAAAGGAAAGTGGAGAAGAATTATTAGATTTGGATTGGAAAAGGGAAGTTGAAACTTATTACATTCCTAATGACCAAATTAATGAAAGCTTGTTGAAGAATTTACCTGAAATTTGCGGTGTTGCATTTGTGAAAAAATCATTTTTTAATTCAGGAATAATAATTGGTCACGAAGGTATGTTGATTGACAACACAAATCTCCTTCATGCTTCAACGGCTGAAGGAGAGACTGTCAATGTAAAATTTCTAGATTATTATTTCTCCAACCCAGAGGGCGTTTTTGATGGAGTGATGATTTATGAGTTTAAAGTGGAGAGAAAATAATTATAATTACTTAAGGTCTTTAAAAAAAGTAGTTTTTCCAAACCAATATGCAGGTTGAAAACCAGCTATTTGTCTTTGTTTCCCAGAAGATGTTTTTGTAAATATCATGGTTGATGTCAAACTCAGAGCTGTGATGGAATTTTCTGATAAACCAAAACTCAGTTCAAATTGTTCAAAACACTCACTATTATCTGTGTATCCTGCACAAGGATCTTTTTCCTGCGAAAAGGTAAGAAAGTCAGCCTCAAATGTGTAGGTAATGGAAAGTGTATCAGTGACGGTTTCGCCTGACTCCCAATCTTCATAGGTTTCGATTATTGATATAGTTTTTGCTGTGGTGTCGGTCACTTCCCAGCTACCCTGGGCCTCATCTGGGACTCCACTGCCGTCATCTGTAAGTCGGAAATATTCTCCGCTTGGGTTGAGAATAATGGTGGTTGTCGTTTGATCGGATGTAAGAGGAACTGAAATGGAGTTTTCAGCAATCAGCTGGGTGGTTTCCATATTGACAGATCCATTTAATGTCACTGATTTTGTTGAATCCAGGTTATAGAGGGACTGATTGGATAAGCTCAAGCTGTAGTCTAAGCTATTGAATGTGAAATAAACCATGCCTGTGTAATCTTCAGAGCTCTCTGATTCGTTTTCAGATATTGAATAAACAGCAGCTCCCGAGTCAGCTACATCAAAATAAATTATAATAAGTTCATGCATTGGATAGCTCTCATCAAAAATAGACTGGTTTCGAACAAACAGTTTATTGGTGTCACCTGAGCTGGATTGTAGAAAATTTAATTCTGAATTTCCACCATCAGATAAAATGGCTTCAATAGTTTCTTCACTTGGTGCTAAAAAATCCACAGCTAATTGATCTGAGTCAGAGGTAATCCTAAAATCAAAATTAACTGATTGCTGATTCCATTCTGCTGTAATATTCCAGGGCCAGCGGGAATCTTCTTCCTCAGGGGACTCACAAACGTGATATTCTTTACTGCATCCACCAGCTAGCAGCAGAATTAAGATAGAGGAAGTAAATAATCGAATATTAGGTTTCAAATTCATATCTATAACTAACACAAATATACAAAGGGAATTTTCTTAAATGCATTGATTTATTCTAAGCATAATTTTTATTGATTTTTTTACGACGATGTGGCTATTACCCTTAAAATGTTTAACTTTGTCGATAGCTATGTGGAAAATTTCCATTTTTTGAAGTGAAAAAAGATTCTAAAAACCCATTTATTGATACTGTTAAAGCGACTCTCCAGAAGGAAGCAGTTGAAATAGAAAAAGCATCCCACAGAGTGGGTGCTGCAGTAGTTGAAACTGCAGAGGTTATTCTCAACCATGATGGAAAGGTGGTCATTTGTGGCTTGGGGAAGTCTGGATTGATTGGACAAAAAATTGTTGCAACCCTCTGTAGTACAGGAATTCAAGCGGTATTTTTACATGCAGCTGAGGCCCTGCATGGTGATCTCGGAATTTACCATCCCGGAGACCCCACCATCCTAATCTCCAAAAGCGGAGCTACAGAAGAGCTAAGAAGGCTCATTCCTCGACTCAGGGATTTTCATTCACCGCTCATTGGCCTAGTTGGGAATGCACAATCACCCGTTGCCAAGAGGGTAGATATTGTTTTAGATGCTTCGGTATCATCAGAAGCTGATCCGTTGGGAGTGGTTCCCACTTCTAGCACCACACTTACGTTGGCAATTGGAGACGCGCTCACATCTGTATTGATGGCTATGAGAGAATTTAAACACGAAGATTTTGCCCGCTACCATCCCGGAGGTGAATTGGGGAAACAGCTAAGGTTGCGAATACAAGATATCATGCACCCTCTTCATGAAGCTGTAATTGTTTCTCCTAACTCAGAATTAATTGATGTTACAAAGTTAATGACAACAAATCCTCTTGGTGCGGCACTAGTTATTGATAAAAAAAAGCAATTAATAGGTATTATTACTGATGGAGATATCCGAAGGGGCATATCATTAAATAGTGATTTTGCGATTCTCAAATTGAAAGACATTATGAATAACAAGCCTATTTTTGTCCCCTTAAATGCATCATTGGATGATGCGATGAAGCTGATGGAAGACCGTCCCTCTCAGATATCAGTTTTACCTGTGGTAGATATATCTCAAAATGAATGTGTAGGATTGCTCAGACTTCACGATATTTATCAATCAAAGCTCTATTAGCTGATCCAAAATTTATTCCATCTTAAATTGATGGAATAATTGGTGAGAACTGAATGTCGAATTCTATTAGAAAAAATTTAAATTTTCAGTTACAAAATTAAAATCACAATATATTTAGGAGAACCGATGCGATTATTTAAGATAAAAATTATTATTTTTACGTTATTTGTTTTTCAAACTGTTCACTCTCAATTTATGATACAAGACAGTAATGTTGGGGAGACAGTTATTCAATTTACTCATAGTGAGGTTAGTTTTGAGTCTCAGGGTGAATATACAAAGCTGATCCCTTCCAAGGGAGGAACCACAACAGACTATGGCCAACCGGAGCTGCCCCTATTTTCAACTCTGATCCAGGTTTCTAAAGATAAAGAGTATTCAGTTTCTTACAATATAATTTCTTCTCATATAATTGATGATATCAAAGTCTTTCCATTTCAGAATAAGGACAAGACTGAAGCGCCGGGATTCATTAAATACAAGGACGCCTCATTTTATATAGAGGATACAGTTTATCCTGAGTCTATACTTAAGGTGTCAGATCGATTGGTAATGCGTGATTTGGAATTACTAAATATAAGTGTCGTCCCATATAGATATAAC
>CAXRJK010000025.1:0-5010 GCA_964230865.1 Winogradskyella sp.
AACCGTATCGCTAACTGCTATTGGAGGAGTATCTAGAATTGCAGAAATTTATCCTGAAGATTTTTTTATCTATATAGATTTTGAAAAAGAATGGTCACAGAAAAAACAATTTTATGCTCCAGTTATTGTGATGCCTAATGATCTTATTGAATGGCAGGACCTTTCTCCTCGAAGCATCGAGTTAGTGGTAACTAGGGACTCCGGATGAAAATATTGGGAATTGAAACATCCTGTGATGAGACTGCAGCTGCTGTAGTACAGAATGGAAAAATTCTGTCAAACATTGTTTATTCTCAACAAGTTCATAACACTTCTGGTGGGGTTGTCCCTGAATTAGCATCGAGAGAACATGAATTATTATTGAATAGTTTAGTTATTGAAGCATTGAATACAGCATCCGTAAAAAAAACTGAGTTGGATGCAGTTGCAGTTACACAGGGGCCTGGATTAGCGGGATCGTTGCTAACTGGTGTTTGTTTTGCAAAAGGTATGGCACTAACGTTAGATATTCCTATCATTAGTATCAATCATTTAGAAGCTCATATATATGCGAACTTTTTAGATACACCTTCATTAATTACTCCATTTATTTGTCTGTTAGTTTCCGGAGGACACACTCAATTATGGTTGATTTCAGATCATAATAAATACAAATTACTGGGGGAGACCCGCGATGATGCTGCAGGTGAGGCTTTTGATAAAGGGGC
The DNA here is from genome assembly GCA_964230865.1 of Winogradskyella sp. Lineage (GTDB taxonomy): Bacteria > Fidelibacterota > Marinisomatia > Marinisomatales > AB-629-J13 > AB-629-J13. The sequence continues at coordinate 708 of CAXRJK010000025.1, forward strand.
CAGGATTTTGGGATTAGGATATCCTGGTGGTCCAGAGATTGAAAAGTGTGCTATTGGTGGGAATTCAAAAGCAGTTGTATTCCCTCGTGCATTAATTGGTAAAAATAATTTAGAGTTCAGTTTCAGCGGACTGAAAACATCCTTGCTCTACTATATAAAAAAGTTGGATGAAAATGAAAAAAAACAAAAAATGAGTGATATTGCAGCTAGTTATCAGTCTGCAATTATAGATGTACTCATTACAAAGTTAAAAAATGCATCTACTATTTCTGGTATAAATACCTGTGTAATTTCAGGGGGAGTTGGAGCAAATAGATTACTGCGAGAGTCAGTAAAAAACCAATTGTCTAATGCAAAAGTATATTTCCCTTCTGTTTCATTGTGTACAGATAATGCAGCTATGGTGGCTTATTTGGGAGAATTAAAACTTTTTTCGGGTGAAAAATCTGATTTAGCATTTCCCGTTTTTCCAAATTTTCCTTTAGCATAAATAATACAATTTATCCCTTTATTCAACTGAAACTTTTATTTTCAATGAAAGCGGGAACTTTACTTTTTTAGGAACATAAGCTTGCTCTCGTTTGTAAAGGAAATAAAAAATAATTTTTATTTTATTATAAACATTAATGATAATAGAATTTCTACATTCACCTGATTTCTGGCTTTGGATTTTAATAATTGGAAGTGTAACCACTTTTATGTGGTATCTCTTATATTCAAAGGATGTACTCAATTTTAAAATATTACCCGTTTTAAGGATGATATTTTTAATACTTCTTCTAATAGGGCTATTGCAGCCAAATATATCATATACTGAGCATATAAAAAGAGAGAGGGAGTTAGATATTTTCATAGATAACTCTATGAGTATGGGGTTTCATAAAGGTCATTCTGTCACCAAATTAAATGAGGGGATTAAATCTTTATTTAAAAAATTAGATAAAAGAAAAATTAAATATTCTCTTCATCATTTTGATAATGCTACGATTATAGCTAGCCAAGATAGATCACTTACTTTTGATGGAATCGCTACAAATATTGGCGGACTTCTTGATTTAGCTAAAGATAAAAATTTAGATAATTCAATAGGATACCTCTTAATTTCAGATGGTCAACATACAATTGGAGTGAATCCAAATCACTCTCTGGAAAACATTTCAATTCCGATTTACTCATTGGGATTTGGAGATATATCACCTAGAGTTGATGTTTCTATTAAATCTATAGATGCTCCGACGGTAGCTGTTAAAAATGAAAACATTGAAATTGTTGGTATGATTGAGTCTACTGGTAATTTAAGTGAAAGACTTACTGTTTCATTATATGAAAAAAATAATCTAATTGGTTCTAAATTTATCCGTATTGCAGGTGAAGGATCACTAACAAATGTGAGATTCCGGTTCCATCCAAAGCAATTAGGGGAATCATTATTTACTATGAAGATTTCATCAATAGAAGATGAAATCAATATTGAGAATAATAATCAATCTTTTTCTATATCAGTTTTGCAAGACCAATACAATGTTGCAGTTATAACTGGAGTTCCTTCTTATAATACTGGGCTTTTAAAACAATTTTTAAGAGAAATGCCTAAAGTAGAAACAGATCATTTTGTTCAGCGAGGTAAAGAATTTTATCCAAGTTTAAAATCTTTTTGGGAAAATAAATATGAATTGATTGTATTAGATAATTTCCCAGTGAATCAAATTCCAAACTCTTGGCTTTCATTTTTAAAGAAAAAAATTGGTTCCCATAAAACAAGTTTGGTATGGGTAGCTGGGCCTGCTATAAATAAGTTGCATGCTAAACCCTTATTATCTCTATTCAAATTATCTGAAGAGAAATGGAAAAAAAAAGAAGATAAAATCGGTTGGACATTAACGGCAGAAGGAGAATCTTTGGTAAGATCCTCAATGGATTATACTAATTTTGTACTAAATGGAACGGATTTTCCACCACTGTATCCAGGCCTCAAGTTAAGTTATCAAGATTCTTGGATGAAGCCTGTTGCTTTATTTAATACTGACATTGACCCTCCAGTATTACTTTTGGGAGAAACTAATGGTGTAAGGATGGCCGTGTGGACACCGATAAATTTATATGCATTACAGTTCAATTTAATCTCATCAATGGCAGAAAATACATCTAAAATTTTGATGAGTGGATTGTTTTCTTGGCTACTTAAAACAGGAGGTAATGAAGCCCTTCATTTCAAAATAAATAAGAATAATTTTCAACAGGGCGAGAAAATTCATGTAACAGGCATCCGTCAGTCTGATTCATCGCTGGATGCTGAGGTTTTTTTTCATGTTTATTCTAAAGATTCCCTTCTTAGTTCAACTGAATTACGGTATAACCCATTGATGAAAAAATGGGAGGGTTCTCTTTGGGCTTCAGTACCAGGAAAAAACAGTTATGTACTTGAATATGATGATCATTCAGGGGTCTATGAAAAGAGGGGGATGTTTTTTGTAGAAGAGAGCCAGATTGAGTTAAATAATGTTTACTTAAATGAAGACCTATTAGAAAATATTTCAGTAAAAACCAATGGAGATTATCAACTATGGGATCAAATGGATAAGCTTATAGCCAATATTAATTCAGAATCATCAGTTAGTAAAGAATTGAGAAGATTTCAACTTTTTGAAAAAAAATGGACTGCCATATTATTGGTTTTACTGTTATCATTAGAATGGGGAATTCGCCGTAAATTTGGTTATTTATAATTATTATATCATCGGAATAGAAAAATGAAACGTATATCAATAATTGGAACCGGGTATGTGGGCTTGGTTAGTGGAGCTGGAATTGCAGACTTTGGTCATCAGGTAACGTGTGTTGATATTTTGGAAGAAAAAATCGAAAAATTGAAAGATGGAAAAATTCCCATTTATGAGCCAGGATTAAAAGAATTAATAAAACGAAATGTCCAATCAGGAAGATTGAAATTTTCCAATAAAATTTCTAAAGCAATTAAAAATAGTGAGGTTATTTTTATAGCAGTTGGAACTCCCGAGGGGAAAAATAGTAATGCAGATTTAAGTGCAATATTTTCTGTTGCACAAACTATATCAGAAAATATTAATGGATATAAAATTATTTGTACTAAAAGTACTGTTCCAATTGGAACAGGGGAAAAGATATTTAAGCAAGTTTCAAAACAAACAAATAAACCTTTTGGTTATTGTTCAAATCCAGAATTTTTAAGGGAAGGCTCTGCGGTTAAAGATTTTCTTTGGCCTGACAGGGTTGTATTAGGTGCATCCCAAAAAACGGATTTTGAAATAATGGAGGATGTATATCGACCCCTTTATATAAATGAGACCCCAATTATTCATACATCTATAGAAACAGCTGAAATGATTAAATACGCTAGCAATGCTTTTTTAGCTATGAAAATTAGTTATATAAATGAAATAGCAAATCTGTGCGAGGAAGTGAATGCAGATGTACATTCTGTAGCGCGTGCAATGGGTTTAGATGGAAGGATAAGCCCAAAGTTCCTTCATGCTGGGCCAGGGTTTGGAGGTTCATGTTTCCCGAAAGATACAAAAGCTTTAGCAATATTAGCAGAGGAAAAAGGGGCTATAATGCACACCTTGAATGGTGCAATGAAGACTAATGAGAAACAGAAAAAAAGAATGGTTGAAAAATTAAAATATCTTGTAGGTGATTCTTTTAAAGGTAAAAAGATTGCATTATTGGGACTAGCTTTTAAACCAGAAACGGATGATGTTAGAGAGTCTCCGGCCATAACCATGGCTCATAAAATTTTGGGTGAGGGAGGACAGATATTCGCATATGACCCAGAGGCTAATGAAAATTTTGGAAAAATGTTTCCTGATATTATCTATTGTAAATCTTGGAAAAATGCAGTTTTGGATTCTGTTGGATTAGTGATTTTGACTGAGTGGAATGAGTTTCGTGGAATAGGACCAAATCAATTAAAAAAATTAATGAAATCTCTAAATGTCCTTGATACAAGAAATATTTTAAACATGAATGATTTTTTAAAGGCAGGATTTAATTTTGACAATGTGGGGAGAAAATATAAGGTAGCGCGGTAATGCAATTTATTGAGACACAAATTTCAGGGGTAAAAATAGTAGTTCCAAGTTTGTTTTCAGATGACAGAGGATATTTTTATGAATCATTTCGTGGAGATATTATGGATATAAATGGAATTTCGTCATCATTTATTCAAGACAATCAAGCAGGTTCCGAAAATAAAGTTATCAGAGGACTTCACTATCAGCTTAAATATCCACAGGCGAAGCTGGTTTCTGTAACTGTAGGAAAAGTA